>NZ_JBMKHV010000016.1:0-93887 GCF_049238585.1 Enterobacter cloacae complex sp. IR5428 | reverse complement strand
TTTTAACATAGTCGGCGTGGCCTGGGCAGTCTACGTGTGCGTAGTGGCGAGTCGGGGTGTCATACTCAACGTGAGAGGTGTTGATGGTGATACCACGAGCTTTTTCTTCTGGTGCGTTATCGATCTGATCGAAAGCACGAGCAGCACCGCCGTAGGTTTTAGCCAGTACGGTAGTGATTGCAGCGGTCAGCGTTGTTTTACCATGGTCAACGTGGCCGATAGTACCGACGTTAACGTGCGGTTTTGTACGTTCAAACTTTTCTTTAGACATCGATTGTCCCTCTAAGACACGGATAAATCGGTGATATCACCACATCAACCAGGCGAAAATGCCTGAACTGTTGAATACATTTACATTGAAACAGAGAGAAAGGGAGGGAGAAGTGAAGTGGTGCTGATACCCAGAGTCGAACTGGGGACCTCACCCTTACCAAGGGTGCGCTCTACCAACTGAGCCATATCAGCACGTATTGGAGCGGGCAGCGGGAATCGAACCCGCATCATCAGCTTGGAAGGCTGAGGTAATAGCCATTATACGATGCCCGCATCCTGAAACTCGGCTACCCAGTTCTTTCTGTAACAAAAAAAGAGATTTCTCTCTTTTCTGTTCGAGCTGGTCAATTTTTCCAACCAGCTCCGGCGGCGTTGACGCTGCCAGAAAGTGGTGGTGGGGGAAGGATTCGAACCTTCGAAGTCTGTGACGGCAGATTTACAGTCTGCTCCCTTTGGCCGCTCGGGAACCCCACCGGACTTGATGGTGCCGACTACCGGAATCGAACTGGTGACCTACTGATTACAAGTCAGTTGCTCTACCTACTGAGCTAAGTCGGCATCAAGTAGCGCGCATTCTATGGAGACCTGCGCAGTCATGCAACTAAAAAATTGCATAAAACGTTCTTTCGCTCACATTTTATTCGAAACCAGGGCTAACCGCTGTAAATTCATCCGCTCGTGATTAAAAATCCAACATGAACGCCTGATTTCGGCACGCTATAGCCCCGGGTGATGCCTGCCCGGTTAAGCATCGCTTTCCCATATTTTTTCTTATTATTCCTCTCATCTGGTGTTAACCTCCTGCCCATTGTCCAAAATTAACTATGTGATGAGCCCGCACCCGCCGTTTCGTGATGGTTCACAGAAGCATGCTTATGAGCAAAAAAGAGCAAACGTTAATGACGCCCTATCTTCAGTTTAACCGTAGCCAGTGGGCAGCCCTGCGTGACTCCGTCCCTATGACACTGACGGAAGGTGAAATCGCACGGCTAAAAGGGATAAACGAAGATCTCTCCCTGGAAGAGGTGGCAGAAATCTATCTCCCCCTCTCTCGCTTGCTTAACTTTTATATCAGCTCCAACTTGCGTCGTCAGGCCGTACTGGAACAGTTCCTCGGCACG
Organism: Enterobacter cloacae complex sp. IR5428; assembly: GCF_049238585.1. Taxonomy (NCBI): domain Bacteria; kingdom Pseudomonadati; phylum Pseudomonadota; class Gammaproteobacteria; order Enterobacterales; family Enterobacteriaceae; genus Enterobacter; species Enterobacter cloacae complex sp. IR5428. The sequence goes on along the minus strand of NZ_JBMKHV010000016.1, from coordinate 92,493 downwards.
AACGGTCAACGTATTCCTTATATCATCAGTATTGCGGGCAGCGTGGCAGTGGGTAAAAGTACCACCGCGCGCGTGCTACAGGCGCTGCTGAGCCGCTGGCCGGAACACCGCAGCGTGGAGCTGATCACCACCGACGGCTTCCTGCATCCCAATGAGGTGTTGAAAGAACGCGGCCTGATGAAGAAGAAGGGCTTCCCGCTCTCTTATGATATGCACCGCCTGGTAAAGTTTGTCTCTGATTTAAAATCGGGCGTGCCGAACGTTACCGCACCGGTCTACTCGCATCTGATCTACGACCGCATCCCGGATGGTGACAAAACGGTGGTGCAGCCCGACATCCTGATTCTGGAGGGCTTAAACGTACTGCAAAGCGGGATGGATTACCCTCACGATCCGCATCACGTGTTTGTCTCTGACTTCGTCGATTTCTCAATTTATGTGGATGCGCCTGAAGATCTGTTGCAACGCTGGTATATCAACCGCTTCCTGAAGTTCCGTGAAGGGGCGTTCACCGACCCGGATTCTTACTTCCACAACTACGCTCAGCTCTCTGAAGAAGAGGCTATCAACGTGGCGACCGGGCTGTGGAATGAGATCAACTACGTCAACCTCAAAGAGAACATCCTGCCGACGCGCGAACGTGCAAGCCTGATCCTCACCAAGAGTGAGAAACACGCCGTTGACCAGATTCGTTTACGGAAGTAGATCTCAGACGTAAAAAAACCGGCTTATCGCCGGTTTTTTCCTTTATGCATGCGGCTTTTCGCCGTTTTCATCCTGATCGACCGCGAAGCAGGCCACCAGCTGTCCGCCATAATCTTTCAGTTGTGGCTGCAACTGCGTACACGGACCGAAGCGGCGACGGCAGCGGGCGTTGAACGCACATCCCGGCGGCGGGTTAAGCGGGCTTGGTAACTCGCCGGTCAGCTTAATGCGCTCACGACGGTCATCCGGGTTCAGTCGCGGCGTCGCAGACAGTAGTGCCTGAGTATATGGATGACGCGGGTTATTAAAGATCTGATCTTTCGTCCCCTTCTCTACGCAGCGTCCCAGATACATCACCATCACCTCATCGGCAATGTGCTCAACCACAGACAGGTCATGGGAGATGAAAACGTACGACAGCCCAAGATCCTGCTGTAAATCCATCATCAGGTTCAGCACCTGCGCACGCACGGATACGTCGAGCGCCGAAACCGGTTCATCGGCAATCACCACGTCCGGGTCGAGCATCAGACCACGGGCGATGGCGATACGCTGACGTTGACCGCCAGAGAACATATGCGGATAGCGATCGTAATGCTCGGTTTTCAGGCCCACCTTCGCCATCATCGCCAGCGCTTTTTCACGACGCTGCTCTTTGCTCAGGTTGCTGTTGATCAGCAGCGGCTCTTCCAGAATCTGCCCCACTTTTTTTCGCGGGTTCAGCGAACCATACGGATTCTGGAACACAATCTGGATTTTCTGACGTCGCAGTTTCTGCGCCTGCGGATCGTGCTTGAGCAGATCCTGGCCCTGATAGTAAAGCTCGCCGCCAGTCGGAACTTCAATCATCGTTAACAGACGGCCCAGCGTGGACTTCCCACAGCCAGATTCCCCTACCACCGCCAGCGTTTTTCCGCGTTCGAGAGTAAAGGAGACACCATCCAGCGCTTTTACCAGGCGCTCAGAAGCAAAGAGGCCCTTCTTCACCGGGTAATGTTTTTTCAGGTCGATGGCCTGCAACAGCATTTGTTGCGTACTCATAGTGTTGGCCTCCCGGCATCATCGAGTGGGTAGTGGCATTTCGACTGACGTCCGTCAGCTAACAGGTTCAGCTCCGGCTCGTCGACGCGGCATTTATCCGTCGCATACGGGCAGCGCGGGTTAAGCAGACAGCCCTGAGGACGGTCATATTTACCCGGTACCACCCCCGGCAGCGAGGCCAGACGCGCTTTATCCTGCGCGAACTCCGGCAGCGCGCGCAGCAGCGCCTGCGTATAGGGATGACGCGGGGCCCGGAAGATATCGTGTGAACTCCCGGTCTCCACCACCTGGCCTGCATACATCACAATGATTTTGTGTGCCGCTTCAGCCACCAGCGCCAGATCGTGCGTAATCAGCACCAGCGCCATATTCTCTTTCTGCTGCAACTCCAGCAGTAGCTCAATAATTTGCGCCTGAATGGTCACGTCCAGCGCGGTTGTCGGTTCATCGGCAATCAGCAGTTTTGGTCGACAGGCAATGGCCATCGCGATCATTACACGCTGACTCATCCCACCGGACAACTGGTGCGGATAAACGTCCAGACGCGATGCCGGATCGGGTATACCCACCTGCGTTAGCAGGTCAATAGCGCGCTGGCGACGGGTTTGCTTGTTACCGCCCTGGTGCACCTTAATGGCTTCCATAATCTGGAAACCCACGGTGTAACACGGGTTCAGACTGGTCATCGGGTCCTGGAAGATCATCGCCACTTCCGCTCCCACCAGCTGGCGGCGCTGTTTTTCGGAAATGCGCTGCAGATCCTGACCATTGAACTCCAGGCTTTCCGCCATTACGCGGCCGGGATAGTCAATCAGCCCCATGATTGCCAGTGAACTCACTGACTTACCGGAACCGGACTCCCCAACGATACCAACCACTTCGCCCTGATTTACGCTATAGCTGATGCGGTCCACAGCACGAAACGGTGTGCCTTCATCGCCGAAGTGCACCGATAATTTATCTACATTTAATAACGCCATCTCGTGCCTCTTACTGCTTCAGTTTGGGATCAAGTGCATCACGCAGACCATCACCCATCAGGTTGAATGCCAGCACCGTCAGCAGAATCGCCAGACCCGGGAAGGTGACGACCCACCAGGCGCTTTGCGCGAACTGCAACACGTCGGAGAGCATGGTGCCCCATTCCGGTGTTGGCGGCTGCGCACCCATGCCAAGGAAGCCAAGAGCGGCCATATCAAGAATGGCGTTAGAAAAACCGAGCGACGCCTGAACAATCAGCGGTGCAAGGCAGTTAGGAAGAATATTGACGAACATCTGGCGCATCGCCCCCGCACCCGCCACTCGAGATGCCGTTACATAATCGCGGTTCACCTCGACCAGCACGGCCGCACGGGTTAATCGGACATAGTGAGGAAGCGCAACGAACGTTAGCGCGAGCGCGGCATTGCCTATCGAAGGACCAAAGACCGCGACCAGCACCAGGGCCAGCAGAAGGCTTGGCAATGCCAGCATGATATCGACGATACGCATGATGACGTTATCAACGATGCCGCCGAAGTAGCCCGCCACCAGACCAAGCACAACGCCCATGATCAGCGACAACACCACCACGAGACAGCCAACCAGCAGAGAGAGGCGCGCGCCGTACATCAGACGAGACAGCACATCGCGGCCAACGTCATCAGTACCGAGCAGGTGCGTCAGGCTACCACCTTCCTGCCAGGCCGGTGGCGCGAGCAGCGCATCACGGAACTGGTCCGCGGGGTTATACGGCGCAAGGAAGTTCGCAAACACCGCAATCAGGATCATGATGGAAACATATACCAGCCCGACGACCGCTCCTTTGTTGCGCTTGAAGTAGTGCCAGAATTCCTGCATCGGCGTCATTGGCACCGGTGCGGTAACCGCTTTATTTTGAGTAACTTGTGACATGATGGCCCCTTACTTCTTATGACGAATACGCGGGTTCACCACGCCGTACAGCAAATCGACCAGCAGGTTGACGAGGATAATCATCGTCGCGACCAGCAATACACCGCCCTGCACAACCGGATAGTCACGGCGTTGCAGCGCATCAATCAACCAGCGTCCAAGGCCTGGCCAGGAGAAGATGGTTTCGGTCAGGATCGCCCCGGCCAGCAGCGTACCGACCTGCAAACCGATAACGGTCACCACCGGCAGCATGGCGTTACGCAGGGCATGAATGATGATGACGCGCATACGGGTCAGACCTTTAGCGCGGGCAGTACGAATATAATCTTCGCCCAGCACTTCCAGCATGGAGGAACGAGTCATACGCACGATCACCGCAAGTGGGATGGTGCCAAGCACCATTGCAGGCAGGATCATGTGCGCAACCGCATCAATGAAGTTGCCCTCTTCGCCCCAGATCGCCGTATCAATCAGCATAAAGCCGGTTAACGGGTTGGTGTCGTCAAGGAAAACCATATCGCTGACACGTCCGGAGACCGGCGTCAGGTTCCACTGCACCGAGACCAGCATGATCAGCATCATGCCCCACCAGAAGATAGGCATGGAGTAGCCGGTCAGTGCCAGGCCAACGGCGGTGTGGTCGAAAATAGAGCCACGCTTAACGGCAGCCAGCACGCCGACGGGAATCCCCACCGCGGTCGCGAAGATCATGGCGCAGATGCCGAGTTCCAGCGTCGCCTGGAAACGCGGCACGAACTCGTCCCACACCGGAAGACGGCTTTTCAGTGAAATCCCTAAATCGCCGTGTAATACGCCCCAGATGTAGTGGAGGTACTGCTGCCACATCGGCTTATCAAGGCCGAGTTCAGCCAGCAGTTGCGCATGACGTTCAGGGGAGATACCACGCTCGCCCGCCATAATCATCACCGGATCACCCGGGATCATATGGACGAAGGCAAAAGTGAGAAGGGTGATACCGATAAACGTCGGGATAACCAGTCCCAGACGTCGGAGGATGAACTGCAACATAACCCGGATTCTCTCTGATGACGCACGCTCAGTAGCGTGACGTCTGTATTGCTCACAAATGTAAATTCCCTCTCCCTTCGGGAGAGGGTTAGGGTGAGGGGATGCATGCACGCCCCTCACCCCTGCCCTCTCCCACAGGGAGAGGGAGAACACCCTACTTATTATTCAACAGACACGTTTTCGAAGTGGTGTTTGCCCAGTGGATCGACCACGTAGCCCTTCACTTCTTTACGCACTGGCTCGTACACGGTGGAGTGAGCAACAATCAACGCCGGAGCCTGATCGTGCATGACAACCTGAGCTTGCTTGTACAGTTCGATACGTTTGTTGTGATCATCGGTCGCACGCGCCGGCTGGATCAGGTCTTCAAACGGCTTGTAGCACCAGCGAGAGTAGTTGGAACCGTCTTTCGCTGCCGCACAGCTGAACAGGGTCGCGAAGAAGTTGTCCGGATCCCCGTTGTCGCCGGTCCAGCCCATCATGACCGCCTGGTGTTCGCCCGCTTTGGCGCGTTTCAGGTACTCGCCCCACTCGTAGGTCACAATTTTGGCCTGTACGCCAATCTTCGCCCAGTCAGCCTGAACCATTTCCGCCATACGACGTGCGTTCGGGTTGTAAGGACGCTGTACCGGCATCGCCCACAGCTCAACGGTGAAACCTTTATCCTGGCCCGCTTCTTTCAGCAGCGCTTTCGCTTTCTCAGGATCGTAGGTGTAGTCCTTAATGTCGTCGTTATAGCCCCACATGGTTGGTGGGATCAGGTTCTTGGCCGCAACGCCAGCGCCCTGGTAAACGGCTTTGATGATCGCTTCTTTGTTCACCGCGTAGGTCAGCGCCTGACGCACTTTCACGTCATCGAACGGTTTCTTCTCGGTGTTGAAGGAGAGATAACCCACGTTCAGGCCCGCCTGCTCCATCAGGTTGATATTTTTGTCCTGCTTCATGCGCGCGATGTCAGCCGGGTTTGGATACGGCATCACCTGACATTCGTTTTTCTGCAATTTTGCGTAACGCACGGATGCGTCAGGCGTGATGGAGAAGACCAGACGGTCGATCTGCGGCTTGGTGCCCCAGTAGCCCGGGAAGGCTTTATACAGAATACGGGAATCTTTCTGGTACTGAAGCAGCTGGAACGGGCCGGTACCGATTGGGTTCAGGTCCACTTTTTCCGGCGTGCCGGCTTTCAGCATGTTGTCCGCGTACTCTTTAGAGAGAATAGAGGCGAAGTCCATCGCCAGGTCAGCGAGGAATGGCGCTTCCGGACGCGTCAGCACGAACTGAACGGTTTTATCGTCCACTTTTTTCACTTCAGCAATCAGGTCTGGCAGACCCATCCCTTCGAAGTATTCATAGCTGCCGCCAGACACTTTATGGTACGGGTTCTGGGCATTTTTTTGACGGTCGAAGGAGAACACTACGTCATCGGCGTTAAAGTCGCGCGTAGGTTTGAATTCTTTGCTGTCCTGCCACTTCACGCCCTGACGCAGGTGGAAGGTATAGGTTTTACCGTCTTCGCTGATATCCCACTTTTCAGCCAGGCCAGGAATCACTTCCGTGGTACCGGTTTTAAATTCAACCAGACGGTTATAGATCGGTACAGAGCTTGCGTCGTAAGTCGTACCAGAGGTAAAGAGCTGTGGGTTAAAGCCTTCCGGAGAGCCTTCAGAACAGTAAACCAGGGTTTTTGCCTGTACGCTTGCTGCGACGGTCATGGCCACCAGGCTCAGACCAAGCTTCAGCATCCCTGACTTCTTCAAGGAAATACTCATTATTGTGCTCCAATGTGATGTTTTGCTTTGTTGTGTTACGCCGCCTGACCTTTATTTATTTTTTACCCGGTCCGGTCGGTGATGCCCGAGGGCGTTAAAAGGGATAGAGAATCCTTTCAGAAGAGCGTTTGAGTTGCAGCGCAGATCCTCCCTGAAATGCCCCTCGTGCCCTACAATCTGTCAACAGAATGTGAAAACGTCAATACAGGTGGCGGGGATTTACGTGGAGTGTGAGAAACCGCAAACAAAGATTAAAAAAACCCTGACCGTGAGTTTTCAGCAGAGAAATTTATGCTACTCGCCATGATGCAGCACAATTATCTTCATATTTCGCAACACTCAGTGATTAAGTTTTATTCAGAATGGGTAAATTTTCTTACAGAATGGTGATTATCTGAGCACTAAATACCGCGAACGTTAAAACGCACAGCGAAAAATGCTGAGGTTATCCATAAGCAACGCGAAAAAAGATCAAACTATATATAAAAAAATACAATGGATTATGTCACAAAACCGCAAGCAGGCAGGGGGAAGCAGGGCTAAGGGGTATTTTGAGGACTCGTGCGGGGTAACGCGTTAATGCAAAAAGGGCTAACCTTGCGGTTAGCCCTTTTTAGAATGTGGTCGGCGAGAGAGGATTCGAACCTCCGACCCACTGGTCCCAAACCAGTTGCGCTACCAAGCTGCGCTACTCGCCGAATGCGGAGCGCATCTTACTGCTGAGGTGCGCCCTCGTCAATCCCTTATTTTCAAAAAGCCATTCAACTGGCGATATTCTCGCCAGACCAGCTACTGCGCGGCTTTTGTGGTGTTATCAGGGAGTTTACACCAGTTGTTGTTTTCGTTAATCCCACCGTTCGGTGAGGTATAGCCGAGACAGCCCATAATAGTGTCGTACAGCTCAACGTGACGGCGCGGTACCTTAATCTCTGCCTGCTGTTTCAGGTGGGCAAACATTTTGGCTTTGTCCGGGTTTTCCAGATACTTGTCCGACATCCACATGATCATCGGCACGCGGAACTGCTCTGGTGGCGCCAGCTTACGCGGCGTACCGTGTAAATGCTCTTTCTCGTTGATGGACTCGCCGTGGTCGGCCGCGTAGATCACAATCGCTTTCTTATCGCGAAGCTGGTCAATCACCCGGCTGAGGAAGGTATCCACATACAGAATCGAGTTATCATAGGCATTGATCAACTCCTGCTTGCTACAGTTCTTGTTAATGCCGACGCACTCAGGCGTCCATTTGGCGAAATCGCGCGTGTAACGCTGATAGTAGCTGTAGTGTGACCCTTTGGTATGCAGAACAATAAGGTGCTTACCCTGCGGATGGTTTTTCAGCGACTGTTCCATCTCAGAGAGCAGCAGCATGTCATCAACGTTCTTTCCGCGGTTACGCGGCTCGGCGCCAATCTGCTCGCGGTAGGCGATGTTATCCGCCATGGTGTTGGTGTAGAACCACATCTCACTTTGCATGGCGAACAGATCGGAGCTAAATCCAAGCTGCTTCAGAACAGCAAATACGTTTTGCTCTTTGAGAGTGCGCTGAGGGTTATCACTCGCACCGCCCTCGCGAACAAACATACAGCGCAACGAGAGCTTCGTGGCGGTATCGCAGGAGTAGCCGCGGTATGCCACCAGATTCTTTTCCTGCGCCAGTTTCGGGGTGGTATCGCGGTCATAACCGAGAATACCCATATGATCCCAGCGCGTCGTTTCGCCGATAACGAAGACCACGTAAGTATCATCCAGCCCGTCAGCCGGAGCCTGGTAGGTGAACTTTTTGGTCGGGTTAATCAGCGATTTCACATCGCTGGATTCGTCCGCCTGAGCCCAGGCGTAAAGACCTAACGCCGACAGCCAGTTAGACGGCAGGTACGAGTTAGCCACCACGCCGCCGTAGCTTGGCATATCCACGCCTGTCGCTTTTTCGATCCGTTTTTGCTGCTTTTCCATCAGGCGAATAGGCGCCCATACCAGCAGACCCGCCAGAAGAACGACGGCGACGTTGCGGATGCGCTGTCCCCGGGTACGCAACTGGCGTAACAGGGTGTAGCGACAGGTGTTACTCCAGATAAAGAAGAGCGGGATCAGGCAGGTCAGAATCGTCCACAGGATGAACCCTTGGCCCACCACCTCTTTCGAGAGGTCGATGTCCGTGGTCATCACCGAGGCCACAATACCGTAGCCAATGACCACGTTCATGAATGTCATGTAATAGCTTGCGGCGGCGGAGATAATCACCACCAGCGAGGCCAGAATTTGCCATGTACGACGGCCAAAGAGAGAGAGCAGGCGTAACAGGAAGAAGGTCGCCAGAATTGAGCCAAACACTTCAATCGCGGCAAAAATTCCATTTCTTACAGTGAGGTGTTCGAAATAACCTTCCACTCGTCTGAACAGCACCGCGCCATTCAGAAACAAACCGATATAGACAGCCAGCATCAGACACAATCTTTGCTGGGTAAGAGACCTAATATATTTCATGCAAACAACCCTGGGGGAAGGGGTATAAAAACCCGCCGAATCTCAGTGAGAAAGCTGACAGAGTAAGTAGATGCGAGAGAAACCGTTATCAGAAACGTCTACAAGCGCGATAAGTAGACCACAGCAGGGAAGAAAAGTGGCAGCAGAGAATGTGAATCGATGAAGATTTTTACAAAATAGCAAGTCCGGAAGCGATTTAGAAATAAATAAAAGAGGCCCTGCGGCCTCTTTTCATCGCATCATACATGCGCTTCTTTATACAGTTCGCGCTGCGGCTGACGGATCGTGGTGGACAGCGCCAGCGAAATAATCAGCAAAGCGAATATCACGCAGAAGGTCACGTAGAAGCCGCCAAACAGCGAGGCAATCAGTGAACCGCAAATACTGCCGATACCGAAGCCGAGATAAATGACGCCGTAGTTTTTCGCCAGGTTGTTCAGGCCGAAGAACTCGCTCACCAGTGACGGGAAGACGGTAATAGTGCCGCCAAAGTTAAAGGCTACGCAGGCAATTGCTGCAAAGAATGTCGCCTCGTTCAGCGGAGCGAACAGCAGTGCTGCCATACCCACCAGGGAGATGACCTGCCCCAGCGTAATCACACGGATACGGGCGATTTTGTCAGACAGGATACCCAGTACCAGACGACCCGAGAGGTTAGCGATGGAGATGACCGTTACCGCGTTTGCCGCCGTCGCCGCGTCCAGTTTTACCATCCCCTGCGCGATATCTTTCGCCACACCGATGACATACAGACCGCTCATGCAGGCCGTCAGGAACATCACCGCCAGCATCCAGTACTGCGGCTTACGCATGGACTGAGCGAGGGTGAAATCGTTCTCCACCACGCCGTTAACGGTTTTCACTTCCTGCTGCGGCGCATCTTTCATCAGCGTGGCGCCGAAGAGGATCATTACCAGCACAATCACGCCCCAGATCATAAAGGTTTTCTCAAGCCCAACCGAGGCCAGCAGATGGGAGTCAATGAATTTGAACCCCAGGCTGCCCAGGCCATATGAACCAATGGCAAACGCGGAGATAAGCCCTTTACGCTCCGGGAACCACTTCACGCAGTTAGACAGCGTCAGCAGATAACCTGCGCCGTCCGCCAGACCCACCAGCACCCCGGCGCTTAGCCACAGCATCATCAGGTTGTTTGAATGTGCCGTCAGGAAGAAGCCCACGCCCAGCAGGATCCCGGAGGCCATGGTTACGCGCTTCACGCCGAAGCGCTCCTGAAGTTTGCCCGCCACGGAAGAGGAAATCGCTAATCCAAGGCTCAGCAAGCCGAAGGAGAATGCCACCTGGCTTATCGGTGCGCCGAGCTTATCGGACAGGGCGCTGTTAAACAGGCTCCAGGTATAGACCGAGCCCAGTGCGAACTGGGTAACGATGGTGCCGAAAAGCGTCAGCCAACGCGTGCGGTTATAAGTTGATGTGTTCATGGCAGTGTCCTGCAAGAGAAATTAAGGAAGTTCGCTGAGGACACGATAAACAAAACCCCAAAACGCCAGGGGTAAAACGGCATGAAATGCAGGAGATACGGAATGAAATGCCTGGAAGCGGGAATGAATGACCTTGCCGGAAAAGAAAACGCTTAAAGGTGAGTGACCACTATCACCACAGCCCGCGCCGTTATTGTATTAAATATGTTACCGCAGCGTTTAAAAAAGTAACAACCCTAAAATTTGGCGCTTAAGCCCAGGGTGTACAAATATTCTTCCTCCGACTGCTGGTTGTAGCTGATCTTCGCCCAGGGATGTAAATCACCATACTGCGTATCAACGCGCCACCCCAACGAGTTCACGCTGGCATGCCAGAGGGGATCGGTAAGCGGCTGCGTGGTAGTTACCTCACCAAATGCATTCACCGTTGCAGGGGGAGCGCCATCAGTGCGCCACGCCATGACGGGGCCGGTGGTAAAATGTCCCGTCACGGGAAAATTCCAGCCAACGCTCAGAACGGTTTCCGCATCTGAACCGGATGGGTCGTTCAGGGCAAAGCCCGCAGCATTCTGCGAATGGTTGATACGCTCCGCGAGAATATCTTCATAACGAGGTTGGTGATCGGCGTCCCATGTATAGCGTTCCGTCGTATTACTTTGTGCATCTGAAACGATATATTCCTGTTGCCACGCAAAAGCGGTGTTACATATAAGCAGGCAGGCTGAGACACCCACCAGGCCAGAAGCAGCATGGCGACCACTGATTTTTTTTAACATCATCAAAGCGACTCCAGAAAGAGCCGAGTTCGGCGATATATGTCATTGTTCGAAGAGGTATTAGGGCGTATAGCCCTGTATTAACTATTGTCTCTTTAGCAAACACGTCAAGCCGGGCAGATTGAAATTTTTGCGTTAACGTATCAGGAAGGGAGATGACCTATGCAACGTTGCGGCTGGGTAAGCCAGGATCAGCTTTATATCGATTATCACGACAAGGAATGGGGCGTGCCGGAAACCGACGGTAAAAAACTGTTTGAAATGATTTGCCTTGAAGGCCAGCAGGCCGGGCTGTCGTGGATCACCGTTCTGAAAAAGCGTGAGAACTATCGCAAGGCCTTCCACCATTTCGATCCGGTTGCGGTGGCCGCCATGACCGACGAAGACGTGGAAAGGCTGGTTCTGGATACCGGTATCATCCGCCATCGCGGTAAAATACAGGCCATTATTGGTAACGCGCGTGCTTATCTGGCGATGGAGCAAAACGGCGAACCCTTCTCAGCTTTTGTCTGGTCGTTTGTGGATAACGAGCCGAAGGTGACGCAGGCCGCCACGCTTGCAGAGATCCCAACGTCTACCCCCGCCTCAGATGCCCTGTCAAAAGCGCTGAAAAAACGCGGCTTTAAGTTTGTGGGCACCACCATCTGTTACTCCTTTATGCAGGCCTGCGGGCTGGTCAATGACCACATTAAGGGCTGCTTCTGCCACCCGGAGGGCCACCATGATCCGCAAATGGCAAAGTGAGGATACCGCTCCGCTTTTGAGTCTGTGGCTGGAGAGCACCACCGAGGCGCATCCGTTTATCGACGCAAGTTACTGGCAAGCGAATGAAGCGGTAGTGCGGGATGATTACCTTCCCGCCGCCGAGACCTGGGTCTGGGAGGAAAACGGAACCCTGTGCGGTTTTATCAGCGTCATGCAGTTCCAGTTCGTGGGGGCGTTGTTTGTCGCCCCGGCGTTCATCGGAAGGGGGATCGGGCGTGCGCTGCTGAACTATGTTCAGCAGCACTACCCGTATTTAACCCTGGAGGTGTATCAGAAAAACGTGCGGGCGGTGAATTTCTATCATGCTCAGGGTTTTCGCATCGAAGACAGCGCCTGGCAGGATGATACCCAACACCCGACGTGGATCATGAGCTGGCAGGCGGATCAAATGCCGTAAGGGGAAGCGCCGGCCCCTCATATTTCTCCACCCATGCCAGCGCCGTATTCCCCGCACAGCCATTCCCCAGCTTCGAGCTGGGGAGATCTTTGGTCAGCACGTTTACGGCGCCGTTCTTACAAATACCGCCCTCTTCCAGCGCCAGATCCGGCCATGCTCCCTGATGAATGCAGAACACGCCTGGGCGGATCCCGTCACTCACCACGGCGCCAGCCAGCACCTGCCCGCGTGCGTTCCAGACGCGAACGAGATCGCCGTCGTTAATCCCCCGCGCCTTTGCATCGTCGCTATTCAGCGCGATCGGCTCACGACCCGCCACCGCATACTGCTCGCGCAGAGCCGAATAGTTGAGCTGGCTGTGCAGACGATGGGCAGGATGGGCAGACAGCAGCTGAAGCTGCCCCGGCTGCGCATTGCCATGCCATTCGTCCGGCTCCAGCCACGCCGGGTGCGGCGGGCAGTCCGCGTAGCCAAAGCTGGCGATGCGCTCGCTGTGGATCACAATCTTCCCGCTTTCGGTTTTTAACGGGTGATTCTCCGGATCGCGACGGAAGTCAGCAAAGCGCACAAACCGTGCGTTCTGCTCGCTTTCCGGCATTTCGAAGAGTTGATTCGCCTCCCAGAATTCAGCAAATGGCGGCAGCGTCACGCCCTGCGCAGCCCCGCGCTGGCAGGCAATCTGGTAAAACGTTTCCAGCCATTGCAGATCCGTTTTGCCCTCGGTGAAACGCTCCCGTCCGCCCGCTTCCCATAATTCACTCAGGTCAGCAAAGACGTCAAAATCATCCCGCGCTTCATCCCGGGGAGCCACGACGCGCTTCATCGGCACCATATGCTGGTTGCTGTAATCCCCCGTCATGGTGAGATCGTTACGCTCGAACGAGGTCGTGGCGGGCAAAACGATATCGGCATGTTTCGCTGACGCGGTCCAGAAGCACTCCGAGATCACCACCAGCTCCGGTTTCTGCCAGGCGCGGATCAGGCGGTTGGTATCCTGGTGATGGGTGAAGTTGGCCCCACCCGCCCACCAGACAAACTTAATATCCGGGAAATGGCGATCCTGACCGTTGTGCTGATAAAACCCGCCGGGGTTCTCCAGAGCTTCAACAATGCGTGCCACCGGAATTTTATCCACAGCGTCCACGCCACCCTGCACCGAGCCCTGCATGGACGCCAGCACCGCCGCTTTACGCGTCGGGTTGCCGCCGTTGGCAAAGTGATAGGAAAGGCCAAAACCGCCGCCGGGTGTGCCAATCTGCCCAAGCATCGCGGCGAGCGTCACCAGCATCCAGTGCTTCTGCTCGCCAAACTGCTGGCGCTGCATCCCCCATCCGGACATGAGCATCGTGACATGGCTATGGAATAACGCTGCCAGTTCGCGGATTTTAGCGGCATCAACGCCGCAAATCGCCGCAGCCCACTCTGCGGTTTTGGCGATACCGTCGGTTTTGCCCGTCAGATAGTCGGCAAATTTATCGAACCCCGTTGTGCAGCGCGTCAGAAATTCCGTGTCGTGCCAGCCCTTCTCCACCAGGGTGTGGGCGATACCCAGCATCATCGCCACGTCGGTGCCCATATGCGGCGCGATCCACTCGGCGCTGTCGCCGAAGAAATCAAGCGTTTCAGAACGCATCGGATCGATACAGATGATGCGCTTGCCGCTTTTGCGCAGCGCATCGAAGTAGGAAACGCCCTGCTCGTCGGACGCATTCCAGGCAATTTTAAGGGTATTGAGCGGGTTGGCGCTCCACAGCACCACCACCTCTGTATGCTCCAGCACCAGCGGCCAGCTGGTCTGCTGCTGATAAACCTCATTCCCGCCCACGACATACGGCATGATCGCCTGCGCCGCGCCGGTCGAGTAATCACCCAGATGGCCGGTATATCCTCCAGCCAGGCTCATGTAGCGTTGCAGCAGGGTTGCGGCCTTATGCAGCACGCCGTTTGAGCGCCAGCCATAGGAGCCGGCAAAAATGGACGACGGGCCATAGCTGTCGCGGATGCGTTTATGCTGCGTATGGATCAGCGCCAGGGCATCGTCCCAGCTCACGCGCACGAACTCATCCTGCCCGCGAATACCTTGCGGTTTATCCGGTGACGCCAGAAAGCCTTTACGCACCATCGGCCAGCGTACGCGAGTTTTGCTATGTACCTGATCGCGAACGACGGTCTGTAAAGAGTTGAGATGGCGCGAAGGCAAAGCCCCGCGAGACGACAGCACGGTGTCGCCATCGGTTTCGACCAGCATCGGCCCCCAGTGGGCGGCGGTCAGAATGGTTTTTGTTGAGGTGCTCAAAGCGTGCGCTCCTGGTTGCGTGCAGGTATGACGGCCTTTCATTGAGGCAGTTTATCGTTTGTGACAAATTTCAGAGTTATACACTGAATTTTCTCCGTATTCGGACGTCATAATCCACTGCCACGTCCGTCGTGGCAAAGAATAAAAAGGATTAAGGAAATAAGATGAAAAAACGCGTACTCGTTATTGCCGCTCTGGTGAGCGGTGCTCTGGCTGTTTCAGGCTGCACAACCAACCCTTACACCGGCGAACGCGAAGCGGGTAAATCCGGCATTGGCGCGGGTATTGGTTCCCTGGTGGGCGCTGGCGTTGGCGCACTCTCCTCCTCCAAGAAAGATCGCGGTAAAGGTGCGCTGATTGGCGCAGCGGCAGGCGCAGCCCTGGGCGGCGGCGTGGGTTATTACATGGATGTGCAGGAAGCAAAACTCCGTGACAAAATGAAAGGTACAGGCGTGAGCGTGACGCGCAGCGGTGACAACATCATCCTGAACATGCCAAACAACGTGACCTTTGACAGCAGCAGCGCGACGCTGAAACCCGCAGGCGCGAACACCCTGACCGGCGTGGCCGCGGTGCTGAAAGAGTACAACAAAACTGCCGTGAACGTGATTGGCTACACCGACAGTACCGGCAGCCAGGATCTGAACATGCGTCTGTCGAAGCAGCGTGCCGATTCCGTGGCCAGCTCGCTGATCACCCAGGGCGTAGAAGCGAACCGCATCCGCACCAGCGGCATGGGTCCGGCTAACCCGATCGCCAGCAACAGCACGGCGGAAGGCAAAGCGCAGAACCGCCGCGTTGAGATTACGTTGAGCCCTGTGCAGTAGGTAAAAGCAAAACGGCAACCCCGTTGCCGTTTTTAGTGTTTGCGCCCTCTCCCGTGGGAGAGGGTTGGGGTGAGGGCATCAGACCGCCACCCGGCAAATTGCTTGATTCGTCAGATTTTCCCGCTAAGGTATTCTCACTAATTTCAGGGAAATCAGCGATGAGCAAACCAACCCGGGCCACCATCAGCGACGTGGCGAAAGCCGCCAAAACCGGTAAAACCAGCATTTCACGCTACCTCAACGGCGAGAAACACCTGCTTTCCGATGCGCTGCTGGCGCGAATTGAACAGGCCATTGCCGATCTCGACTACCGTCCCAGCCTGATGGCGCGCGGCCTCAAGCGGGGTCGTACCCGTCTGATTGGCCTCATCATCGCCGATATCACCAACCCTTACTCCGTTAACGTCCTCAGCGGCATTGAGGCGGCGTGCCGTGAGAAAGGCTTTACCCCGCTGGTCTGTAACACCAATAACGAAGTTGATCAGGAGTTGCACTACCTCGATCTGCTGCGCAGCTATCAGGTGGAAGGGATCGTGGTCAATGCCGTCGGGATGCGCGAAGAGGGACTGAATCGCCTGCAACAATCGTCGCTGCCGATGGTGCTTATTGACCGCAAAATCCCGGAATTTGCCTGCGATGTGGTCGGGCTGGATAACACCCAGGCGGCCACCACTGCTACCGAACATCTGATTGAACAGGGTTTCGAAGCCATTTTGTTCCT
Source organism: Enterobacter cloacae complex sp. IR5428 (assembly GCF_049238585.1). Taxonomy (NCBI): domain Bacteria; kingdom Pseudomonadati; phylum Pseudomonadota; class Gammaproteobacteria; order Enterobacterales; family Enterobacteriaceae; genus Enterobacter; species Enterobacter cloacae complex sp. IR5428. The sequence goes on along the minus strand of NZ_JBMKHV010000016.1, from coordinate 76,348 downwards.
GAGCGAACCGCTGGGTATGGTTAACACCCGCCGCGACCGCCTGGCTGCATTTCGTGCCACGCTGGCGCGTTATCCCGGTGTGATCGCCGAAAATGCCGAAATCTCCCTCCATGAAGCCGATCAGCTGGATAATACCCTGCGCCAGTTCCATACCCGCCATCGGGGTATGCGCAAAGCGGTGATCTCCGCGAACGGGGCGCTGACGCTTCAGGTTGCCCGCTCGCTTAAACGCATTGGCCTGCACTGGGGCAGCGACATCGGCTTACTCGGCTTTGATGAACTGGAGTGGGCTGAACTTGCTGGCGTAGGCATTACCACCCTCAAACAACCCACCTGGCAGATCGGCTATGCCGCGGTTGAACAAGTGGTTCGCCGCATTGAAGGCACCCGCGACGCCGTACGCGAGCAGGTTTTTTCTGGCGAGCTGATCGTTCGCGGCTCTACTGCCCGTTAATTTCCCCTTCGTGACAGCGATCATAAATTCAGCATCCCGATCTTTTCTTTGGAACCGGTTCCATCTAGCGTAATACTATCGATTACGCCCTGGAGTCAGGAAATGAGCAGGAAAATTATGGTGGTCACCGCCGCGTATGGCGCGGATCAGGTGCGACAAGCAGGCGGTCAACGGGCGATGCTTCCCGTTATTGCCGGCGCAGGGGCTGATGGCGTTGAAATCCGCCGCGAGCTCTTCAGCAGCGACGAGTTAATGGCCCTGCCTGCGCTCGGCGAGTCCATTGAACTGCTGGGTTTACTGGCGTGCTACTCCGCCCCGGCCCCCCTGTTTATGCCCGATGGAACCCTCAACCCGGATCTTCCGCGCTACCTTAGCGAAGCCAGCACCCTGAACGCGCTGTGGCTTAAAGTCTCGCTGGGCCATTTCAGCGACAAACAACCGCTTGAAGCCCTGCGCGTACTGCTGGATGAAAGCGGCATGACGCTGGTGGTGGAAAACGACCAGACCGACTGCGGTCAGCTCGCTCCGATGCAGCGCTTCAAAGCCGCCTGCCGGGTAATGGCGCTGCCGGTCACGCTGACGTTCGATATGGGCAACTGGCTGTGGGTTGGCGACTCCCCGGAAGAGGCTGCACGTCAGTTGGCTCCCGCCGTGAGCTACATTCATGTGAAGGCCGCGGTCCCGCATAAGGCGCAATTCCGCGCCGTCGCGCCGGATCAGACCGATTCTCGCTGGCGGGATCTGCTTAATCAACTCCCTGCCGATGCGCCACGCGGTATCGAATTTCCGCTGGAAGGGACGGATCTCACCGCCGTCACCCGCCATTACGTCAACCTGCTGCGCGAGGAGTAGACCATGCACAAGACGCTGGATGTCATCACCATCGGCGAGGCCATGGCGATGTTTGTCGCCACCGAAACAGGCGAGCTGAGCGCAGTGGAGCACTTTATCAAACGCGTTGCAGGTGCTGAGCTGAATGTTGCTACCGGCCTTGCGCGGCTGGGGCTGAATGTTGGCTGGGTAAGCCGCGTGGGAAATGACAGCTTTGGCCATTTCGTACTCGACTCGCTGAAAAAAGAGGGCATTGATGCCGCAGGCGTGACTCTCGACGGACGCTTCCCGACGGGCTTTCAGCTGAAATCTAAAGTTGAAAATGGAACCGATCCCATTGTGGAGTATTTCCGTAAAGGCTCAGCGGCAAGCCATCTCTCCGTGGATGATTATCACGCCGCGTATTTCTCCTCCGCGCGCCACCTGCACCTGAGCGGCGTGGCGGCGGCGCTCTCGGCCAGTTCGTACGATTTACTCGATCATGCCGCTTCGGCAATGAAAGCGCAGGGCAAAACGATCTCCTTTGATCCAAACCTGCGTCCGGTGCTGTGGAAAAGCGAAGCGGAGATGGTTGAGAAACTCAACCGACTGGCGTTTCAGGCGGACTGGGTACTGCCGGGGGTAAAAGAGGGAATGATCCTCACTGGCGAGAGCACGCCGGAAGGCATTGCTGATTTTTACCTCAACAAAGGAGTAAAAGCCGTGGTGCTGAAAACCGGTGCTGACGGTGCATGGTTCAAAACTGCCGACGGCGAGCAAGGCGCCGTCGCTGCGGTAAAAGTCGATAACGTGGTCGATACCGTGGGTGCGGGCGATGGGTTTGCCGTCGGGGTCATCAGCGCCCTGCTGGAGGGCAAACCGCTGTCGCAGGCCGTGGCGCGAGGCAACAAAATTGGTTCGCTGGCGATTCAGGTGCAGGGCGACAGCGAAGGATTACCAACACGAGCAGAGCTCGGAGTCTGAATTCTCTCTCCCACAGGGAGAGGGCCAGGGTGAGGGCAGCAATCCGCACCAGATAATTAAGCCACCGTGTACCCTACAGACAACGGCGGCAACAACCTCAACAACAGAGGCAAGCCTATGAACAGTTCGACCAATGCAGTAAAACGCTGGTGGTACATCATGCCAATCGTGTTTATCACGTACAGCCTGGCGTACCTTGATCGTGCCAACTTCAGTTTTGCATCCGCCGCCGGGATCAACGAAGACCTCGGGATCACCAAAGGGGTCTCCTCCCTGCTGGGCGCCCTCTTCTTCCTGGGTTATTTCTTCTTCCAGATCCCCGGCGCGATTTACGCTGAACGCCGCAGCGTGCGAAAGCTCATTTTCATCTGCCTGATCTTATGGGGTGCATGTGCATCGCTGACTGGCGTGGTGAATAACATTCCTGCTCTGGCGGCTATTCGCTTTATTCTCGGCGTGGTTGAGGCGGCCGTCATGCCAGCAATGCTGATTTACATCAGCAACTGGTTCACAAAATCTGAGCGTTCACGTGCCAATACGTTCCTGATACTCGGTAACCCGGTCACCGTGCTGTGGATGTCGGTGGTTTCCGGCTATCTGATCCAGTCCTTCGGCTGGCGCGAGATGTTCATCATCGAAGGGGTTCCCGCGATTATCTGGGCCTTCTGCTGGTGGGTGCTGGTGAAAGATAAGCCAGCCCAGGCAAAATGGCTTTCTGAAGACGAAAAAGCCGCACTCCAGGCGCAGCTGGATAAAGAGCAGCAGGGGCTGAAAGCGGTGCGTAACTACGGCGAAGCCTTCCGCTCCCGGAACGTTATTCTGCTATGCGCACAGTATTTTACCTGGAGTATTGGCGTGTACGGCTTTGTTCTGTGGCTGCCGTCGATTATCCGCAGCGGCGGTGAAAACCTTGGCATGGTGGAAGTGGGCTGGCTGTCATCAGTGCCTTACCTGGCTGCAACCATCGCGATGATTATCGTCTCCTGGGCATCGGACAAGCTGCAAAACCGAAAGCTGTTCGTCTGGCCACTCCTGCTGATCGCTGCTTTTGCCTTCATTGGTTCCTGGGCCGTAGGCGCGAACCACTTCTGGGCCTCGTATACGCTGCTGGTGATTGCGGGTGCGGCCATGTATGCCCCCTATGGTCCGTTCTTTGCCATCATCCCGGAAATGCTGCCGCGTAACGTCGCAGGGGGCGCGATGGCGCTGATCAACAGTATGGGTGCGCTGGGTTCGTTCTTTGGCTCGTGGTTTGTGGGCTATCTGAACGGCGCCACCGGCAGCCCTTCAGCTTCTTACATCTTTATGGGGGTGGCGCTTTTTGCCTCGGTATGGCTTACTCTGATCGTTAAGCCTGCTAATAATCAACAGCTACCCGTCGGCGCACGCCACGCCTGAATCCTTTTAAATCAACGGAGATTAGCATGAAGCCGTCCGTCATTTTGTACAAAGCACTGCCTGAAGATCTGCAAAAACGCCTGGAGGAACACTTTACCGTTACCCGGGTAAAGAACCTCAGCCCGCAAACCGTGGCACAGCACGCCGACGCGTTTGCCTGCGCCGAGGGCCTGCTGGGTTCAAGCGAAAAGGTGGATGCAGCGCTGCTGGAGAAAATGCCGAAGCTTCGTGCAACCTCAACCGTTTCTGTGGGCTACGACAATTTCGACGTGGATGCGCTTAACGCGCGCAACATCCTGCTGATGCACACGCCACATGCTCTGACGGAAACCGTCGCCGACACGCTGATGGCGCTGGTGCTCAGCACTGCTCGTCGCGTGGTGGAGGTGGCTGAGCGCGTGAAAGCGGGCGAATGGACGAAAAGCATTGGCCCGGACTGGTTCGGCGTGGACGTACATGGCAAAACGCTGGGGATTGTTGGGATGGGCCGTATCGGTCTGGCGCTGGCACAGCGCGCCCATTTCGGCTTCAACATGCCCATTCTGTATAATGCACGCCGTCATCACGCTGAAGCTGAAGAACGTTTCAACGCCCGTTACTGCGAGCTTGATACGTTGTTGCAGGAAGCCGACTTTGTCTGCCTGATCCTGCCGCTGACGGATGAAACGCGTCATCTCATCGGCAGGGCGGCGTTTGAAAAGATGAAGAAATCGGCCATTTTCATCAACGCAGGTCGCGGCCCGGTGGTCGATGAGAAGGCGCTGATTGAGGCACTGCAAAACGGTGAGATCCACGCCGCCGGTCTGGACGTGTTTGAACAGGAGCCACTGCCGGTGGATTCTCCGCTACTGAACATGCCAAACGTCGTCGCCCTGCCCCACATCGGCTCAGCCACTCACGAAACACGCTACAACATGGCGGCGACCGCCGTGGATAACCTGATTGCCGCGCTCGGCGGTAAAGTGGATAAGAACTGCGTTAACCCGCAGATACAACAGTAGAAACGAAAAAACCCGCCAGAAGGCGGGTTTTTGAATTTTGTGCTACTGGGTTGGAAGCTTACAGGCTTACAACGTTACCAGCTGCTGGGCCTTTAGCGCCGCTTTCGATGGTGAAGGAAACTTTCTGACCTTCATCCAGAGATTTGTAGCCATCGTTCTGGATAGCAGAGAAGTGTACGAACACGTCTTTAGAGCCATCGTCAGGAGTGATGAAGCCGAAACCTTTATCAGCGTTGAACCATTTTACCAGACCAGTCATTTTAGCAGACATAGAAATTACCTTATTAACAAATATATTGTGCCTTCCGGCTTGATGGATTGCGTTACAGATTTTTAAGCGATGAAGGAAGGGTCACTACGAAGGGTATCTATGGATAACAATCTGGACTGCTTTACTAAACTGCTTTAGGTCTGTGTAACAAACCGACGAAGATAGTTATACCGATATGGTAGAAGAATGACAAGCGTTATTTTCATCATGCATAAAAAAACCCCGCCGAAGCGGGGGTTTTTCTTATTCCGTTGCAGCGACCGCTGCGCTCCAGGCCTGGCTAAAGGCCTGATGCTGGGACGCCAGCGGCCCTATCAGCGTATTGTACTGACTCGCCTGCTGGGAGGTCGGGAACTGGATACCGTTAGAGACGAAGCTCACCTGCGTACCCTGCTCATTAATAAAGTCACCCACCTGAACCAGCTGCTGAGTAAAGACTTGCGCCGCCGGGATCAGTGGTTGCAAGGCGTTTGACGGCTTGGTCACGACTTTCTCATACACCTGGTCATAAACCGGCTTGAGATCCTCGTCCTGCTTCAACGCGGAGCGCGACGCATCAGCCTGCATTTTGGCATTTTGCAGCTGCTGGCTCAGTACCCCAAGCGCGCCATTTGACTGGCGCAGCGGTTCGCGCTGGGTCATATAATCCTGTGGAACGCGGATGGCATTCACGCTATCCACTACCGGGCGAATACCGGAATCCATCGCCTGGCTTACCTGCTGTGAATAGCCATACAGAATGGCGTAATCCGACACGAATGGACCAAACTGTTTTTTCTGATCCGCAGTCAGCGTTGGTAAACGCTCGCCGCTACGCATCACTGTATTCTGTAGAAAATCGATAAACGCTTTGCGCTGATCGCCTTCTTTATCGAAACACCCACTCAGGCTAACAACCATCAACAACGCCGCAATAGGCGCAAACCAGCGAGAGCAGGACTTTCCTGTCGCCATTTTATTACTCCTTTCACCCAAAAAGCGCACACCGGCACACGCGTGCCCAACGCTGACAAGGATAGTCCAGGTCAGCCTTGCAAGATAGAGTTTTCATGCAAAACGGGTATTGCCGTTTTTGTACTGACTATTTACAAAAAAATACCTGTGCATCCCTACATATGATTAATCAGGTAATTAGCATAACTATCCATATAGCTGAAACGGGTAAAGCGATCGTTATCGCACAATTAATCACAACCGTGACGATCCTGTGTTTGGTTTAGGGACTATTCTTAACATGCTCTCTGATGTTCATGATCCCGATGTGTGATTTATGAGGAGTTCTCAATGGAATTAAAAGATCCTGAGTTTGAGCTGCTGAGCAGCCTGGAACAGATTATTTTTAAAGATGTACCGCCGACGGTTACCCTGAATCAAAAGTCCAATCCTTTTAGTGAATTTGAGCGTTTACGCAAAGGGTCGGGCCTGAAAACAGATGAATTCGCAAGAGCGATGGGTGTCAGCGTAGCGATGGTGCTGGAGTGGGAGTCAAAGCGTGAAAAACCTACCCCAGCCGAGCTAAAGCTGATGCGCCTGATCCAGGCAAACCCTGACCTTCGCAAGCAGTTAGCCTGATAAAGTTTGTTTGCCCCCGCCCTTGCGGGGGCTTGTGTTTAGAGGCTTTCACATCGCCATCCCGACTCTTCCCACACCAGCTCATGCGTCAGCTTTAATCCTGCTAAAAACGCTTCATCGTGCGACACCACCAGCAGCGCGCCGGGATAATCGGCCAGGGCCGCTTCAATGGCCTGAACGGAAGCCAGATCGAGGTGGTTGGTCGGCTCATCCAGAAGCAACAGCTGCGTTGCCGCTTCACGCCACAATACGCAGGCCAGTGCGGCCTTCAGGCGCTCGCCGCCGCTTAGATCGGCCAGTGGAAGTGTCACTTTCTCTGCGCCCAGCTGAAGCTGCGCTAAACGGGTACGCAGCGCCCCCTCTTCGAGCGGCGTATTGCCCAGGCTAAGGTGTGTCATCACCGACTGCGACAGATCCAGCCGGGAAAGATGCTGATCGAGATAAGCACATCTGACGGAGACCTTACAGGTTCCCGTAACAGGGGCGGTTTCGCCCAACATCACTTTCAACAGCGTGGATTTCCCACAGCCGTTCGGCCCGCGTAGCGCCACGCGCATCGGGCCATCCATTCGCCAGTTTATCGGGGAGACAGGCACGTGCGGAAGCACCAGTTCTTCCAGCACCAGCACCTGTTTTCCTTCCGGGATTTCACTGCCCGGCAGGGTAAACATCACCGCGTTATCCTCTTCAACCCGCTCGCGTGCCTGGTTAACCGCAGCGTTCAGGGCATGATTTTGATCGCTATGCTGTTTTTTCCAGGAACCAATCCGCTCTTTCGCCGCCCCTTTGTATTTGACCCGTTCAAACGAGGCGATGTTAAGGCTGTCGACCGTGCGAAGCGTTTTGGCCGAACGACGCTGGCTGTCGTCATGCTCTTTATGCATACGGGCGCGGGTACGCTTGCGTTCGGTGGCAGCATGCTCCAGCGCGGCGCGGGCAGCCAGCTGCTCAGCATCACGCTGGGTTCGATAGTCAGCATAATTCCCGCCGTAGCTGCGCAAGCCCAACGCGCTCAGTTCAAGGATACGCGGTACCTGGGCCAGCAACTCACGGTCGTGAGAGGCCACCAGCACCCCGCCCTGATACCGGGAAAGCTGCTCGTAGAACCACACGCGGCCTTGACTGTCGAGGTGGTTGGTCGGTTCGTCCAGCAGCAGGAAATCAGCATCCGCGGTGAATGCACCGCACAGCAAGGCACGAATGCGCTCGCCGCCGCTTAGCTCTGCCGCGCGTTTGTTCGGCTCAAAAGAGGGAAGTTTTGCAGCGATAAAAGCCTGGCTTAGCCGTTCAGCCAGATCCCAGTAACCATCGAGCGTGTCGAGATCGTCGGGTTCATAATGACCGCCGTCGATGCGCGTGCGCGCCGCAAAGATCGCGTCGTAACCAAGCAGTCCGGCAAGAGTCGTATCCGCAGAAATATCCTGCTGCTGCGCCACATAGACGTGTGTACCAAAGCGCTCAATGTGACCGCTGGCGGGTTCATCAACCCCTGCCAGCAGACGCAGAAGGCGTGTTTTACCGCTGCCGTTGCGGCCAACCAGCGCACACACTGACGCATCCAGAGAAAGATTCAGTGGACCAAAAAGGATATCGCCCGTCGCAAACTGACAGGTGACCTGATGCAAAATAAAAGAGGGGGATTGCGCAAAATGAGCCATAAGCACTCCTGAATGAAATCAAAACATCCCCTGCCGACGCGATGCGTTGAGCAAGGATCGAAATTCATCAGTCGTGTTTGTTCATTTTTGGGGGGCGCTCCTGAGGGCGAAATTTAACGGGAACAAGAATAACGGCAATGCGCCGCCCATTTCAAGGTTAAATTTTCACCAGCGCTATTGCCCGAGCGTAAAAAACCCGCCGAAGCGGGTCTCACAATCAGATAAACGCAAACGCATCGCCAAACAGACGATCTTCCCGCGCGTCACGCTCGTTGCAGAACAGGTCGCGGGCAATTTTCGCCATTTCAAAGCGACCGGCAATGTAGATATCGTGCCCGGCCAGCGTTCCGTGATCCTGCAATACCGCAGTCAGCACCGTGCCGCTGCGCCCGCGCCAGCCCTCTTCCGGCTGCTCGACGACCGGCTCGATGCGCAGGTTTGGATGATTGACGCTCAGCGCTTCCAGCTCAGACAGATCGTAAAGGTGCTTCTCTTCACGGCCGCCCCAGTAGATGGTGATATCGCGATTTGGATTACGCGCCAGCGCCGTCAACAGAATAGAGCGGACATAGGAGAAGCCTGTACCACCGGCAATCAGGATCAGCGGACGGTCTTCGTCTTCACGCAGCCAGGCCTCGCCATGAGGAATATCGACCACGATTTCACGCTCTTTCAGGATGCGATCCATCACGGCCATCGCGTACAGGTTAAGCTCAGACGCACCAATATGCAGCTCAATAAATTCCTTCTCTGCTGGCGTTGAGGCCATAGAGAAAGGACGCTTATCACGCTCGTCCATCACGACCATCAGGTACTGACCGGCACGGAATGAGAATGCCGCTTCAGGAACCAAACGGACGCGATATACGGTGTCGGTAATAGCATCTACCGACGTCACTTTACAGCTTAAGGTTGTCATTCGCTCTCTCTGTCGGGAAGTCTATAGGGCTAAACGGTCTTATTCTGCCTTACCGTTATTCATTATGGCCAGCTCGTCCCAGATCGCGTCAATTCGCGCGGTCACGGCAGGATCTTTTTCGATCGGGCGACCCCATTCACGGTCGGTTTCGCCAGGCCATTTGTTCGTGGCATCCAGTCCCATTTTTGAACCAAGGCCGGAAACCGGCGAGGCAAAGTCCAGATAATCAATCGGCGTGTTTTCCACTAACACCGTATCACGCGCCGGATCCATACGCGTGGTGATGGCCCAGATGACGTCATTCCAGTCGCGGGCATTGACGTCATCATCGCAGACAATCACAAACTTGGTATACATAAACTGGCGCAGGAAAGACCATACGCCCATCATCACGCGCTTAGCGTGACCGGCATACTGCTTCTTCATCGTCACCACCGCCAGGCGATACGAACACCCTTCCGGCGGCAGATAAAAATCAACAATTTCCGGGAACTGCTTTTGCAGGATCGGCACGAACACTTCGTTCAGCGCCACGCCAAGTACCGCCGGTTCATCCGGTGGGCGGCCAGTGTAAGTTGAATGATAAATGGCATCTTCACGCTGGGTAATGTGCGTGACGGTGAATACCGGAAAGTTATCCACTTCGTTGTAATAGCCGGTGTGGTCGCCGTACGGCCCTTCGGGTGCCAGCTCGCCCTGTTCAATGTAACCTTCCAGCACGATCTCTGCGCTGGCTGGCACTTCCAGGTCATTGGAGATGCACTTCACCACTTCGGTTTTGGTGCCGCGCAGCAGCCCTGCAAAGGCATATTCAGACAGCGTATCAGGAACAGGCGTCACCGCGCCCAGAATGGTTGCCGGATCGGCACCCAGCGCTACGGAAACCGGGAAGCGTTCGCCCGGATGGGCCGCGCACCACTCCTGGAAATCCAGCGCGCCACCGCGGTGGGACAACCAGCGCATGATGAGCTTGTTCTTGCCAATCAGCTGCTGGCGATAAATGCCGAGGTTTTGACGCTCTTTATGCGGCCCACGCGTCACGGTGAGGCCCCAGGTAATCAGCGGTGCGGCATCTTCAGGCCAGCACTGCATGATGGGAATTTTGGTCAGATCAACTGCATCGCCTTCCAGCACTTTTTGCTGGCATGGCGCGCCGCGCAGGCGTTTGGTGGGCATATTCAACACCTGCTTAAACTGCGGCAGCTTGTCGAACAGGTCGCGGAACCCTTTTGGCGGCTCCGGCTCTTTCAGAAAGGCCAGCAGTTTGCCCACTTCACGCAGCGCCGTGACATCTTCCTGCCCCATGCCCATCGCCACGCGGCGAGGTGTGCCAAACAGGTTGCACAGTACCGGCATGGCGTAGCCTTTTGGGTTTTCAAACAGCAACGCCGGGCCGCCCGCGCGCAGGGTGCGGTCAGCGATTTCTGTCATTTCCAGATACGGATCAACAGGAAGCGTAATGCGTTTGAGTTCGCCCTGCTTTTCCAGCAGCGCCAGGAAGTCGCGTAGATCGTGGTATTTCATGCAGTTAATCATGGCCTCTCTGTAAGCGCTTCATTATACGGCGTAAGACCGCGTGATGCTGTAATTTTGTTAAATTAGCGTGAACTTCCACGACTTACTCTCTTTTTCGCCATTATAATCACCTTAGCGATCCCGCCAGGGTTTTGGTATGCTTGCGCCCCGAACAATGGGAAGAGTGATTATGCAGGCCTGGTATTTACTGTATTGCAAACGCGGGCAACTTCAGCGCGCACAGGAACATCTTGAACGTCAGTCTGTTAACTGCCTGACGCCCGTGATCACGCTTGAAAAAATGCAGCGTGGAAAACGCACGACCGTCAGTGAGCCTCTGTTCCCGAACTATCTGTTCGTTGAGTTCGACCCCGAAGTGATCCACACCACGACGATCAGCGCCACGCGCGGCGTCAGCCATTTTGTACGTTTTGGCGCCCATCCGGCAAGAGTACCGTCATCGGTTATTCATCAGCTCTCTGTCTACCAGCAGCCTGAAGATATTACCGATCCGGAAACCCCTTATGCCGGGGACAGCGTGGTGATCACCGAAGGCGCTTTTGAAGGGTTACAGGCCATCTTCGCTGAACCAGACGGTGAAGCGCGTTCTATGCTGTTGCTCAACCTGCTGAACAAAGAGGTGTTACAGAGCGTTAAAAACACCGATTTCCGCAAAGTTTAGAACTGCACGCCGAACAGACGACGCACGTTGTCATCGGTTTGGGCTGCCAGCCACTGCGCATCTTCCCCGCGCCAGTACGCCACTCGCTCAGCAATGTGTCCCAGATAAGCCGGTTCGTTACGTCGTGATGCCGGTTTGGGCTGCATATCCCGGGGCAACAGATACGGCGCATCCGTTTCCAGCAACAAACGATCGGCCGGGATTACGGATAACAGCTCGCGCAGCTCCAGCCCACGACGCTCATCGCACACCCAGCCCGTGATACCCAAGTAAAGCCCGCGGTTCAGGCAATCCAGCGCTTCCTGACGGGAGCCCGTAAAGCAGTGCAACACCGCGCCTGGCAGTTTCTCCAGCCAGGGGTCCAGTAGCGCCAGAAAACGTTCATGCGCATCGCGACAGTGCATAAACATCGGCATCCCCAGCTCTGCAGCCAGCGCGAGCTGGGCGGTAAATGCCTTCTCCTGCTCTTCAGGCGTCGAGAAGTTACGGTTGAAATCAAGCCCGCATTCGCCAATGGCAACCACTTCTGGCGTAGCCGCCAGACGATGAAGCGCCTCAGCGCTTTCATGCGCCCACTGGCTGCTGTCATGAGGGTGCACGCCTGCGGTGGACCAGCAGTGTTGATAGCGTTGCGCCAGCAGCTGTGCCTGCTCGCTCTCATACAGGTTCGTTCCCGTCAGTAACAGCCCGTTCACGCCGACGGCAAAGGCGCGCGCCACCACCTCATCGCGGTCTTTCGCAAACTGGGCGTTGGTCAGGTTAAGCCCGATATCAAACATACGTATCCCCATATGACAACCGCCCTGACGGGCGGTTGGTTTTATTCTTTAGTGGTCTCTTCAGACGGCTCGTCTTCTTCGTCCCGGGTACGCCCCTTTCCGACGTAGAAACGAGCGAAGAATACGCCGACTTCAAACAGGCAGTACATGGGTATCGCCAGTAAGGTTTGCGAGAAGACGTCCGGTGGCGTTAACAGCATACCTACGACAAATGCCCCCACCAGGATGTACGGGCGCTTCTTACGCAGATCGTCAGGCGTGGTCACCCCCACCCAGCAGAGCAGGACAATCGCGACGGGCACCTCGAAGGCGACACCAAAGGCCATAAACAGCGCCATAACGAAGCTGAGGTAGCTGGCGATGTCCGTCGACACCTGTACCCCTTCCGGCGCGGTATGCGTCAGGAAGCCAAAGGCCAGCGGGAAGACAACGAAGTAGGCGAACGCCATACCGATATAAAACAGCAGCGAACTGGACACCAGCAGCGGAATAACCAGCTTGCGTTCATGCCTGTACAGCGCGGGTGCCACAAATGCCCAGACCTGATACAAAATGACCGGCGCAGAGGCAATCAACGACACCCAGAAGGTCAGCTTGATCGGGGTAAAGAACGGCGAAGCAACGTCCGTTGCAATCATCGTTGCGCCCAGCGGCATCTGCTTAATCAGCGGTGCGGAAACCACCTGATAGATATCGTTGGCAAAATAGACCAGACATAAAAAAATGAGGAAAACCGCAATAATGCAGTTTAACAGACGCTTACGCAGCTCAATGAGGTGCGTAATCAGCGGTTGAGTATCATCTACTGCCATGTTTACGCTTTATCACTCGACGAGGGGGATGATTCGGAAACGGGCGCGGCGGGTTTTACCTCAGCCGTTTTGACCACGGGCTCTTCCGGCGGCACCTGCTTTTTCACTTCGGGCTCCTGCGGCGATTGCTCTGGCGAAGCAGCCTGATGTTCCGCGCTGGAAGGCGTCACACCCTCGCGCTGCTCTTCGCTGCCCTTCACCACCGGATTATGGATGGTGTTTGCTTCATCACTCGCCTTCTCAGGATCGTTAACGCTGTATGAGCGCTTCATGGATTCAGCCGCTTCGCGCAACTCATCCATGGATGCTTTCAGCTCCGGCGTCAGGTTGTCCATGCTCGCCTTTTCAACCTTTTTCAGGCTGTCCTGAAATTCCTGAAGCTTCAGTTCCTGCGCCAGCTCGTTCTGCACGGTCGTTGCCAGCGAACGGAGCGCACGCACCCAGCCCACGACAGTTTTTACCGCAACGGGTAAACGCTGCGGCCCCAGCACAATCAAACCAATCACAAAGACCAGCAGTAACTCACCAAAACCAATGTCGAACACGAATTACACCTGCTCTTTATCGTGACGTTTGGCCTCTTCCTTTTTGGCTTCGTCCTGCTTATCGGCGATAGATTTAGCGGTAAAATCAGCGTCCTGACCGCTTTTTTCCTGCTTATTCTCATCATCGCTCATGGCTTTCTTGAAGCCTTTGATTGACGCGCCCAGGTCGGAACCAATTGATCCGAGTTTTTTCGTGCCGAACAGCAGCACAACAATGACGGCAATGATCACTAACTGCCAGATACTGATACCACCCATGCGTGTTCCCCAGTGATAGATGATTAATTAGTCAGATCGCATTATACGTATGCAATCCCTCGATAGCGACGCTAATTCAGCGTGTTTTTTGCCAGCCAGCAAGCCAGACAACCACACCGGCAGCCATAATCCAGGCTGGCATCATTTCCCAGTCCGGACGATTGATCAACAGCAACGTGCCGCTTATCAGCAGCGTCGCGCCAATTCCGAAGAGATAGCGGGACTGCCCCTGACGCACGCGACTGGATTGAAGCTCGTGCGCGATTTTATCCATGCTGTGCTGAAGGTTCTTGCTCTGACGCAAACTGTCGTAAACCAGTTCAGGAATTTCTGGCATTTTTTCAATCCAGAACGGGCCTTTCTCTTTAAGCGAGCGAACCAGGGCTGGAATACCGACCTGATCCTTAATCCAGGATTCGAGGAACGGTTTCGCGGTTTTCCACAAGTCTAACTGAGGATAGAGCTGGCGGCCTACGCCCTCAACGTAAAGTAATGTTTTCTGAAGTAAAACTAATTGTGGCTGCACTTCCATATTAAAACGACGTGCGGTGTTGAACAGGTTGAGCAGAACATGCCCGAAAGAGATCTCTGAGAGCGGCTTTTCAAAAATTGGCTCACAGACGGTACGGATCGCAAATTCAAACTCTTCCACGTTGGTATCTGGCGGAACCCAGCCTGAATCCACGTGCAGTTCGGCCACCTTACGGTAGTCGCGATTGAAGAAAGCGATAAAGTTCTCGGCGAGATAACGCTTATCCTCTTTATTCAGCGAGCCGACAATACCGCAGTCGATGCCAATGTACTTCGGATCTTCCGGGTGCTCATAGCTGACGAAAATGTTGCCCGGATGCATGTCAGCATGGAAGAAGCTGTCGCGGAAAACCTGAGTAAAGAAGACCTGCACGCCGCGCTCGGCTAGCAGCTTCATGTTGGTGCCCTGTTTTTCCAGCGCTACCACGTCCGAGACCGGGATGCCGTAGATACGTTCCATCACCATCATGTTCTGACTGCAGTAGTCAGAATAAACTTCAGGAACATACAGCATCGGGCTGTCTTCAAAGTTTCGACGCAGCTGAATGGCGTTCGCCGATTCACGCAGCAGGTTAAGTTCATCGATGAGCGTTTTTTCGTATTCCCGTACCACTTCCAGCGGACGCAGACGGCGGCCATCCGGCAACAGACGCGGCACCCAGCGAGCCAGGCGATAGATCAGCTTCATGTCCGCTCTGATAACCGGCAGGATATCCGGGCGAATCACCTTAATGACCACCTCTTTGCCATTCTCCTTCAGGCGCGCGGTGTGAACCTGCGCAATAGAGGCAGAGGCCAGAGGCTGAATGTCGAAATCATCAAACCAGGTCTCGATGGGGATATTGCCCATCGCTTCTTCGATTTGTTTCTTCGCTCTCTCTCCGTCAAACGGAGCGACGCGGTCCTGCAATAGCGCGAGCTGATCGGCAATCTGCGGCGGGAAAAGGTCGCGACGCGTTGAGAGCATCTGCCCAAACTTGATCCAGACCGGTCCCAGCTCCTGCAACGCAAGACGCAGGCGTGCGCCCAGCTCCTGATCCTTATGGCGATTCGGCATCCAGAACAGCGTGCGACGCCAAAGCCGAAGCGGCAGGGTGATACGCATTCTGGGGATAAGCTCGTCGAGCCCGTAGCTCAAAAAGGTGCGAACGATAAAATAGAGGCGCCGAATTTCACCAGGCGTCATTTGCCCTCCAGTTTTTCAAGCCGTTTGGTTAACGCATCAACTGCGCGCTCAACTGCCGCGGTCTCTTCTGCAAACCAGGCGACTTCTAAAGGCCCAGGCGCCATACGCCACTCTTCGGTCAGCACCTCGGCAGCATAGCGCTGCTGACGGAGCAGGCCTTTACGCAGGAAAGTGGAACCCGTGCGCAGCGTTTTGCTTATCCCTTCAGCCGCGATGTCGCCGATATAGGGCGCCAGCAGTTCCGCGGGGTCAAATTCAGCCTGATCGCTGAGTGCAACGAAGTTCTGTACCACCTGAATATCGCCCTCGACCTCCAGCTCACCGCTGCGAATAAGCGCCGTCATCTGCTGACGGTCACGCAGTTTTGGCAATACGCTCATGTGCGTAATCACCGAGCAGTCAGCCTCGCCTTCCCACTCCCCCAGAACGTCAAGCTGGCGTTCGCTGAAGACCAGCACAAGCGGCGTCGAGAACTCTTTTAAAACGATACGCAGCACCTTTCCGTTAAGCCGCTGACGTGCGGTTTTCAGCGCCGGGGCGCGATACAGAAAGGCATTCAGTACATTCTCGATGCCTGCGGTGACTAAGGGTTTAATGGGCACGGGAAACCTCCACTCAGAACTTGTAACCACGATGCAGCGCGACGACACCCGCCGTCATATTGAAGTATTCCACGTTTTCAAACTCCGCATCCTGCATCATCGCTTTCAGCGTGTCCTGATCCGGGTGCATTCGGATGGATTCGGCCAGATAACGGTAACTTTCTGCATCGTTTGCCACCAGCTCGCCGATGCGCGGCAGAACGTGGAAGGAATAGGCATCGTAAGCTTTGCTCAGCGGGTCGATAATCGGTTTAGAAAACTCAAGTACCAGCAGTCGGCCACCCGGCTTCAGCACGCGGTACATAGAGCGCAGCGCTTTATCTTTATCGGTCACGTTACGCAGGCCGAAGGAGATGGTGATGCAGTCGAACGTATTGTCCGGGAACGGCAGCGCTTCGGCGTTGGCCTGAACATATTCAACGTTGCCTACCACGCCGATGTTACGCAGCTTTTCGCGTCCCATTTTCAGCATGGAGTCGTTGATATCTGCCAGCACCACGCGACCAGTTTCGCCAACCAGACGGGAGAATTTAGCGGTCAGATCCCCTGTGCCGCCGGCTAAATCCAGCACCTTTTGTCCACGGCGCACGCCGCTGCAATCAATAGTGAAGCGCTTCCACAAGCGATGAATGCCAAACGACATCAAATCATTCATCACATCGTACTTCGCCGCCACGGAATGAAATACGTGGGCCACCATGTCAGCTTTCTGCGCTTTGGCGACAGTCTGAAAGCCAAAGTGCGTTGTGTCTTGTGAATCGTCAACCATCTCAGAGCCTGCTAATCAGTCAAATGTTCGTGAAGTGTAACAGATTGGGCGCATTTGCCCTACGTTTCAACCACCGCGAAAGAAACGCGCCGACTGCGCTTCGGGGGATAAACTCGCCGCTAACCCATTGTCTTCATTGCGGCTATTTTGCTCACCGTCGCCTTCACGCAGACGAAACTCTTCGTCCTGAGCCGTAGCCTGCTCCACCAGTTCCGGATTAATCTCGCGTTTAACTTCCACCCCCAGGCTGCGAAACGCCTCCGCCTGCGCCAGCAAATTGCCGCGCCCGGAGGAGAGTTTTTTCATCGCCTGGCGGTAGTTATCCTGCGCGCGATCCAGGCTTTGCCCCACCGAGGACATATCGTCCACAAACAGCCGCATTTTGTCGTACAGCTTGCTGGCGCGATCGGCAATCTGCTGCGCGTTTCGGCTTTGGTGCTCATAACGCCACAGGTTGGCAATGGTACGTAACGCCACCAGCAGCGTGGTGGGGCTGACCAGCATAATGTTATTTTTCAGCGCTTCGGTGATCAGTTCGGGCTGTCTGTCGAGCGCCAGCAGGAAGGCTGGCTCAACCGGAATGAACATCAGCACATAATCCAGCGATCGCAGCCCCGGCAACTGTTGATAATCTTTTCTGCCCAGCAGACGGATATGGTTACGCACGGAGGCGATATGCTCCTGCAACGCTGTCTCGCGGGTATAGTCATCTTCCGCGTTGAAGTAGCGCTCATAGGCCACCAGCGTCATTTTGGCGTCGATAACCACATCTTTACCCTGCGGCAGACGAACAATGACATCCGGCTGCATTCGCGAGCGCGCATCGTTTTCAATGCTGACCTGCGTTTCGTATTCGTATCCTTCACGCAGGCCAGAGGCCTCCAGCACGCGCGTCATGACCACTTCGCCCCAGTTTCCCTGCGCTTTGTTATCACCTTTCAGTGCGCGCGTCAGGTTAACCGCCTCCTGAGCCATCTGCGCATTCAGCTGCTGGAGATTACGGATCTCATGCGCCAGCGTGTGGCGCTCGCGAGCCTCCTGACCAAAGCTGTCCTGCACCTGACGGCGAAAGCCGTCCAGCTGTTCACGCAGCGGCGTCAGCAGGCTGTTCAGGCTCTGGCGGTTCTGCTCATCCACGCGGCGATTGCTGTGCTCAAAAATGCGGTTCGCAAGGTTCTCAAACTGCTCGCTAAGACGCTGCTCGCTGTTGATCATCTGACGGATTTTGTCTTCGGCGTGCAGTTGGGTGGATTCAAGGCGGGTGGTCACTTCCCGGAGATCGGCCTCCAGCGAGGTGTTAATGTCGCGCAGATTGCGCAGTTCGTTATTGAGCAGTTCACACTCATCGCGCCAGTGGTCACACAGCGCAAGCTGTTGTTTCGTCGCGCTGAGTTCGGCGACGATCTCTTCGCGCTCTGCCAGCTGATCGGCTTTCTGCTGAGCATGTTGGTAGCCGCAAATGAGCCAGCCAATCCCCACGCTCACCAGCGCAACTACCGCATAAACCAGGATTGAGATATCCACAATGCCCCCTGCATCCACGTGTAACCCGCACAAAATAGAATTGTGCTGTATGAACGTCCAGTTTGAAAGGGTTTTCCTGCGAGGCGTTACGCAAAAAAGAAAGGCCGAGCATGTCGGCCTTTTAGCACTGAAGAGAGAATTAGATCAGACGGCGCGCCGCTTCAACCACGATTTTCACCGCATGGCTTTCAGTCTGCTTCATGGTTTCAGCGTTCGGGATCTCCTGCTGGGTACGGTTGACGATAACGCCCGCCACCATACCGGCACGCAGACCCTGGCTTGCGCACATGGTCAGCAGCGTCGCAGATTCCATTTCGTAGTTCATGACGCCCATCGACTGCCACTCTTCCATTGAGCCTTTGAAACGGCTCACCACGCGACCAGAGAAGGTGTCGTAACGCTCCTGGCCCGGGTAGAAGGTATCGGAAGAGGCAGTGACGCCCACGTGGGTGGTGGCGCCCACGGACTTCGCGGCTTCAACCAGCGCGGTGGTGCATTCGAAATCAGCCACTGCCGGGAATTCCATCGGTGCAAAGTGCAGGCTTGCCCCGTCCAGACGCACGGATGCGGTGGTAACCAGCACGTCGCCCACGTTGATGTGCGGCTGAATGGCGCCTGTGGTGCCAATGCGCAGGAAAGTACGAATGCCCAGCTGTGCCAGCTCTTCAACGGCGATAGAGGTAGACGGGCCACCGATACCGGTAGAGCACACGATCACCGCTTTACCGTCCAGCTCTGCGCGCCAGGTGGTGAATTCGCGATGCGCTGCCAGCTTAACCGGCTTATCCATCAGCGCGGCGATCTTTTCCACACGCTCAGGATCGCCAGGGACGATAGCAAGCGTAGCCCCTTGTAAATCGTTTTTAGTGAGGCCGAGATGAAAAACATCAGACTTAGACATAGGTGACTCCTCTGTGGGTCGGTTTGTCAGAAGAAGTAAAACGGTACTTTACAGAAGCAATGTGCATTATTTCGTGACACACCTCACCATGAATGAAAATGATTGCAGTTAATTTCCATAAAATGGTGATTCACATCACATTAACAAGTTATATCGCCGGGTGCTGCACAAAAGATAGACGCTATAAGGCACTGTGGGTTGTTAACCTGGTGTCTATATTTATCTTTGCGCTAATCCATTCATTGGTACGGAGAATGCCATGACTGAAAAAATCGGTTTTGCACCTGCTGCGGCCCCGCATGCTTCAACCATCGTCTCAACCCCTGAAGAGGCCATTACCGCAGGCGAGACCTCCATTCCCTCCCAGGGAGAGAACATGCCAGCGTACCACGCGCGGCCAAAATCCGCCGATGGCCCGCTGCCCATCGTGATCGTGGTGCAGGAAATATTTGGCGTTCATGAACATATTCGCGACCTCTGCCGCCGTCTGGCGCTGGAGGGTTACCTGGCCGTTGCGCCGGAACTCTATTTCCGTCAGGGCGATCCGAATGATTACAGCGACATCCCGACGCTGTTCAGCAACCTGGTCAACAAAGTGCCGGACGCGCAGGTGCTGGCCGATCTCGACCACGTTGCCAGCTGGGCAGCGCGCAACGGTGGCGATGCGCATCGTCTGATGGTGACTGGCTTCTGTTGGGGCGGACGCATTAGCTGGTTGTACGCCGCGCATAACCCGCAGCTAAAAGCGGCCGTGGCCTGGTACGGCAAGCTGGTGGGTGAAAAAACGCTGAATTCACCGAAGCAACCTGTTGATATTGCCACGGATTTAAATGCGCCTGTGTTGGGGCTCTATGGCGGTCAGGATACCGGGATCCCGCTTGATACGGTCGAGACCATGCGCCATGCGTTGCGCGCAGCAAACGCGAAGGCGGAAATTGTGGTGTATCCGGAAGCCGGGCACGCCTTTAATGCCGATTATCGTCCGAGCTATCACGCGGAATCGGCGAAAGATGGCTGGCAGCGGATGCTGACATGGTTTAGCCAGTACGGCGGGAAAAAAGCGTAAAAGCAAAAAGCCCGGTGGCGGCTACGCCTGACCGGGCCTACATTTCATCAAGCCTGACGCAAATTCTGCGCCGCCTGCACCATGTTCGCCAGCGCCGCGCGGGTTTCAGGCCAGCCACGGGTTTTCAGGCCGCAGTCCGGGTTTACCCACAGACGTTCCGCCGGGATGCGCTGGGCCGCTTTTTGCAGCAGCGATTCAATCCACTCCACGCTTGGCACATTCGGGGAGTGAATGTCGTACACGCCCGGCCCGATTTCGTTCGGGTAGTCGAACTCTTCGAACGACTCCAGCAGTTCCATGTCTGAACGCGAGGTCTCGATGGTGATCACATCGGCGTCGAGCGCGGCAATGGAGTCCATGATGTCGTTAAATTCGCAGTAACACATGTGGGTGTGGATCTGCGTATCGTCCTTCGCGACGGCCGCGTTGAGGCGGAACGCCTCCACGCCCCACTGTAAGTAAGCATCCCAGTTGCTGCGACGCAGCGGCAAACCTTCACGCAGCGCAGGTTCGTCGATCTGAATGATGCCAATCCCGGCCGCTTCCAGATCCGCAACTTCATCGCGCAGCGCCAGGGCGATCTGTTTGGCGATGGTTTCCCGGGTTACGTCTTCACGCGGGAACGACCAGCAGAGAATGGTCACCGGACCCGTCAGCATGCCTTTTACCGGTTTGTCGGTCAGAGACTGGGCATACTTCGCCCACTCCACGGTAATCGCTTCCGGGCGGCTGACGTCGCCGATTACCACCGGCGGCTTCACGCAGCGGGAGCCGTAGCTCTGCACCCAACCGTTCTGGGTAAAGACAAACCCGTCCAGGTGCTCACCGAAGTATTCCACCATGTCGTTACGCTCGGCTTCACCGTGCACCAGCACGTCCAGACCTAAACGTTCCTGCTCGATAATCGCCTGTTTGATGTGTTCCGCAATACCGGTGCGGTAGTGATTCGCATCCAGATTGCCCTTTTTGAAGTCCAGGCGCAGGCTGCGGATCTCGGTAGTCTGCGGGAAGGAGCCGATTGTCGTGGTCGGCCACGCGGGCAGGTTAAAGCGCGCACGCTGGGCTTCGGCGCGCACTTCATACGGGCTCTGGCGCTGGCTGTCCCGGGCGGTGATGGCCGCCAGACGTTTTTCCACTGCCGGGTTATGCACGCGCGTCGAGTGACGGCGCGCCTGGATCGGAGCGCTCCAGTCGCTAATCGCTGCCGTGTCGCCGCTGTTCAACGCGTCGCGCAGCAGAGCCAGCTCCTCACACTTTTGCAGGGCGAAGGCAAACCAGCTTTTCACCTCAGGGTCGAGTCGGGTCTCCACGCTCAGGTCAATCGGGCTATGCAGCAGGGAACAGGAAGAGGCCACCCACAATTCACGTTTACCGACTATGTCTTTAATTTGTGCATATTTCTCGGTGAGATCGGCACGCCAGACGTTACGACCATTCACCAGACCGGCAGAGAGCAGCCAGTCCACTGGCAGACGCTTGTGCAACTCTGCTACATCGTCTTTGCCGTGAACGAGGTCAATGTGCAGACCCTGAACCGGCAGCGCGGTAATGGTTTTCAGGTTCGGCGTGACGCCTTCGAAGTAGGTGGTCAGCAGCAGCTTCACCTGCCCGGTGAGCGCGTTATACGCCGGTTTGAAGGCGTCCAGCCACGCCTGCGGCAGCTCAAGCACCAGCGCCGGTTCATCGATTTGCACCCACTGAATGCCGCGTTTGCCCAGCTCAATCAGCACCTGCTTATAAACCGGCAGAATGTCGTTCAGCAGGCTGAGGCGGTCGAACTGTTCACCTTTCACTTTGCCCAGCCACAGGTAGGTTATCGGCCCCAGCAGCACGGGTTTCACCTGGTGACCCAGCGCCAGCGCTTCGTCCACTTCATCCAGAAGCTGGGTCCAGGTCAGTTTGAACTGCTGGCCTTTAACGAACTCCGGCACCATATAGTGATAGTTGGTGTTGAACCACTTGGTCATTTCCGCCGCTGCCGCTGGCTCACCCGTTGGCGCGCGGCCACGGCCGATGCGGAACAGGGTATCGATATCCACCGATCCATCGTTGTTCTGATGGCGAGCCGGCACGTTGCCAAGCAGCAGGCTGGTGGTCAGAACATGGTCGTACCAGGCGAAATCGCCCACCGGCAGCAGGTCAATGCCCGCCTGTTTTTGCTGTTCCCAGTGACGCGCGCGCAGCTCACGTCCCACCGCCAGCAGTTCTTCACGGGTGGCGTTACCTGCCCAGTAGCTTTCTTGCGCTTTTTTTAGCTCGCGACGCAGGCCAACGCGAGGGAAACCGAGAGTGTGAGTGCGGATTGTCATGGTATGCCCCTTGTGAAATTCGTTATTTAGACGTCCAGATGTTTACACATCTATAATTGGCAGGTACTGTATATTCCTCAAGCGCAAAATGTTCATGGCGAAGTGAAGGACTTTCATGATCGAGATAAAACACCTGAAAACGCTACAAGCGTTGCGGAACTGCGGTTCTCTTGCGGCGGCAGCGGCCACGCTGCACCAGACTCAGTCTGCCCTTTCTCACCAGTTCAGCGATCTGGAACAACGCCTCGGCTTTCGTCTTTTTGTGCGTAAGAGCCAGCCTTTGCGCTTTACGCCGCAGGGCGAAATTTTGCTTCAGCTGGCGAACCAGGTGCTGCCGCAGATTGCCAGCGCGTTGCAGTCCTGCAACGAGCCGCAGCAGACCACCCTGCGCATCGCCATTGAGTGTCACAGCTGTATTCAGTGGCTAACCCCCGCGCTTGAGAATTTCCGCCAGAAGTGGCCGCAGGTGGAAATGGACTTCAAGTCCGGCGTCACGTTTGATCCGCAGCCGTCGCTTCAGCAGGGTGAGCTGGATCTGGTGATGACCTCAGATATTCTGCCGCGCAGCGGTCTGCACTATTCTCCAATGTTTGATTTTGAGGTACGTCTGGTGCTGGCCCCGGACCATCCGCTGGCCGCCAAAACGCGCATCACGCCGGAAGATCTGGCAACGGAGACGCTGCTGATTTACCCGGTACAGCGCAGTCGTCTGGATATCTGGCGCCATTTCCTGCAACCCGCAGGCATCAGCCCACAGCTGAAGAGCGTGGATAACACGCTGCTGTTAATTCAGATGGTGGCGGCCAGAATGGGAATTGCGGCGCTGCCGCACTGGGTGGTCGAGACGGTTGAACGCCAGGGTCTGGTGGTTACCAAAACCCTGGGTGAAGGACTGTGGAGCCGGCTGTACGCCGCCGTGCGCGACGGCGAGCAGCGTCAGCCGATTACGGAAGCGTTTATTCGCTCAGCGCGGAACCACGCGTGCGACCATCTTCCGTTTGTGCGGAGCGCGGAGCGACCCAGCGGCGATGTACCCACAGCGAAGCCAGGATCACCGTTCCCCCAATAAGGAAACTCGGCCAGTGCGGCTGTTCCTGCCAGATGGCGAGGTTCACCAGTAGCCCCGCCGGCACGTGCACGTTGTTCATGATCCCCAGCGTTCCGGCGTCTACCTGCGTCGCGCCGTAGTTCCACATAAAGTAGCCCAGCCCCGACGCCACCACGCCCAGCCAGACCAGAACGCTCCACTGCACGGGGGTGGTTGGCAGCTTTTGCGGGTTGCCGAGCATAAACCATGCCGCAATCGCGACAATCGCTGCGCCCATATAGAACCACGCAAACGCGTTATGCTGCGGCATCGGGCGGGTCTCCATGAGGCGTTTGTAGCCCACCATCCCGATGGCGAAGCTGATATTGGCGAGCTGGACGAACATCAGCCCGGTCCAGAAGTGATCGCTCACCTTGTCATAGCGAATTATCGCCGCGCCAATGACTGCCAGCGCCGCGCTCAGCAGATATCCCCAGCGCAGGCGGCGCCTGCTGAGCAGGTCGTAAATCAGCGTGATATAGAGCGGCGTGAGCACGGTAAAGAGCAGAAATTCCGAGACGGAGAGGTAGACGTAAGCCCGGAAGCTGAACAGGTACATGATGCCGAGCTGCATTGCGCCTACCAGCATGTACAGCAGAATGGTTTTCAGCGATTGCCCGCGGGTACGCAGGAACGGCAGGAACACCAGCGCCGCCAGCCCCACACGCATCAGCACCGAAAAGTAGCTGTCGACCGATCCGGCAAGGTATTCGCCAATCAGGCTAAAGGAGAAGGCCCACAGAATAGTGGTGATAATGAGTAGCGCCACAATGCTTGTCTCTCAGAAAGAAGGAGAGGCATTGTAGCGAACTCTTTAGTTGACATCTGAACAATAAACAATCAAATGAAGATTATTCAAGGAACAGTTTGCGCAAATACTTAGGTACCGCGTTGTCTGCGTTGGTGCCAATCACTTCCAGCTCCGGGTGCAGATCTTTCAGGCGCTGGTGCGCGTTCTGCATGATGCAGCCTTTGCCCGCCATGGAGAGCATCTCGGCATCGTTCATGCCATCGCCGAACGCGATGCAGTCTTTCAGATCAAAGCCCAGACGCTTCGCGACCGCTTCCAGCGCGTGACCTTTGGACACCCCGCCCGCCATCACTTCCAGACAAGTCAGCGTGGAGAAGCTCACGTTCACGCGGTCTCCCCAGCGGGCGTTGATCGCCTGCTCCAGCGGAAGCAGCGCTTCGTGACTTTCGCAGGTAAAGAACACCTTGCTGATCCCTTCAGGATCCAGCAAACCCGGTTCATACAGGGAGTAGTTGAAGACGGCTTCCTTGAAGAAACGCATTTCGTCCGGGCGATGACGGTTCATAAACCACTCGTCGTCGCGATAAACGTTAGTGACGATATCCGGGTTGTTATGCACAATGCCGAACAAATCAGTGGCGATGTCGCGATCGAGATTGTGGGTAAAAATCAGGTTGCCGTCCGTGTCGTGTACGCGCGCACCGTTGGAGGTGATCATGTACGACTTGATCTCCAGGTTATCGCGGATCTGCCCCACGTCCACGTGGTGGCGGCCGGTGGCGAACACAAAGTTCACGCCGCGGGCAGTCAGGAGTTTTAAGGTCTCTTTCGCATAAGGCGACAGGGTGTGGTCGGGGGAAAGCAGCGTGCCATCTAAATCAGATGCAACAACCTGGTACATAGGGATTTCAACCTCTGGTGGAAAACAATAATCAGTTATGCCTGTTGAAAAATTCAACAATGGCGTTGAGCGCGACTGAGCGCATAGCGTCCTTTTCAAAAAGGATCTCATGGTACGCACCGTTGATGACCAGCGGTTTACCCCCTTCACAGGGATGGCCCGCCGCGGCGCGAAGTTCACAATAGCGGTCATGCATGCGGTTATCCACCACACGCTCTTCTTCCGCCTGGATCAGGAGCGTCGGCGTGTCATCATCGCCTACGCCCGCCAGCACCTGCTCACCGGCATGAATACCTTCCCGCACCCAGTGCCAGGTGGGGCCGCCGACCCGCAGACGCGGTTCATCGGCATAAAAACGCAGGTTGCGGCGATAACGCTGCCGACTGTGGGTTAACACGTTGATGGCAAACGGCAACGCCCGCCAGCGTCCTGTTCCGATGGCATAGCCTTCACGAATGCGCTGATGGCCCTCAGCCCAGTCGAGAAGATGGCGCACCATCCAGTCAGGAAAACGTATCACAATGCCGTACATCGGCGCGGTCAGCGCAATGGCGTCGCACTGGTGCTTATGGCGCTGCAAAAACAACGTCGAGATCGCGCCCCCCATGGAGTGGGCAAGAATATAACGCTTGCGCCACGGTCCGGGCTGCACTTCCTGCTGCCAGAACGCGGCCAGATCGTCGACGTAATCGCTGAAGTTATCCACGTGGCCGCGATGGGTATCCGGCAGCATCCGGCCGGAAAGCCCCTGCCCGCGATGGTCGATAATTAACACATCAAAGCCCAGATGGAACAGGTCATACGCCAGCTCGGCATATTTGATATAGCTTTCGATGCGCCCGGGGCAAACCACAATCACCCGGTCATTTTTTTCATCATGGAAACGAACGAAGCGTACCGGGATATCCCCGACGCCCATAAACTCATCTTCCTCACGCTGGCGCCAGAAATCGGTCAGCGGCCCCATGGAGAAAGCAGCAAATGCGTTTTCTCGTGTTTCCCAGTCCTTTTTCTGCTGAAACATTGGGTTTCCACCCCCCGTAATTCAGGGAATATCGTTTTTTTCGTCACCGGTCACAAAATGACTCAACAATAGCGTATTGTGGCATAAAAACAGACGATCCGGGAGTTTCAAATGACCTTCGAGTGGTGGTTCGCTTACCTGCTGACATCCATCATCCTCAGCCTTTCACCTGGCTCGGGCGCAATCAACACCATGACCACCTCCATTAATCACGGCTATCGCGGCGCGGCGGCGTCAATTGCCGGTTTACAGACAGGGCTTGGCATTCACATTGTGCTGGTGGGGATTGGTCTGGGCACGCTGTTCTCCCGTTCGGTGCTGGCCTTCGAGGTGCTGAAATGGGCTGGCGCAGCGTATCTTATCTGGCTGGGTATTCAACAGTGGCGCGCCGCAGGCTCGATTGATCTGCATACGCTCTCCCGGACACAAACACGCGGCCACCTGTTTAAGCGCGCGGTATTCGTTAACCTGACCAACCCGAAAAGCATTGTGTTCCTCGCCGCCCTGTTCCCGCAGTTTATCGTGCCGCATCAGCCCCAGGTGATGCAGTACGTGGTGCTGGGCGCGACCACCATAATTGTCGATATCATTGTGATGATTGGTTACGCGACGCTGGCGCAGCGAATTGCGGCATGGATCAAAGGGCCTAAACAAATGAAGGCCCTGAACAAAGTCTTTGGTTCGCTGTTTATGCTGGTTGGCGCGCTGCTTGCGTCAGCGCGTCATGCTTAGCGAGAAATGATGAGATGAATGCCGAAGCCGGCGAACAGTGCGCCGGCAAAGCCGTCGATCCACTTCGCGATGCGCTGGTAGCCGCGACGCATCGCCGGTAAAGCAAACAGGCTTGCCACAACGGTAAACCAGGCGAACGTCTCAACAACGATTAGCAGGAAGATCCCCCAGCGCGCGCCCGCACCGACGTTATCCCCCACAAACAGCGAGAACACAGAGCCGAAGTAAATAATCGCTTTCGGGTTCGCCAGGTTAGTCAGCAGCCCTTTCACAAAGCTACGGCCGCCCGTTGCCAGCTCAACCTTTGGCTCTTCCGGCTTTTTCTCTTCTTTCTTCAGCGCCCCGCGCAGCATCTGGTAGCCCATCCAGCACAGGTACAGACCGCCGCCAACCATGATGATGTTATGCAGCCACGCCATTTTCGCCAGGATCAGGTTCAGACCAAGCAGCGCAACCGCCGCCCAGACCATAACGCCCATGGTGATACCGAGCACACCCATCATCGCCTCTTTGCGGGAGCGGCTGACGGCCGTTTGTGACACGAAGAAGAAGTCAGGGCCAGGGCTCATCAGCGCAACGATGTGCACTAACGCCACGGTGAGAAATAGCATTAACATAATTAGCTCGCGGGGAAATAATGTAGTGAGTCATCATCCTGGCACTTTTTCGCCCGGCTGACTACTCCTCATCCTCACCATCAGCGTGGGAACGGATAAGCGCCATAAACTCTTTACCAAAGCGCTCCAGTTTGCGCGTGCCGACGCCGTTGACGCTGAGCATCTCGCTGGCGCTGAGTGGCATTTGCTCGGCCATCTCGATCAGCGTCGCGTCATTGAACACCACGTATGGCGGGATGTTCTCTTCATCGGCAATGGCTTTACGCAGCTTGCGCAGCTTGGCGAACAGCTTGCGATCGTAGTTGCCGCCGTAGGATTTCTGCATCACGCGCGGCTTCAGGGCGACGACGCGCGGAACGGCGAGCTTCAGTTCAACCTCACCGCGCAGGACCGGTCGCGCCGCTTCGGTAAGCTGAAGCGCAGAGTGCTGGGCAATATTTTGCGTGGCAAAGCCGAGATGGATCAGCTGGCGGATGATGCTTACCCAGTGCTCGTGGCTCTGGTCTTTCCCGATGCCGTAAACCGGCAGCTTGTCGTGCCCCATGTCGCGGATACGCTGGTTGTTAGCCCCACGCAGCACTTCGACGACGTAGCCCATCCCAAAGCGCTGGTTCACGCGTCCGATAGTCGAGAGCGCTTTGCGCGCATCCATCAGACCGTCGTACTGCTTCGGCGGGTCGAGGCAGATATCGCAGTTGCCGCACGGCGCCTGACGCCCTTCACCAAAGTAGTTGAGCAGCACCAGACGGCGGCAGGTTTGCGCTTCGGCGAAGGCACCCATCGCGTTAAGCTTGTGGCGTTCGATATCCTGCAACTGCCCCTGCGGTTTCTCCTCGAGACAGCGGCGCAGCCACGCCATATCCGCCGGATCGTAAAACAGCATCGCTTCCGCAGGCAGGCCATCACGCCCGGCGCGGCCGGTTTCCTGATAATAGGATTCGATATTGCGCGGGATATCAAAGTGCACCACAAAGCGCACGTTGGGCTTGTTGATCCCCATCCCGAACGCCACCGTTGCGACCACGATTTGCAGGTCGTCGCGCTGGAATTTTTCCTGTACGTCGGCGCGGATGTGGTTTTCTAACCCGGCATGGTATGCCGCCGCGCTAAAGCCGCGATTTTGCAGACGCGCAGCGGTGTCTTCCACCTTCGCGCGGCTGTTGCAGTAGATGATGCCGGACTTGCCGCGCTGCTCCTGCACGTAGCGCAGGAGCTGATCCAGCGGCTTGAACTTTTCCATCAGCATATAGCGGATGTTCGGCCGGTCGAAGCTGCTGACCTGAATATAGGGGTCTTTCAGCCCCAGCAGGCGAACGATATCCTGACGCGTGGTGTCATCCGCCGTGGCGGTAAGCGCCATAAACGGCAGCTCAGTGAAGCGCTGACGCAGCTGGCCGAGGGCGGCATATTCCGGGCGGAAATCGTGCCCCCACTGGGAGATACAGTGCGCTTCATCCACCGCCAGCAGCACCGGGTTCCAGTGCGCCAGGTGATCGAGGAAGTTGTCCAGCATCAGGCGCTCTGGCGCGATATACAGCAGGCGGATCTGCCCGGTGCGGCACCCGGCCATCACCTCTTGCTGCTGCTCGCGGGTTTGCGTCGAGTTAAGACAGGCCGCCGCCACGCCGTTGGCAAGCAGCTGGTCGACCTGGTCTTTCATCAGGGAAATAAGGGGGGAGACCACAACCGTCAGGCCATTAAGTACCAGCGCGGGCACCTGATAGCAGAGCGATTTTCCGCCGCCGGTCGGCATGACCACCAGGCAATCGCGGCCTTCCAGCACGGTTTCAATGATGGTTTCCTGGCCAGGACGGAACTGCTGGTAGCCAAAGGTTTCATGCAAAACCTGTTTAGCCAGCGATTCCTGATTCAATACTTCCGCCTGCGCCACGTTAACCCCATATGCCAGAAATGAAACAGGCGCTATTTTCAGCGCCTGAGAGAGAAACTTCAACGTTTAACGCAAAAACATTCGAGCAGCTTAGAAAATATCGTTCAGCATGACGCCCACACCAACGCGGGTCTGGTTGAAGTTATAGTCGATCAGCGATTCGCCATAACCGCTATACACCTGGGTATAGAGACGAACGTGTTTCGTCACCGGGTAGCTCAGGCCCAGCTCTGCGCCGCCGTAGCCGGTATTCCAGTTGTACTGCCCTTTGGCGCTCAGCACCGCGTCACCCAGCTGATAGCCCACTTTAAGCTGATAATAGCCCATGTATTTGGTGATATCAGGGTTGTCATCGGTGCTGCCCACCACGTACCACGGCTTCACTTCCACCATGAAATTGCCGTTCTGCGCCATCAGACGCGTATAAACGCGATTCCAGCTGCGTGAGGTTGGGTCGGAACGACCGTTGGAATCGTGGTTATAGCCCACCTCCACGTCTCGCAGCGTCCAGCCTGCAAACTCATAATCAGTGGCGAAACCGAGGAACAGCTGCGGTTCATAGTTGGTTTCGCGGAACGGTGAAGATTCCCCGCTGTTGGAGAGCTGCCACCATGACTTCTGCGTGTAAGATGCACCAAGCACCGAGTTCGGCCCCAGGATGCCGCGCCATAACGGGAAGGCCAGGCTGAGCTGGAACTTCACCTCATCTTTACGCGCATTGTCAGACCAGTTATAGGAGCTTATCGCCTCTTTGTTGAGATCGCTGGTCTGGGTATAGATCACGTAGTTTGTGTCATAGGGGTAGAGCGTGAACGGATTGTCATGCTCCTGAAGCATATTGGCGATGATGCTGCCCTGAACGGCAGGTTTATCATGCACTTCTTTGATCGTCGCTTCCTGCGCATATGCTGTGAGGGGCAGCGCAACCGCCGCCAGTAACCAACCCAGATACGTCCGCATCGGTGGTGTTCTCCTGAAATTGTGACATTTAATGAATAGTTTTGTCCGGGCATTCTACAGACTTCTGCGATAACTTCCGCTTCCTCGTTTCTTAAAGTGGCATTCCTTTATCCTGAAGCATAAAATCAACATTTTGTTAACAACAAGGATGCCACGTCAGATGTCAGCCACACTCACCGCCGAAGAAACCTTAAAGCTCGTGGGCGAGATTTTTGTGTATCACATGCCATTCAACCGTGCACTGGGTCTTGAGCTGGAGCGATACGAAAAAGACTTCGCTCAGCTGAGTTTCAATAATCAGCCAATGATGGTCGGTAACTGGGCGCAAAGCATTTTGCACGGCGGGGTGATTGCCTCTGCGCTGGACGTGGCGGCCGGTCTGGTGTGCGTGGGCAGCACGCTGACGCGCCATGACACCATCAACGAAGATGAGTTACGCCAGCGCCTGTCGCGCATGGGCACCATAGATTTACGCGTCGACTATCTGCGTCCGGGACGCGGAAACCGCTTCACCTGCACCAGCAGCCTGCTGCGCGCCGGGAATAAAGTTGCCGTCGCCCGCGTTGAGCTGCATAACGAGGAGCAGGTTTATATCGCCAGCGCAACCGCCACTTATATGGTGGGTTGAGACGGCAAATTCGGGTAAAATTACTTCACTTTTTTGTAACGGATTTTCCCGATGGATGCTAAACAGACGCGGCAGGGCGTTTTACTCGCCCTTGCCGCTTATTTTATTTGGGGTATCGCACCGGCGTACTTCAAGCTTATCGCCTATGTCCCGGCGGACGAGATCCTCACTCACCGCGTCATCTGGTCGTTTTTCTTTATGATCGCGCTGATGAGCATCAGCCGTCAGTGGTCAGGCGTCAAAACGCTACTGAAAACCCCGAAAAAGGTCTTCCTGCTTGCCCTCTCTGCGGTGCTGATTGGCGGAAACTGGCTGCTGTTTATCTGGGCGGTGAATAACCATCACATGCTCGAAGCGAGCCTGGGGTACTTCATTAACCCGCTGGTGAACATCGTGCTGGGGATGATTTTCCTCGGCGAACGTTTCCGCCGGATGCAGTGGGTGGCAGTGATTCTGGCCTTCTGCGGCGTGCTGGTACAGCTGTGGACCTTCGGCTCACTGCCGGTTATCGCCCTGGGGCTGGCGTTCAGCTTTGCCTTCTACGGCCTGGTGCGTAAAAAAATCGCCGTGGAAGCGCAGACGGGAATGCTGTTTGAAACCCTGTGGCTGCTGCCTGTCGCGGCGATCTACCTGTTCGGTATTGCCGACAGCGCCACCAGCCACATGGGCAGCAACCCATGGTCGCTGAACCTGATGCTGATGGCGGCGGGCGTGGTCACGACGATTCCCCTGCTGTGCTTCACCGGCGCGGCAACGCGTCTGCGTCTCTCGACGCTTGGCTTCTTCCAGTACATCGGCCCGACGCTGATGTTCCTGCTGGCGGTGGTGTTTTACGGCGAGGTGCCGGGTGCGGATAAGATGGTGACGTTTGCCTTTATCTGGGTGGCGCTGGCGATTTTCGTTGCGGATGCAATTTATACCCAGCGCAGGACTCGCAGAGGAATTTAGGTGCTTTGTAGGGCGGGTAAGCGCAGCGCCACCCGCCTGATTTTTACAACCAGTTCTTCCGCTTGAAGTACAGGTACGGCGCCAGCCCGGCGAGGATCATAAAGATAATCGCCCCCGGGTAGCCAAAGCTCCACTTCAGCTCCGGCATAAACTCAAAGTTCATCCCGTAGCTGGATGCCACCAGCGTCGGCGGCAGGAACACCACGGAAACCACCGAGAAGATCTTGATGATGCGGTTCTGCTCGATGTTGATAAAGCCCATTGCCGCCTGCATCAGGAAGTTGACCTTCTGGAACAGGGATTCGTTGTGCGGTAGCAGGGATTCAATATCGCGTAAGATCTCACGCGCCTGCTCCAGCTGACCGCCCGGCAGACGCGCCTTGCGAACCAGGAAGTTCAGCGCGCGCTGGGTATCCATCAGACACAAACGCACCTTCCAGCCGATATCTTCCAGCTCTGCAAGCGTGGACAACGCTTCGTCGTACTCATCGCCCTGATGGCCTTCCATGATCACGCGGCTCAGCTTTTCCAGGTCGCTGTAGATGTTTTCGATTTCATCCGCCAGCTGTTCGATTTTGGTTTCGAACAGATCCAGCAGCAGCTCATAGGCGTTACCGTCCATCATCGCCTGGCTGCGGGCGCGCATGCGGTAGAGACGAAACGCAGGCAGTTCGCGCTCGCGCAGGGTGAACAGGCGGCCATCGCGGATGGTAAACGCCACGGTGGAGTTCCCCGCGTGGTCTTCGGCATCTTCGAAGAAGAAGAAGGAGTGAATGTGCAGGCCGTCTTCGTCTTCAAAAAAACGGGCGGATGCTTCGATGTCTTCCAGTTCCGGGCGTGTCGCCAGGCTTTGCCCCAGTTCAGATTGTACGCGAAGGCGCTCATCGTCGTCCGGCTCGACCAGATCCACCCATACGGCATCAATGAGGGGCTGTGACTCTTCGGCTTCAAGCCGAGTCAGTCGGTTATTTTCGAGTTGAAATGCGCTCAACATGACCGGGACTCCCAATGCAAAAAATATCGGACAGTTCGGTGGGCACACAGAAACAAATTGGGTTTCAGACCATTAAACAGCCTGACTCAGCGCGACGGGAATGATGCAGTCGCTGACAACCACTAAGGCCATCAGCAAGAGGAGATAGCCTTAGGAGTTGTTCCTGGATGACAGGGAATTGAGCCAGTATCTACTGGGTGTGTCCAAGGCGAATGTCCTCTTAGCGTAATCGTGCGCGCATGTTACGCCAGCAATAACTGTGGCGTCAACACGCAACGGAACGCTGAAGGGCATTAATTGACCTTCAACGTATGAGGCTAGCAGATTATTACAAAATAGTGATATTTTTCTGAAAGTTACACACTTTCCAGCTTGGCATAGGCTGCCACCAGCCATTTGATCCCCTGCCCCTGGAACGCGACCTGCAAACGGCTGTGCTCGCCGCTGCCTTCCAGATTGACGATGGTGCCTTCGCCAAACTTCGAGTGGCGCACGCGCTGGCCCAGCTTGTAACCGGTATCGGTTTCCGAGATTGGCGAGCCCATACGCTGATGACTGACCGGACGGCTGATGCTGGCGCGCAGGCGCACCTCTTCCACACACTCTTCCGGCAGTTCGCCGATAAAGCGCGACGGACGGTGATACACCTCTTTCCCGTACAGGCGGCGGGTTTCCGCGTAGGTCAGGGTCAGTTTCTGCATCGCACGGGTCACACCCACGTAGGCCAGACGACGCTCCTCTTCCAGACGCCCGCCTTCATCCAGCGACATCTGGCTCGGGAACATCCCCTCTTCCATCCCGACGATGAACACCTGCGGGAACTCCAGACCTTTCGCGGAGTGCAGGGTCATCAGCTGAACCGCATCCTGCCAGGTATCGGCCTGCCCTTCACCCGCCTCCAGCGCGGCGTGAGAGAGGAATGCCTGCAACGGCATCAGGTCTTCGTCTTCTTCGTTGTAGCTGAACTGGCGCGTTGCCGTCACCAGCTCCTCTAAGTTCTCAATACGGGTCTGGCCCTTCTCGCCTTTTTCCTGCTCGTACATGGTGCGCAGGCCGGAATCTTTGATCACCCGGTCGGTCTGGACGTGCAGCGGCATGTCGGCCGTTTCCTGCGCCAGCGCGTCGATTAACTCCAGGAAGCGCTGCAATGCGCTGGCGGCGCGTCCGGCGAGGGCTTTTTCCTGTAACAGCTCGCGGCATGCCTGCCATAGCGTGAGCTGACGATCGCGCGAGGCCTGACGCACCACGTCCAGCGTACGATCGCCGATGCCGCGCGTCGGCGTGTTCACCACGCGCTCAAACGCCGCATCGTCGTTACGGTTGGCAATCAGACGCAAATACGAGAGCGCATCTTTGATCTCCTGACGTTCGAAGAAGCGCATACCGCCATAAATGCGGTACGGCATGCTCACCTGTAACAGCGCCTCTTCCAGCACGCGCGACTGGGCGTTGCTGCGATAGAGAATGGCACACTGCTCCAGCGCACCGCCGTTCTCCTGCCAGGTTTTAATGCGGTTCACCACGAAGCGGGCTTCGTCGAGCTCGTTGAAGGCGCAGTAAATCGAAATCGGTTCGCCGTCGACGCCATCGGTCCACAGCTTTTTACCCAGTCGCCCGTTGTTGTTCTCAATCAGGGCGTTGGCCGCGCTCAGTATGTTGCTGGTAGAACGGTAGTTCTGCTCCAAACGGATGGTTTGCGCGCCGGGGAAATCGTTGAGAAAGCGCTGGATGTTCTCCACCTGCGCGCCGCGCCAGCCGTAGATAGACTGGTCGTCATCGCCCACGATCATCACCTTGCCGGTATCCCCGGCCAGCAGGCGGATCCACGCGTACTGAATGTTGTTGGTATCCTGGAATTCGTCCACCAAAATGTTGGTGAAGCGTTCACGGTAGTGTTGCAGGATATGTGGTTTGTTGAGCCACAGCTCGTGGGCGCGCAGCAGCAGTTCGGCGAAATCCACCAGACCGGCGCGATCGCACGCTTCCTGATAGGCCTTGTAGACGTTCTGCCAGGTCTGCTCAACCGGGTTACCGAAGCTTTGAATGTGGTGTGGACGCAGCCCTTCGTCTTTCTGACCGTTGATGTACCACATCGCCTGACGCGGCGGCCACTGCTTCTCGTCGAGGTTCATCGCCTTGATCAGACGTTTCAGTAAGCGCAGCTGGTCTTCGCTGTCGAGGATCTGGAAATCCTGCGGCAGGTTAGCGTCCATATGGTGCGCGCGCAGCAGACGGTGCGCCAGGCCGTGGAAGGTGCCAACCCACATGCCGCCCTGGCTGGTGCCCATCAGCTGTGCGATACGGTGGCGCATCTCCGCCGCCGCCTTGTTGGTGAACGTCACGGCCATAATCGAGTACGGCGAGCAGTTCTCCACGCTCTGTAGCCAGGCGATACGGTGAACCAGCACGCGCGTCTTACCACTGCCCGCTCCAGCCAGTACCAGCAGGTTTGTACGCGAGGCGGCAACCGCGTCACGCTGTTTGTCATTAAGGCTGTCGAGCAGGTAAGAAACGTCCATTGGCACCGTCACGTCATGTCGGGCGGGCAAATGTTTCCATTCGCCAAAACCCTGTTAATTTATACAGAACAATTGATGATTATATCAGCGTCGTGAGGGATGCCAACCGTGAAATTTCCACGTGCGGCAGAAGACGGCTATCCGGGGTAGTCATCAGATCGGCATTTTCCGGCTTGATCCAGCAGGCCTGCATGCCGCAGCGGATCGCCCCGGCGACGTCCGTGGTCAGGTCGTCGCCCACGTGCAGGATCTCACCGAGCGGCAAATCCAGTTTTTCCGCCGCCAGATGATACATATCGTTGAACGGCTTCGAGCGTCCGTGCGGGCCCGCGCGCAGCACGAACTGAAAATAGTTCCCCAGACCAAACAGTTCAGGCTGAGCGTTGCCGTTGGTAATGGCGACCAGCGGCCACTTTTCGGCGAGCTTCGCCAGCGTGTCGTGGGTCTCCTGCGGCACGTCGATTCGGCTGCGCCATTTGGCGAAATTTTCCATGGCCGCTTCGGCACCCATGGCCGCGTCCTGCGCGCTCAGGCCGGCATTGAGCATCGCCTGCTCAACCGCACGGCGGCGCCATTCGGTCACGTCATGGTAAATTTCCGGCTCGGTTTCCCGCAGGGACTGACGCAGCTTCTGGAACTCTTTGTTCTGGATCGCTTTCAGCGCAGGATGGTAGTTTTGCACAAACGCCAGCGACTCCTGCTCGGTACGCAGGATCACTGGGCGGTTGTCGTAAAGGGTGTCATCAAGATCAAACGTCAGGGCTGAGATCTGACCGAGTGGGCGGTAAAAACGCATTATTTCCCCCGTTTGGCGCGTGGATGCGCCGCGTCATACACCGAGGCAAGGTGTTGGAAGTCTAAGTGGGTATAGATTTGGGTGGTCGACAGATTCGCGTGACCAAGCAGCTCCTGTACGCCGCGCAGGTCGCCGCTTGATTCCAGCATGTGCGTCGCAAAAGAGTGGCGCAGCTTATGCGGGTGAACGTGGCTGTTCAGCCCCTGCTTAATGCCCCACTCCGCAAAGCGCTTCTGCACGTTACGCGCCGAGATCCGCTTGCCGAGCTTCGACAGGAACAGCGCATCCTCTTCCGCGCCAAACAGACCGCGCAGATCCAGCCAGTGCTCAATCCAGGAGACCGCATTGCGGCCGATCGGCAGGCGGCGCTCTTTGCTGCCCTTGCCCATCACCCACACTTCGCCAGATTCCAGATCGAGGTGCTTTAAGTCGAGGTTCACCAGCTCAGAGAGACGCAGGCCCGCGCCGTACATCACCTCCAGCATCGCGCGGTCGCGCACGGCCAGCGGATCGTTAAGATCGATATCCAGCAGGCGGTTTACGTCGTCGACGTCGATATTTTTCGGCAGATGACGCGGGGCCTTTGGCGTGGCGATCCCTTTTGCCGGGTTGGCTTTCAGACCGCCCTGGCTGACCAGCCAGTCGAAGAAACTGCGCAGGGCAGAGAGCCGGAGCGCCAGGCTCGCCGGGCTTAAGTTTTTTTTACGGCTACGCACAACGAAGCCGCGAACCGTGGCGGCGTCACATTGTTGCCAGCTTTTAAGACCGATTTCATCGGCAATCTGCATGATGGCATCAAGCTGACGCTGATAGTTGAGCAGCGTAATAGGGCTAAGCTGGCGTTCTACGCCAAGATAGCGCAGAAAACGGGTGACGTCAGTGGCGAGCAGTCCGTCCGTCATACGCGCTCAATCCAGCGCTCCAGCAGCTCAGGCAGCATCAGGGCGATCTCCTGCAACAGTTGCGTGCCCTGCCCCTGTTCATAATGATGCGCGTCGCGGCTGGTAAATAACATCACACCCAGGTCACCATCGCGCCCCATCAGCGACATCGCCACCGAGCCGATAGCTTTGGCTTCTGGCAGCACCACCAGCAGTTCTGGCCCGTTAAGCGGCCCCAGATAGTGGTGCTCATGGCCCAGACGCTGAATGCGCAGCGGCTCAAACGCCTGACGGCTCAGCGCCAGATGGGTAAACCCGGACGGCGCGCCAATGCGCCAGCGGTCGGGAAAGAGACGGATCGTCGCGCCTGCCAGCCCCAGCTCGCGCGCCCAGCGGTGGAAGCGGTTGAGGAACTCTTCGAGACTGTGCGCGGAAGCCAGACGCGCCTGAAGGTGCAGAAGACGATAGAACAGGCTTTCGTTATTGCTGGCCTGCTCCATCAGCAGCGTCATGTTCTCTTCGAGCTGATTGATGTGGTTGCGCGAGCGCGCCATGTGCCATTCAACCAGCGACACGGTCTCGCGAACCGGATGCGGCACGCGCATCCTTTCGACGACGCGTGCATTGCGGATAAAAAACTCAGGATTGTGCAGCAGGTAATCCACAACAGCGCTGTCATCCAGCTCCGTTACAGGTTCCCGCAGTTCTTCCCCTGGTTGCTTCATAGATGGATAAACCCGTCATAAACATGTGTCGCCGGGCCAGTCATGTACAGTGGATGACCCGCTCCTTTCCAGGCGATATCAAGACGCCCGCCCGGTAATTCCACGCGAACCTCTTCCGCCAGTAACCCCTGCGAGATACCGACGGCCACCGCCGCACAGGCACCGCTTCCGCAGGCCTGGGTTTCGCCCGCGCCGCGCTCGTAAACCCGCAGGCGAATGTGTTCACGCTTCACCACCTGCATGAAACCGATGTTCGCCCGCTCCGGGAAGCGCTCGTGGCTTTCCAGCACCGGGCCGAGCGTTTCAACCGCCGCGGTTTGCACATCATCTACCTGAATCACGCAGTGCGGGTTACCCATCGAGACGACGCCGCACAATACTGTCTGCTCGGCGGCACGCATAATATAGGTCTTTTCCGCTTTGTTGGCGCGAAACGGCACGGCAGAGGGTTCGAAGTTCGGCTCGCCCATGTTCACGCGCACCAGTTCGTCGTCGGTGACGCTGAGCACCATCCGGCCATTGGCGGTGCTGACGCGGATATCGCGCTTGTTGGTCAGCCCTTTCAGCCGAACAAAGCGGGCAAAACAGCGTGCGCCATTGCCGCACTGGGAAACTTCGCTGCCGTCGGCGTTAAAAATGCGATAGTGGAAGTCCAGGTCAGGATCGTAAGGCGGTTCCACCACCAGCAGCTGGTCAAACCCCACGCCCACGTGCCGATCCGCCAGACGACGGATCAGTTCCGGGGAGAAAAAGACATTCTGCGTTACCGCGTCGACGACCATAAAGTCGTTGCCAAGGCCATGCATTTTAGAGAACTGCATCATTTGCTCCATTGCGCGGGTACAGAACGTAATCGTCAGAGATTGACCTGAGTCGGGCCGCCGTTATTGCCGCGATCGTTGGTATCCGGCGTAGATGACTCGATACCACTTTGCACTGGTTTTGTCGGCGGTGGTGCGTTTTTATCCTCTGGCGGGAAGTACAGTGGTCCCTTCAGTCCACAGCCGGTCAGG
The DNA here is from genome assembly GCF_049238585.1 of Enterobacter cloacae complex sp. IR5428. NCBI lineage: Bacteria > Pseudomonadati > Pseudomonadota > Gammaproteobacteria > Enterobacterales > Enterobacteriaceae > Enterobacter > Enterobacter cloacae complex sp. IR5428. Next base: position 37,335 of record NZ_JBMKHV010000016.1, on the reverse strand, counting down.
CTAAACAGAGTGACAAGAACGGCAAGCGTTCGAAAGACGTTTTTCATGTAGAGGTTGCCCGTAAGTTCAAATCTGTTTCTATCATCGCAGGAGAAGACACAAAAGCAAGAGTTTGCCGCTTTCCTGCAACGGGAATTATTTAGCGTTATACTGCCGCCATCACGAAAAACAGGAATAAAACCATGAACGACAGTGAATTTCATCGCCTTGCCGATACCCTGTGGATGACCATCGAAGAGCGTATCGACGAGTGGGACGGCGACAGCGATATCGATTGTGAAATCAACGGCGGGATCCTGACCTTAAGCTTCGAAAACGGCAGCAAGATTATTATTAACCGTCAGGAGCCGCTTCACCAGGTGTGGCTGGCGGCGAAACAGGGCGGTTATCACTTTGATCTAAAAGGTGACGAGTGGATCTGCGACCGCAGCGGCGAAACGTTCTGGGATCTGCTGGAGCAGGCGGCAACCGCGCAGGCGGGTGAGAACGTGAGTTTCAGGTAGTTTTGTTGCCCGGTGGCGGCTACGCCTTACCGGGCCTACAACGGCTCGAACCATAGTCCGGGTAAGCGTGAGCGCCAACCGCAACAGCAGCTCGGACCGTAGGCCGGGTAAACGTTAGCGCCAACCGCACCAGCAGCTCGGATCGTAGGCCGGGTAAGCGTTAGCGCCACCCGGCAACAGCAGCTCAGACCGTAGGCCGGGTAAGCGTTAGCACCACCCGGCAACAGCGGCTCGGACCGTAGGCCGGGTAAGCGTGAGCGCCAACCGCAACAGCAGCTCGGACCGTAGGCCGGGTAAGCGTTAGCGCCACCCGGCAACAGCAGCTCAGACCGTAGGCCGCGTAAGCGTTAGCGCCACCCGGCAACAGCAGCTCGGACCGTAGGCCGGGTAAGCGTTAGCGCCGCCCGGCGAAAAGGTTCAGGAGAAATACTGCTGCAACAGCGGCGCAGTTTCCTGGTTAGCGGGCACCGCAGGGGTAATCGCCTGCGTACGGAACGGGATCACCTGCGCTCGTCCATCCACATTCACAATCTGGTAGAACTGCGGCAGGTTGAAGTTGATAAAACTTGAGCCGTAGGTAAAGCGATCGTGCGAGGATGAATAGAACCGGCTGACGTCGCGCACCAGCTCCTCTTTGCTGCCTTCACAGTGGTGATACACCTCGGCACGGTTGGTTTCATCCAGAATGTAGATATTAAACCCGGCGTTATCGCCCGACTCCTCGAAGAAGAACTGAATAATCCCTTCACTCGCAAAGCCATCCACCACCTGCGGCAGCTTAACGTGGTTGGTTTCCACCTGAACCGACAGGCCATGCAGTTTGTTGTGTGAAATCGCGCCGTAGAATTCAATGGCGTTCTCCAGCTTCTGCACCGACACGTTCAGGCGCTCAAAGAACAGCCCCCAGGTCTGGCCGGAGACGCGCAGCGCTTTAAAGCGTCCGGTTTCATTCCGGGTGCTGGAAAGACGCAATTCGATGCACTCAGACACCAGCTGCTGCACGCGGGTACGAATCAGGCCGCGAAGGTGCTGGCTGTAGCAGAACACCTCCACGCTGTCCGGCGGCGCGGCATCCTGATGCATCTTGCCGAGGATCGTTTTCAGCGCCTCGATCATCGCCTGCTCGCCGTTAAAGTGCAGGGTACGCACTTCGTTCCACGAGTTGCGGTACAGCAGATCCACGCTGCCCACCAGGCAGTTTTGCTGCTCACCGAAGCTAAAGACGTCCAGCTTACGGAAGTCAAAGTGAACCACCTGATTGCGGAAGGCCGCCGTCGGGTCGTATTCCAGGTTGACGATGATCGCCAGATGGCGAATCTCACACGGGCTGTAGAGCGCTTTTGGCGTCGGCGCAGGCAGACGCAGTGGGAAGTGGTGCGAGACATCCGCCACCATCTCCTGCAATTTGGCTAAATCGACCACCTCGTTGCCCTTGATAAACAACCGGGTGCGTGAGGTGAGAAGGCCGTTAAACCAGGCCCAGGCCACCAGCTTGTTAAGGTAGCGGTTATACTCCAGCGGCTGATGGCTGATGATCGAATCCATGCTTGGCGCACGGTTGTACAGATACCACCCGGTGCGGTTTGCGCGGCCCGGCGGCACGTAGATAAAGGTCAGATTCGGTTCAGACAGGTCAGGCGAAATCTGTGGGTTCACCAGCGTTACCTTGCCCGGCAACGCTTCAAACGCGGCGTACAGTTTACGGGTCAGCACCCCGATATCCTGTGGGCTGGCAGAAACGCTAAGGTTGTTACGGCGGGCAAAGCGGATCAGGTTGCGGTAGCTCTGCATCATCGCATCAAGCAGCTCGTTGTGCGCCTCGCGCACCTGATCGATTTTCCAGTTGGCGCGGTTGTCAAGCATGGCGAGACGCGCTTCGTCCCATCCCCACTCTTTGACTAACTGGCTGACCACTTCACGGCGCCAGCCAACGCAGGCGCGCTCGCGGCTCAGTTTTTCACAGACTTTGAGATAGAAACATCGACGCACCAGGTCAAGACGCGTGGCGTCATCAATGGCCGTCAGGTATTCGGTGACGCGTTCCAGCATCATGCAGTAGGCATCAAGCCCGTAGGAGACGATCTCCCCGTCGTGCAGACGCTGCTTAATATCTTTCGCCAGCAGACGCGGCGTGGGGTATTCCCAGGAGTAGGCTTCCAGCAGCAGGGTTTTCAGCACCGCTTTGTACGGTGAATCAATGCTCTTATAGAGCTGCCAGAGGCTTGCACCAAAGTACTCTTCGGCGGACAGGGAGCTCAGACCGCCCAGATCCAGCCACTCGTTTGGCGTCAGTACGCCCTGCGAGTAAAGCGACATGACGTAGTCGTCATAATTCTCTTCTTCATCGCACGGCACCATATTCCACAGAATACGTTTTCCGGCCAGGCGAACCGCTGTACGGTAAAACTCATCCAGCAACAGAATATGCTGAGTCGAGCCGCAGTCTTCACCACCCAGACTGCCGCTTTCGTTATGGCGGAAACGGTTTTCATCAATCAGGAAGAAGCTCACTTCCACGCCGAGCGACGCCGCCCAGCTCTCCAGCAGACTGCATTTACGCTGCAACAGCTGGCGCTCTTCATTGTCGAGCCAGGACTGATGGCAGACCCAGATATCCAGGTCAGAAGAACAACTTTGCCCAACCGATGACGTGCTGCCCATGGAGTAAACCCCGGTAATCGGCAGCTCGCCTTTCGGCGAAACCTGCGGCGGCATACCACGGTAAAGCTCAAGTTCAGTCAGATAGTGCTGTTGGGTTTCATCAGGCGTGAAGAGGCAAATGCCCTGGGGAACGTTACCATCGAGGTAACCCGGCATTAGCGGATGGTGATAGTGCAACAATGTCGGCAGTAGACTGTATACCTGCTGGAAAGCAGGGCCCATGGCAGCAAGCGCGCGATCCACACGCAATTGATTGATGGCATCCAGTCTCTGTTTCAGAGTCTCAATATAGAGGTACAAGACGTATCGCCTGATGTTTCCGGGTGTCGCACGCCATTCAAAACAGAACAAGCAGCGGACCCGCAGTATTTCAAAAAATAACCGTTACCCTTTTTCGCCTTGTTGTTTTCTGGTGGTACAGACGAAAAAATGGTCTAAAACGTGATCAATTTAACACCTTGCCGGTTGACCGTAAAGAAAGATGCGCTACATACAAGTGTAGCACCGTTCTGTACGTGTAAATTCCTGAATACGGCGGTGGCTGACGCGAACGCCGCCCTGTCCCTCTCACTCTTCATCAACCGTAAAACTGCCATCCGAGTGTCAACAATGTTAGGATGGTTAGCGATTGATAATGACGGTAACAAGCATGTTAGACAATGTTTTGAGAATTGCCACACGCCAAAGTCCTCTTGCGCTCTGGCAGGCACATTATGTTAAGCAGCGCCTGGAAGCCTGCCACACCGGATTACGCGTTGAGCTGGTGCCAATGGTCACGCGTGGCGATGTCATTCTTGATACGCCGCTGGCCAAAGTGGGCGGAAAGGGTCTGTTTGTCAAAGAGCTGGAACTGGCATTGCTTGAGAACCGCGCCGATATCGCCGTGCATTCGATGAAGGATGTGCCCGTTGAGTTCCCGGAAGGGCTGGGGCTGGTGACCATCTGCGAGCGCGAGGATCCGCGCGATGCGTTTGTCTCTAATCGCTATGACTCGCTTGATGCGTTGCCGGCAGGCAGCGTGGTCGGCACGTCAAGTTTACGCCGCCAGTGTCAGTTGGCTGAACGTCGTCCGGATCTGGTGATTCGCTCGCTGCGCGGGAACGTCGGCACACGCCTTGGCAAGCTGGATAACGGCGACTACGATGCCATTATTCTTGCGGTTGCGGGCCTGAAACGCCTGGGGCTGGAAGAACGTATTCGCGTGGCGTTGCCGCCGGAGCTGTCGCTCCCCGCCGTCGGCCAGGGTGCCGTCGGCATTGAGTGTCGTCTGGATGATGCGCGTACTCAGGCACTGCTCGCGCCGCTGAATCATGACGATACCGCCGTTCGCGTAAAAGCCGAGCGCGCGATGAATACTCGCCTCGAAGGAGGCTGTCAGGTGCCAATTGGCAGCTATGCTGAATTAACTGACGGTGAGCTGTGGCTGCGTGCGCTGGTTGGCGCGCCGGACGGCTCGCAGATGGTTCGCGGTGAACGTCGCGGCAAGCCGCAGGATGCCGAGGCGCTTGGCGTATCGCTGGCGGAAGAGCTGCTGAGTAACGGCGCGCGTGAAATTCTGGCTGAGGTCTATAACGGAGAGCCCCCTGCATGAGCATACTTGTCACCCGCCCTTCTCCCGCAGGAGAGCAGTTAGTGAGCCGTCTGCGCGCACTGGGGCAGGTGGCCTGGAGTTTTCCGTTGATTGAATTCTCCCCCGGTCGCGAGCTGCCTACGCTCGCTGACCAGATGCGTGCCTTGCAGGAAGGTGATCTGCTCTTTGCGCTATCGCAGCATGCCGTGGAATTTGCCCATGCGCAGCTACAACAGCAGGGCGTTAACTGGCCCCACGCACCCCGCTATTTCGCCATCGGGCGCACCACGGCGCTGGCCTTACATACCGCGAGCGGAATCGATGTTCGTTACCCGTTAGATCGGGAAATCAGCGAAGTCTTGCTACAATTACCTGAATTACAAACTATTGCCGGAAAGCGTGCGCTCATTTTGCGCGGCAACGGTGGCCGCGAACTGCTGGGCGAGACGCTGCGCGAACGCGGCGCAGACGTGACGTTTGTGGAGTGCTATCAGCGCTGTGCGAAACACTATGATGGCGCGGAAGAAGCCATGCGCTGGCATGCGCGCGGCATTAATACGCTGGTGGTTACCAGCGGTGAAATGTTACAACAGCTTTGGTCGCTGATTCCGCTTTGGTATCGCGAAAACTGGTTACTCCGCTGTCGGCTTCTGGTCGTCAGCGAGCGTCTGGCGAACCACGCCCGGGAACTGGGCTGGCAGGATATTCGGATCGCTGATAACGCCGACAACGATGCGCTGCTGCGCGCATTACAATAACTCTCAAATGGGAAGCCATAATGACGGAACACGAAAAATCCTCCGCCGTGGTTGAAGAGACCAGGGAGACTGTGGACACCACGTCACAGCCAGAGACGACAGACAAAACCGTTGAGAAGAAAAACGGCAGCAATAAAACCAGCCTCACGCTGAGCGTGATTGCCATCGCGATTGCGCTGGCCGCAGGCGTGGGTCTCTACGGACTGGTGAAGAAACAAGGCACCAACCAGACGGCCACCAGCGACGCGCTGGTTAACCAAATCACCGCCCTACAGAAAGCGCAGGAGACGCAAAAAGCTGAGCTGGAAGGCGTGATCAAACAGCAGGCTGCCGCCCTCGCCGACGCGAACAGCAAACGTGAAGAGTTGACCAAACAGCTGAGCGAAGTGCAGGAGAAAGTCGCCACGATTTCGGGAACCGATGCCAAAACCTGGCTGCTCTCACAGGCCGATTTTCTGGTGAAGCTGGCCGGGCGCAAGCTCTGGAGCGATCAGGATGTCACCACCGCCGCCGCGCTGCTGAAAAGCGCCGACGCAAGCCTGGCCGATATGAACGATCCGAGCCTCATCAACGCACGCCGCGCTATTACGGAAGATATCGCCAGCCTGTCTGCGGTTTCTCAGGTCGACTACGACGGTATCATCCTTAAGGTAAATCAGCTCTCCAACCAGATTGATAACCTTCAGCTGGCCGATAACAACGACGATGACTCCCCGATGGATTCTGACGGCACCGAGCTGTCCAGCTCCCTGAGCGAATGGCGTATCAACCTGCAAAAGAGCTGGCAGAACTTTATGGACAGCTTTATTACCATTCGCCGCCGCGATGAAACCGCCGTGCCGCTGCTGGCACCGAACCAGGATGTTTATCTGCGCGAAAACATTCGCTCCCGCCTGCTGGTGGCTGCTCAGGCCGTACCGCGTCACCAGGAAGAGACCTACAAACAGGCGCTGGATAACGTTTCAACGTGGGTACGTGCTTACTACGATACCAATGACGCAACCACGACCGCGTTCCTGGAGGATATCGACAAGCTGAGCCAGCAAAACATCACCATGAACGTGCCGGACAAGCTGGAAAGCCAGCCGATTCTGGAGAAGATCATGCAGACGCGCGTGCGTAACCTGCTGGCCCAGCCGGGCGTTCCGGCAGAGCGCCCGGCTGAAGCGCCTGAAAGCGCGCCGCAAGGAGAGTGATGATGCTAAAAGTCTTCTTACTCTTCATCCTGCTGATCGCCGGGATTGTACTGGGACCGATGCTCGCGGGTCACCAGGGTTACGTATTGATCCAGACCGATAACTACAACGTCGAAACCAGCGTGACAGGGCTGGTGATCATCCTGATCCTGGGTGTGGTCGTCCTGCTGGCAGTGGAATGGATCCTGCGTCGGATTTTCCGTACCGGGGTTCACACGCGCGGCTGGTTCGTTGGCCGTAAGCGCCGTCGCGCCCGTAAGCAGACCGAGCAAGCGTTGCTGAAGCTGGCCGAAGGCGACTATCAGCAGGTTGAAAAGCTGATGTCGAAAAATGCCGACCATGCAGAACAGCCGGTTGTTAACTATCTGCTGGCCGCTGAGGCGGCGCAACAGCGAGGCGATGAGGCCCGCGCCAATCAGCATCTTGAACGCGCATCTGAGCTCTCAACTAAGGATCCGATTCCGGTTGAGATCACCCGCGTTCGTCTGCAACTGGCGCGCAATGAAAACCATGCCGCACGTCACGGCGTTGACCGTCTGCTGGAAATTACCCCTCGTCATCCGGAAGTGCTGCGTCTTGCGGAGCAGGCATACATTCGGACAGGTGCCTGGGGTTCGCTGCTGGACATTATCCCTTCCATGGCGAAAGCCGACGTGGGTGATGATGAACATCGTGATGAACTTCAGCGTCTGGCCTGGATTGGCCTGATGGATCAGGCGCGCGCCGATCTTGGCAGCGACGGCCTGAAAACCTGGTGGAAAAACCAGAGCCGCAAAACGCGCCAGCAGGTTCCCCTTCAGGTGGCGATGGCAGAACATCTGATTGAGTGTGACGACCATGACACCGCGCAGGAGATCCTTCTCGACGGTCTCAAGCGACAGTATGATGACCGCCTGGTGATGGTCATCCCGCGTCTGAAAACCAACAATCCGGAACAAATAGAAAAAGCATTGCGCCAGCAGATCAAAACCGTGGGCGATCGCCCGCTGCTGTGGAGTACGCTGGGCCAGTCTTTGATGAAACACGGCGAGTGGCAGGAGGCGAGTCTCGCCTTCCGCGCAGCGCTGAAGCAACGCCCGGACGCATTTGATTACGCCTGGCTTGCTGATTCGCTGGACAAGCAGCACAAGCCGGAAGAGGCCGCAGCCATGCGGCGTGATGGGCTTCTGCTTACGCTACACAATAACGGAACGCAGCAGTAATTATCCAGGAGGCCAGATGGCCTCCTTTTTTGTACCCATAAAAAAACGCCTGCTATAAAAGCAGGCGTTAAAACAGGTCTGTAAGACAACATATTTGGTGCTTCACTCAACGTTATGTCCATGGTGTTTGATGAGGCCGAAGCGACATCTGTCAGTGGACGATAAGCACCGTAAACGGCTCTGCGTCATTCCTGAGTTTATGAGGCCTTAGGGCGAACATAAGAGATGGAATGAGCATCTACACGCATATTATTGCATGTAATGTGCCAGGTTTACACGCATAACTTTTACATCGCGCAACATTTTAAGATAAAAGGAAATTATGTTGTTAAGAGACGCCTTACGCCATACAAAATCGCGCTAAGGGCGGAAATCTGTCGTCACCAGGAGACAGGTTAAGAGAGAAAATAATAAATTCTTTATTATTAACAGCTTATATGTCGCTGAATCGCGACAAGGATATAGAGTGTTGTCGGGGAATGGCTACAGGATGAAAAAGCGCAGAAAACAAAAAACCCCGCCGAAGCGGGGTTCAAAATTGGTCGGCGAGAGAGGATTCGAACCTCCGACCCACTGGTCCCAAACCAGTTGCGCTACCAAGCTGCGCTACTCGCCGATGTACTGCTTTTTTGAATTTTTAGTTCAACTCATTAAAAGTCGTGGTGCGAGGGGGGGGACTTGAACCCCCACGTCCGTAAGAACACTAACACCTGAAGCTAGCGCGTCTACCAATTCCGCCACCTTCGCAATTCACAACTCTTTCAATAATGGGGTGGCTAATGGGATTCGAACCCACGACAACTGGAATCACAATCCAGGGCTCTACCAACTGAGCTATAGCCACCACTGTATTCTTTCACGCGGTTCTGACTACTTCTCAGACCACCGCAGCTCTAGCGCCGGGACTAAAATGGCGCGCCCGACAGGATTCGAACCTGAGACCTCTGCCTCCGGAGGGCAGCGCTCTATCCAGCTGAGCTACGGGCGCTTAGCGCCGTTGCGGGGCTGGATATTACGTACCTCCGACCCCGCTGTCTAGTGCTTTTTTGAAAAAAATGCGCGTTTGGTTATGGTTTGCACATTTTGCCGCTTATTCCTCCACTTTATGGGCGGAGCCACGGCGACCCAGGCCAAAAAGTTTATATGCAGCTGTGACGGCAGCCAGGAAGATCATCCCGACAAACAGCGACATGCGGGTATCTTCATTAAAGTACATTCCAATTAATACGCAAATCAGGAACGCCATCGTCAAATAGTTCGCATACGGGAACAGAATGGAACGGAATGGATGGCTGGCGATCGCTTCTTTGTGCGCCTGTCGGAAACGCAGCTGGCTAATCAAAATGACAAACCACGGTACCATCCCCGGCAGCACGCTGGCGCTATAAACATAAACAAACACGCGCTGCGGATTCGGGATGATGTAGTTCAGGCAAGAGCCAATCAGCAGAATCACAATCGACACCGCTACGCCCGCCACCGGTACACCCACGCAGGAGACTTTACCCATCACCGCCGGCAGCTGTTTGTTTTGCGAGAGCGCGTAAAGCATACGCCCACAGCTGTACATTCCGCTGTTACAGCCGGAGAGCGCCGCCGTCAGCACCACAAAGTTGATAATGGCGGCTGCCGCCGTGATGCCAATCTTAGCGAAGGTTAAGACAAACGGGCTGCCGGTGGTGCCGATCTCGTTCCATGGGAAAATGGTCACGATAACGAAGATCGCGCCCACATAGAAAATCAGGATACGCCACAGCACCTTGCCTACCGCGCTACGCAGCGTGACCTGTGGGTTTTTCGCCTCACCAGCGGTAATGCCGATCAGCTCAACGCCCTGATAGGAGGCGACAACGATACAGAGTGCCGTCAGAAAGCCCTTCCAGCCGCCCGCAAAGAAGCCGCCGTGCCCGGTCAGGTTACCAAAACCGATAGCGTGCCCGCCGTTACCGAAGCCAAAGAAGATGACCCCAAGGCCAACGACAATCATCACGATGATGGTGGTGACTTTGATCATCGCAAACCAGAACTCGATTTCGCCGTAAAGACGAACGGCGGCAAGGTTCGCCAGCGCCACCAGCCCTACGGCAATAAGCGCGGGTATCCACTGGGCCATCTCCGGGAACCAGAACTGCACGTAGACCCCGATGGCGGTGATCTCCGAAATCCCCACGGCCATCCACATAAACCAGTACGACCAGGCCGTGAGATAACCAAAGAACGGGCTCATATACCGGTGGGCGTAAACGGCGAAAGAGCCCGTCACCGGCTCCAGAAACAGCATTTCGCCCATTGAGCGCATGATGAAGAAGACGAACAGTCCGGCAATAATATACGCCAGCAGGACGGAAGGCCCCGCCCACTTCAGCGTGCTTGCCGAGCCCATAAACAGGCCAACGCCGATAGTCCCGCCCAGCGCGATCAGTTCAATATGTCGAGCTTCCAGCCCACGCTGAAGCTCCGGTTTTTTCTCTGCCATAATTCCTCGGTTGTGTTTGCTGTTTCCCGACTTGTTGCCGGGTATTGTTTTGAGGGGTACTGAAATACGGAGCGAATGGTTTCTTAAATTCTGGCAAATGGCAAACAATGCATTAAAAAAATGAATGCATTGCACATAAACTCAGCAGTTTTGCGGGGGGCGTTGCAGCGCGAACAGCAGATCGCGCTGCATATTGATTACATTTTCCCGGTGTAGTGCCAGGCGAGGTAGCGCAGAAGGCGAATCTGTCGTTTTATACGCGTCGGTTGGGAGAGCAGGCGGTAGAGCCACTCCAGCCCCAGATTTTGCCAGACTTTGGGCGCACGCTTAACGTGGCCGGTAAAGACGTCGTAGGTGCCGCCAACGCCCATATAAAGCGCATCCGGGCTGACCAGACGGCAATCGCGCATCAGTATTTCCTGGCGCGGCGACCCCATAGCGACAGTGACAATTTTCGCCCCGCTGTCGCGCACGCGCTCATATAACGCCTGGCGATCTTCCGGCCTGAAATAGCCATCCTGACTGCCCACTATGTTAACATTCCACTGGCTACGCAGCTTTTGTTCGGTCTGCGCCAGCACCTCTGGCTTGCCGCCGATCAAAAATACCGGCGTGCCTTCAGCGCCTGCGCGCTCCATAAGCCGCTCCCAAAGGTCAGCACCCGCCACGCGAGACACATTAGCGTCTGGAAACTTTTTACGAATTGAACGCACCACGCTAATACCGTCTGCGTATTTAAACTCCGCGGCTTCAATCAGGCTTTTCACTTCCGCATTATCTTCAACCGCCAGCATTTTTTCTGCGTTGATGGCCACCAGCGTGCCCGACTTCATCTGCCCGTCCGCGAACAGAAAATCCAGCGCGTGCTGCATGTCACGCCAGCCAATCAGCTGTAGCCCGCGCAGTGCATAACGCGGGGCTGAAGTTGTATCCGTCATGATAATCCCTACTCAGACTTGCGACAGCGTTGTGCTGCCCTGTGGCTCACGTCTGTGCACAAGCCCTGCACTGTCAAACAACCAGTACAGCAGTTTTGCCAGCAGCAGACAGAGTCCGAAAACGACCATAAAGAACACCACGCGTGAGACGAATGAATCCAGCCCCTCGCGCGCCAGAACGATCATATTGAAAATGGCACCGAAACAGAAACTGTGCAAAACAGCGGCTTTGTAGCGGTTGGTCTCTTCGTTACCCAGCGTATATAGCCAGTCGAACCATTTTATTATCAGCCCTACCGCGATCGCGCCAGGCAGGATAAACCACGTTCCGCCCATCACTACCAGCGAGCCAATCAGGGTTGGGGAAATCGCCAGACCCGAATGGTTGTTCAGCACTTCCCAGGTGAAGTAGTTCGCCGTGTTCAGGACAATGCCGGGACGATCGGGCCACAGCCACGTCGGTATAAAGACATAGAAATCGCGAACAATCGGCGCCAGCCCCTGGAATTCGATCTTGTCGTAGTTTTGCAGCAGTAATGCCAGGTTTTCCCACGGCGAGAAGGTGTCGCGCGTCAGATACAGGAAGGTGTAAAACGCTTCGTCGCCGGCCACGTTCAGCCCGTAGCGCTTCAGCGCCAGCCAGAACATCCCCACAATGCCAAAGACGCCTGCCGCCGCCAGCATCCACAGCGAGATCCAGCCGCGAATAATGCCGATAAACAGGAAAATCGCGAAGGCGATAATGATGTTGGCGCGGGTGCCGCCGACGATCATGTAGGTCAGAATGCCAAATGCGACGGTGCTGACCAGGAAGAACAGCCAGGCTTTGCTGTCCTGACGCAGGAAAAAGACCACCAGCATCGCCGGGATAAAGAAATAGAAGAAACGCTTGAGCGCGACGCCGGAGACTTCGGCGGAGAAAATCTGGCTATAGGACTGCAACTTAAACAGTAAAAAGCCGTTATGCATGAAGAAAATCGCCACGCTGACGAGGGCGATAGTCATCAGCATAACCCACGTCAGATGGGTTTCTACCCGGTTCATGGTAAACAGCGGACGACGAGGGGTGGTGTCTTTTGCCGCGCGCAGGCGCGTTTTATAAGTGACGTAGTACACCGCGTAGAAGCAGGTCGCAGAGAGCAGCGCCTGCAACAAGATTTCCGGCGGCGCGACGCCAACATCAAAGCGGAACACGAGGATGCTGGTCAGCGGGAAGCCAAAGAAAAAGGTCAGCAAAAACAGCAGCGAGAAGAATACGTTGAAGTTAAAACGTACCCGCCGGAATTCAAACCAGGTGAGCGTGGCGATAAACAGCGTGCTCAGCAGCCAGACCACCAGCAAGCCGCTAAACTGCAACTGGCTCATGCGTTGTCTCCTGAAGCAATACGCAGCGCGCGGTGCCACGGCGTGAGGTAGTTCGGGCTGAAAAAGTCGATGCTATTTTTATCCACCAGCGTGAGCTGACGCTGCGCTTCCCGTACCACCTCGACATTAAGCGTGTCAGAGGTAAACAGCACCGGAATATGCTGCTCGGCCATGTCCTGCCAGAACGGGTTTTCGCGGTTGAGCACGCAGGGTACGCCCGCCTGAATCAGCAGACACAGCGTGCCAATCCCCTGCTGACGGGCAAAGATGAAATAGCCCAGATCGCATTTTCGCAGCAGCGCGAGATAGTCATCAAATTCCAGCTTATCGCTGAGAATGTGCAGGTTTTCCGCGCTAAACAGCGCAAGCCCCTGCTGGCGAACTTCATCGATGTAGGCGTCGTTATTGGCGGGATAGCCCATCGGCACCACCACGTTCACCGTGTCGCCAAACTGCTGATGCACCGCCCTCAGCGCCGCGACATGCTCGTTACTGCGATCGCCGGAATTCCCCACCAGGATGGTCAGCTTGCCCTCTCGAACCGTGTCATTCGCCATGGTGTTCAGCGCCGGATCCATACGGGTCGGGAAATAGAGCAGCTCCCCGCGAACCTTCGGGTGCTGTTTAGCAAAATAGTTGAGATCGCCTCGGGTAGCAAAAACGCAGCCCACGCGCGCCTGCGCCAGACGACGCAGCGGATAGAAAAGTCGGAACTTCCAGCCACGGGAGACTTCGTAGAGATCCGCTCCCCAGATATGCCAGCTGAACTGAGAAGGTTTGATCCCGCCGCTTAACAGCGCCAGCCACAGTCCGGTATTGAACTGTCCATGGAAGAAGAAACGTTGGCTTCGATCCGCTTTGGCTTTAGCAACCACGGCCTTCGTCAGCGCCGCTTTGTCTGGCCAGAAGGTGATATGCAATGCCGGACACGCCGCGCTCAGGCCGTTATCGCATCCAACGACCATAAACTCACGCGCATCGGGCGTGCCGGATGCCAGTTCATCGTTGAAGAACCGCAGAACGGTCTGGTTATGATGCGGGATATCCGATCCCAGTATGTGTATCAGTGCAGTCATGCGCGTTTACGCCAAAGTAAAAATACGCCGCAACAGGCAGCGAAATAAACGATATAAGTTGCCATATAGGCCTGCGCCGCCCCCAGCGCACCGTGGGTGGGGATCAGCCAGTGAGAAAATGCCGTTAGCAGCGCAAACTGGCCGATCTCTGCCAGGATATACAACCGCAGCGAAGCCTTCGCAATCACCAGATAGCCGAAAACGTATGCCCCCACTTTCAGCACATCGCCGACCAGTTGCCAGGCAAACAGATCGCGCATGGCGGTAAACTTCGCTGAAAACAGCAGCCAGATGGCGAAATCACGCAGTAACCACACGGTAAAGCTGGCGATCGCAACCGCCGGCAACACGAAACGCAGGGCGCGAAAAATCTCGCGGGTAATATCCTGCCTGGACGTCAGGCGCGATAAGGTTGGCAGCAAATAGACGCTAAAGGAAGCCGTAATAAATTGGAGGTAAGCATCTGAAATGCTGCTTACGCCCTGCCAGATCCCCACTTCATCCCAGCTGTAATGCGCTGCCAGCAGGTTTCGCATCATCACGTAAGCCACGGGAAGCGTTACCGAAGTGATGAGCGCCATCAGGGTAAACTTTCCTAGCTGCCCCGCCAGCATCTTGTCCCACTGCGGTTTCAGGTAACCCAGCGGGACATTGCCTCTGCGCATCAGCATAAACGCTGCCGGAACGACAACGAGCGCAGGCACCAGCGCCAGCCCCAGCAGCGCGCCTTCATAGCCGCCCAGTCGATAGCAAAAGTAGTAGGCGATAACGCCGATGATGCTGCCGAGGATCAGCGCCAGCGCATTCCCGGCGGCATCACGGAAGCCTTTCATCAGCGCCAGCAGCAGGTTCGCCCAGGCGATGCCCATCTGAACGAACGCCACCAGGCGCACCAGTCCCTGATAGTGCGTGTGTCCGAACAGTCCCTGACTAACAGGTGCCGCCGCCAGCAAAAAGACGATGGCCAGCAACGTAGAGAAGCCCAGCACCATAGCAGAGGAGGTGCCCACCACCGTGCGAAGCTTTTCGGCATCGTCATGATGCTGCGCGACGTATTTGGTGACGCCATTGAATATCCCGGCACCTGCCAGCACGCCAAGCACTGTGACCAGCTGGCGGAAGTTCCCTGCCAGCCCAACGCCTGACGGACCAAATGAGACGGCCAGCAGCTTGACGACCAGTAACCCGGCGCCAATTTTTACTAGTGTGGACGCTGCCGTCCACACCGACGCTTTTGCCAGAGACATATCAGGCGAAATAACTCAGAAGCGAATTGATCACCGTACGCTGGTTCACCGGCGCGAGGTTGTAGAACAGGGGCAGGCGGAGCAGACGTTCGCTCTCTTTGGTGGTGTAGCG
The DNA here is from genome assembly GCF_049238585.1 of Enterobacter cloacae complex sp. IR5428. Taxonomy (NCBI): domain Bacteria; kingdom Pseudomonadati; phylum Pseudomonadota; class Gammaproteobacteria; order Enterobacterales; family Enterobacteriaceae; genus Enterobacter; species Enterobacter cloacae complex sp. IR5428. The sequence goes on along the minus strand of NZ_JBMKHV010000016.1, from coordinate 22,231 downwards.
GTCTTCACCGGCAAACATCCCGAAGGCTTCGCCAGCCGGGCTGGAGTGCAGCGGAATATAGTGGAATACCGCCATAATTTCCGCCTCCTTCAGCCAGGCAATCAGCTTGCTGCGATCGTTGTTATCGCGCAGCTTGATATAGAACATGTGGGCGTTGTGGATGCAGTCTGCCGGAATAGTCGGCAGTTCAATACGTCCGGCTTTAGCCAGCGACTCCAGCGCGTCGTAGTAGGTTTGCCACAGGGAGAGGCGTTGCAGATTGATTCGCTCTGCCGCTTCCAGCTGCGCCCAGAGATACGCGGCCTGCAAGTCCGCCATCAGGTAGCTTGAGCCGATATCGCGCCAGGTGTATTTATCCACCTGACCGCGGAAGAACTGGCTGCGGTTGGTCCCTTTTTCACGGATCACTTCCGCACGCTCGACAAGGGCACGATCGTTAATCAGCGTCGCGCCGCCTTCGCCGCCTGCGGTGTAGTTTTTGGTTTCGTGGAAGCTAAAGCAGCCGATATGACCGATGGTTCCCAGCGCGCGACCTTTGTAGGTGGACATCACGCCCTGCGCGGCATCTTCCACCACGAACAGGTTGTGCTTTTTGGCGATGGCCATGATGGTGTCCATTTCACAGGCCACGCCCGCGTAATGCACCGGAACAATTGCCCGCGTTTTGTCGGTGATCGCCGCTTCAATCAGCGTTTCGTTGATGTTCATGGTATCCGGACGGATATCCACAAACACGATTTTCGCCCCGCGCAGGACAAACGCGTTCGCCGTGGAGACGAAGGTGTAGCTCGGCATGATCACTTCATCGCCGGGCTGAATATCCAGCAGCAGCGCGGCCATTTCGAGCGATGCGGTACAGGACGGCGTCAGCAGCACCTTGGCACTGTGAAAACGTTGCTCCATCCACTGCTGGCAGCGACGGGTAAAACCACCGTCGCCACAGAGCTTGCCGCTGCCCATAGCCGACTGCATGTAATCAAGTTCAGTGCCCACAACGGGTGGCGCGTTAAATGGAATCATCTTGTCACCTGTATAACCAGTAGGCGGTGGCGTCGATGCTGGCACCACTCGCAATATAACGTTTAAGCGCAGCGGTGTTGCCCATCTGGGTTGCGACCCGCAGCGTCGATACCTGTTGTTGCTCCGCCCAGTGCAGCGCCGCCTGCATGAGTTTTTCGCCCATGCCGCGCCCGGCTAACAAACCGATGCGCGCCTCGTGCTCGTTGAGCCTGCGAAGCGAAACAAAACCCTGAATCTGCCCACCGGCAGTACGGAACACCAGACAGACGTGGTCAAACGTGCCTTTAACCGCATTCTCTATCCACCGGGCATAAAAGCGGCCGCTGTCATCGGGCGCATACCAGGGCGCCCGGAAACGGCTTTGAGCGAAAGCCAGCGCCGCCATCTTGCGCAGCGCGGGGATATCCTGCTCCGTTGCAATTTCCGCGCCCGGTGAGCCGTGGCGGGCCACGGTAACAGAGAGATCAACCTCGCCCTCGACCAGCCGGAATCCGTGCTGCTGGAGCGCGTCCAGCAGATCGGCGCGGTCCGCCGGGATCTTAGCCTGTACGCGCTGCCAGGCGCTGAAGTCTGCGTCCTGCAACGCAGGAGCGTTATCGCGCAGACGCACTATCGCTGAGGGGAGCGAAAAAAATACGCTTTCCCACTCAAGGGACTCCAGCACGCCGTTGAGAGTAATCAACGCCAAACGCCCTTAGTATCAACAATATACTGCTGACGCACGGCATCAGCGGAGACCGCTTTAAACGCATTGTGATCCACCAGCAGCACCAGCACATCCGCCGTCGCCAGCGCGTCATCCAGTGCGGTAAGGGTGCAGTGACCGGCAAGTTTTGCCGGCAACGCATGAATATTCGGCTCAACCACCAGCGTTTCACCGGTGTGCCAGGCTGCGATCGTTTCGGCAATTTCCATTGCCGGGCTTTCGCGCAGATCGTCAATATTCGGTTTGAATGCCAGACCAAAGCAGGCAATTTTCAGCTCACTGGCACGTTTGCCGCTGTCGGCGAGGCAATCCGCCACCGTGGCTTTCACCTGGTTGATAACCCAGTGCGGTTTGTGGTCGTTTACTTCGCGCGCGGTGCGAATCAGGCGTGCCTGTTCCGGATTCTGCGCCACGATAAACCACGGATCGACAGCGATACAGTGCCCACCCACACCCGGCCCCGGCTGAAGGATGTTCACGCGTGGGTGACGATTGGCAAGGCGAACAAGTTCCCAGACGTTAATCCCCTGATCGGCGCAAATCAACGACAGTTCATTCGCAAATGCAATGTTAACATCGCGGAAGCTGTTTTCGGTCAGTTTGCACATCTCGGCGGTACGGGAGTTGGTCACCACGCATTCGCCTTCAAGGAAGATCTTATACAGCTCGCTGGCGCGCGCGGAGCAGACTGGGGTCATGCCGCCAATCACGCGGTCATTTTTAATCAGTTCCACCATCACCTGGCCTGGCAGTACGCGCTCAGGGCAGTAGGCGATGTTGATATCGGCCTGGTCGCCCGCCTGCTGGGGGAAGCTGAGATCGGGACGCGCCTCGGCCAGCCACTGTGCCATCTGCTCGGTTGCCCCAACAGGTGAAGTGGACTCAAGAATAACCAGTGCCCCTTTCTTCAGCACAGGCGCAATGGATTTTGCCGCCGCCTCGACGTAAACCATGTCAGGTTCATGATCGCCTTTAAAGGGCGTTGGAACCGCAATCAGGTACGCATCGGCTTCTACCGGCGTGGTGCTGGCGCGCAGGAAGCCATCGTCCACCGCCTTTTTCACCACACGATCGAGATCGGGCTCCACGATATGAATTTCGCCACGGTTGATGGTTTCTACCGCATGCGCGTTGATATCTACGCCAATAACCTGCTTTTGACGAGAGGCAAAGGCCGCCGCAGTAGGCAGCCCGATATAGCCGAGACCAACAACAGAGATGGTAGTAAAACTCATAGCGTTACCCGATTGTGTTTAAGTGCGTGCAAAATACGTCCACAAGCCTGCCCGTCCCCGTACGGGTTATGGGCACGGCTCATCGCCTGATACTCTTCTTCGTCATGCAGTAAGCGCGTGACCTCTTCGACAATACGACGCGGATCCGTTCCCACCAGACGCACGGTACCGGCAGTGACCGCTTCCGGACGTTCAGTGGTTTCGCGCATCACCAGTACCGGCTTACCGAGGGAAGGCGCCTCTTCCTGAATGCCGCCAGAATCGGTCAGGATCAGCCAGGCGTGGTTCATCAGCCAGACAAATGGCAGATAGTCCTGCGGCTCTATCAGGAGCACGTTTTCCACGTGGCCCAGGATACGGTTGACCGGTTCGCTGACGTTAGGGTTAAGGTGCACCGGATAGACAATCTGCACATCCTCATTCTGCGCGGCGATTTCAGCCAGCGCGTGGCAGATTTGCTCAAAGCCACGGCCAAAACTTTCGCGGCGGTGTCCCGTCACCAGAATCGTTTTCTTGCCGTTGTTCAGGAACGGATAGCGCGCAGCGAGTTCTGCCTGAAGCTCGCTGTTAGCCAGCACGCGGTCACGCACCCAAATCAGCGCATCAATGACCGTATTGCCGGTAACGAAGATTTTGCTGTCGCTGATATTTTCGCGCAGCAGGTTCTGACGTGAGTTCTCGGTTGGCGCAAAATGGTACATCGCCAGGTGACCGGTGAGCGTACGGTTGGCCTCTTCCGGCCACGGGGAATAAAGATTGCCGGTACGCAGTCCCGCTTCGACATGGCCAACAGGGATACGCTGATAGAACGCGGCCAGGCTGGTCGCCACGGTGGTGGTGGTGTCGCCGTGCACCAGCACTACATCCGGCTTGAACGACTCCAGAATAGGCTTTAATTCTTGCAGAATACGGCAGGTGATTTCCGTCAGTCCCTGTCCCGGTTTCATTATATTGAGATCGTAATCCGGGACGATAGAAAAGAGGGTTAAGACCTGATCGAGCATCTCACGGTGCTGGGCAGTCACGCACACTTTCGCTTCAATATCAGGATCTCTGGCCAGCGCATGAACCAGAGGCGCCATCTTGATGGCCTCCGGCCTGGTGCCAAATACGGTTAGTACTTTCACATCGATTCTCTTCGATTAGACGATGAAGGCCGCAGCCTTCATCGTAGACGGCGTTCTTAGTTTGTGCGGCGACGCAATAACGCTACGCCAGCGCCAGTCAGTGCGCCCACAATCCCCCACATGATCATCAGGAATGCGCGACGCGGACTATCGCGTTTTACAGGCTCTTCAGGCGTTCTTAAATAACGATAGGTCTGAAAACGCGGGTCCAGCGTTGGACCGACGTTGAGCGTATTGAGCATGGCGCGGTTTTGGTCGTAATCAAGGTCAAAGTCAGGGCCAACGGCCTGGATATTTTCCAGACGTGCCTGAAGCATTGGGCGACCAAGAAGGAACATTTCTGAATCAGGGAGTTCGTCAGCCGGAACATCCGTTTCGCTACGGGAAATATTGTGCTGTTCCGCAATCTTCAGCGCCTGCTCAATATTATGCACGCGACGGGCGAAGATGGCCTTAGCGACCTCTTCCTGACGTTTGACCTGCGCTTTCATCTGAATAGTACGCGCAGCCCAGGCGCCTTTCAGCTCGTCATTCAGATGACTGGCCGCACGCTGGCTGGCAAAAGCAACGTACTGACGCAACAGGTTATTGGCGTCCGGCGCCGTTTCCGCAATCAGCTTCACGCTGTCGCTAACGTTACGGAGCACATCGCCAGGCATAAACTGAATGTTGTTGATTAAATCATCCAGCAGCGCGGCATCCGCTTTGCTGTTACCGACCATGCGCTGCTTGTAGTAGTCTGTCTGGGACCAGAAATCGCGACGTGTATCCCACGACGCCAGCTGCATCACAAACTCTTTGTAGGACTCATCCATCACCGAGGCCTGATCCGGGGTCGCCAGATTGGCCTTGATATCAAGATTACGCAGGAATTGCTGCTGGGAGTAGTAGCCTCCAAGCATATTCACCGTTGGTCGGTCTGTGATCGCCGTGGCGCTCCACTCTTGTTTCGCAAAGAAGGTGTAGGCAAGCGCTAACAGCGCGAACCCCAGGCCAATCCCCACAATCCACAGTTTGCCCTGCCATAACACTCGAAACAAACCACGAATATCCAGCTCGTTCTCAGTGCCCACTGATTTCGCTCCCGCCAACGGTTGAGTCATCATAGTCCCGGTTTTACTTAGTTAATGTTGTGTTTTTGCCACTGTTCCGACGCATCCTGCGTTTTAAACGTTTAATAAAACGCGCAACTTTCCATGCACGCTTGATGCAGTAACCGTACATGAAAAATGCTAGCAAGAATAATACCAACATTACCCATTCAGGAATGAAATGAGCGTATTCCGCGGCAACGCCAATCGCAGCCAGAATAGCAGCCGCTAGCGTAATCAGCACAAACGCCTGACGAGACGTGAAGCCGGCGCGCATAATCAGATGATGAATATGCTGCCGATCGGGAGAAAACGGGCTCATCCCTTTACGTAGACGACGGTACATAATAGCGACCATGTCCATCAGCGGGATGGCGATAATCCAGAGAGCCGTTACCGGGCTGATAGGGTGCGTTTTACCCTGCGTGGTCTCCAGCAGGACCCAGATCACCGTAAAGCCAATCAGGGTACTGCCCGCATCGCCCATAAAGACTTTATAGCGACGCCCTAACACACCCAGGTTCAGGCAGATGTAAGGCAGAATGGCGGCAATCATGGCAAAACACCACATTGACAAGCTGTACTGGCCGTCAAACCATAAAATGATGCCGATTGCGCCAAACGAAACAGAGGACAGCCCACCGAGCAGACCGTCTATGCCATCAACCATGTTAAAGGCGTTGATAGCCGCCCACACGGCAAACAGCGTGAGGAAGAAGCCGAACGGCCCAAGCACCAGCTCCCAGGGACCAAACACGTAGCCCAGGCTTCTGAGATAGAGGCCGCCCACCACCATCATAATGATGCCAATGGCCGCCTGCACCGTCGCGCGGAACTTCACGCTGATATCAAAACGATCATCAAGGGCGCCGACCAGTACCAGCACACCGGCACATGCCAGGTAGAGTGCGGCATGGGGGATATAGTAATCCGCGATCCCGAATGTGAAACAGATGCCTGCGTATACCGAAATGCCGCCCACCAGCGGAATAAGCCCCTGATGACGTTTACGGAAATTCGGTTTGTCCACTAACCCAATTCTTTTTGCTACCTTGCGCGCAATGAACAAAAAACAGGTTGTGAATAAAAAAATACTGATCAGCTCAGTTACTGCAGTGAGTAGATTCACAATGGATTGCTCTCAACAAATGTTAGTCCCGGAAGTATAACCATGAAGCCTCTGCCTCAGAAGGATTAAAGAAGGCTTATCACAACTCCCTTTGTATGTTTTTCAATCAATTATTTCTTTGACTGTGCAAACCTTCTTATTGTCGCACCGACCGGTCAAAATTGGGAGTGTGTGGTAATAGCGTATAGTCCATAAATAAAAAACGCCACGTAAAAACGTGGCGTTTACTGGGATTATTTGCGTTACGAGCGTTTCATCATGTCGAAGAAATCGTCGTTCGTTTTAGTCATCGCCAGTTTGTTAATGAGGAATTCCATTGCGTCGATTTCGCCCATTGGATGGATGATTTTGCGCAGGATCCACATTTTCTGCAGCTCTTCCTGAGTGGTAAGCAGCTCTTCTTTACGGGTACCGGAACGGTTGTAGTCAATCGCCGGGAAGACGCGTTTTTCTGCGATTTTACGAGAAAGGTGCAGTTCCATGTTGCCTGTACCTTTAAACTCTTCGTAGATAACTTCGTCCATTTTGGAGCCGGTATCGATCAGCGCCGTCGCGATAATGGTCAGGCTACCGCCCTCTTCCACGTTACGCGCCGCACCGAAGAAACGCTTCGGACGATGCAGGGCGTTGGCATCCACACCACCGGTCAGTACTTTACCGGAAGCCGGCACCACGGTGTTGTAGGCACGCGCCAGACGGGTAATGGAATCGAGCAGGATGATCACGTCTTTCTTGTGCTCAACCAGGCGTTTCGCCTTCTCGATAACCATTTCCGCAACCTGAACGTGGCGGGAAGCAGGCTCGTCGAAGGTTGACGCAACCACTTCCCCTTTCACCAGACGCTGCATCTCGGTCACTTCTTCCGGACGTTCGTCAATCAGCAGCACCATCAGCACACAGTCTGGATGGTTGTAAGCAATGCTCTGCGCGATGTTTTGCAGCAGCATGGTTTTACCGGCTTTCGGTGGTGCCACAATCAGACCACGCTGGCCACGACCAATTGGCGATGCCAGATCCAGCACACGAGCGGTTAAGTCTTCAGTAGACCCGTTACCACGCTCCATACGCAGACGAGAGTTCGCGTGCAGCGGCGTTAAGTTCTCGAACAGGATCTTATTGCGGGAGTTTTCCGGTTTGTCGTAGTTGACTTCATTAACCTTCAACAGCGCAAAGTAGCGTTCACCCTCTTTTGGAGGACGAATCTTACCTGAAATGGTGTCACCAGTGCGGAGGTTGAAACGGCGGATTTGGCTAGGGGATACGTAGATGTCGTCAGGGCCGGCGAGGTAGGAGCTGTCTGCAGAGCGGAGGAAACCAAATCCGTCTTGCAGTATCTCCAGCACACCGTCGCCAAAGATATCTTCGCCACTCTTAGCGTGTTGCTTCAGGATGGCGAAAATGATGTCCTGCTTGCGCATACGAGCCTGGTTTTCCAGTCCCATATTTTCGCCGAGAGTGATCAGCTCAGAAACCGGCGTATTCTTTAATTCGGTAAGATTCATAATGGTGTGGGTTCTTAAACTCGGGGTGATTCTCGAACTTAATGTTGTGAATGGTATGGCAGGGTCATCCATGCCTGTTTAGCGGCCATCACCTCATGTCTGTTCGCTGTCTGGTCACAGGGAAAGAACGCAGAACTGAAACGACAAGACGGATTGAGTGACAAGCCCGGAATCTAGCAACTTCACGCACTGTTTAAGTTAACAACGGGAAGTATCGGGTAAAACAAGATTCAAACAACAAGATATGTTTAAAACGTAGTCATAGCTAACTTAGCACGACTAAAGCCGGGCGTCCAGAGCTCACCATTAATTAGGCGCTCTGGACGCTCAGCGGAGAAACCTTACGCCAGGTTAGCGTCCAGGAACTCTTTCAGTTGACCTTTGGACAGTGCGCCCACTTTGGTCGCCGCCACGTCACCGTTCTTGAACAGCAGCAGGGTCGGGATGCCACGGATACCGTATTTTGGCGCGGTGCCCGGGTTCTGGTCGATGTTCAGCTTGGCAACGGTCAGTTTGCCCTGATATTCGTCAGCGATTTCATCCAGAATCGGAGCGATCATTTTGCAAGGACCACACCATTCAGCCCAGAAATCAACGAGGATCAGCCCGTCAGCTTTAAGTACGTCCGTGTCAAAACTGTCGTCAGTCAGGTGAATAATTTTATCGCTCATATATAACTCCACAGGAATAAGCCTGGTACGTTGGTTTTGTCTCCACCAACGACGTGTTGATGTCGCATTAACCAACTAAAGGTTGACTTTATTTCACCGGATACGCTTTCGTAAAGCAATAGTAAGCTGATATTCTACCACACTATGAGCAAAACACATTTAACAGAACAGAAGTTTTCCGACTTCGCCCTGCACCCAAAGGTGATCGAAGCCCTTGAAACTAAAGGGTTTCATAACTGCACGCCCATTCAGGCTCTCGCCCTGCCGCTGACGCTGGCCGGTCGTGATGTTGCAGGGCAGGCGCAAACCGGTACTGGCAAAACGATGGCGTTTTTAACGTCAACGTTTCATTATTTACTTTCTCACCCAGCGATTGCAGACCGCAAAGTTAACCAGCCGCGCGCGCTAATTATGGCCCCGACGCGAGAACTGGCGGTACAGATCCACGCAGACGCTGAGCCCCTGGCGCAAGCCACTGGCCTGAAACTTGGCCTGGCCTATGGCGGCGACGGCTACGATAAACAGCTGAAAGTGCTGGAAAGCGGCGTGGATATCCTGATTGGGACCACAGGCCGTCTTATCGACTACGCTAAACAGAACCATATCAACCTCGGGGCAATCCAGGTCGTGGTGCTGGATGAAGCAGACCGCATGTACGATCTGGGCTTCATTAAAGACATCCGCTGGCTGTTCCGCCGTATGCCTGCGGCAAACCAGCGTCTGAACATGCTGTTCTCCGCAACCCTGTCATACCGCGTACGTGAACTCGCATTCGAGCAGATGAACAATGCGGAATATGTGGAAGTAGAACCGGAGCAGAAAACCGGGCACCGCATTAAAGAAGAGCTCTTCTATCCTTCTAATGAAGAGAAAATGCGCCTGCTGCAAACCCTGATCGAAGAAGAGTGGCCGGATCGCGCGATCATCTTTGCGAACACTAAACACCGCTGTGAAGATATTTGGGGCCACCTGGCGGCAGATGGTCACCGTGTGGGCCTGCTGACCGGCGACGTGGCGCAGAAAAAACGCCTGCGCATTCTCGACGAATTTACTCGTGGCGACCTTGATATTCTGGTCGCGACCGACGTGGCGGCCCGTGGCCTGCACATTCCAGCCGTGACGCACGTCTTTAACTATGACCTGCCAGATGACTGTGAAGACTATGTACACCGTATCGGTCGTACCGGTCGTGCCGGCGCAAGCGGTCACTCCATCAGCCTTGCATGTGAAGAGTATGCGCTGAACCTTCCGGCCATTGAGACCTATATCGGTCACTCTATTCCACAGAGTAAATACAATCCGGACGCGCTGATGAGCGAACTGCCGCCACCTAAGCGCCTTACCCGTCCACGTACCGGTAATGGCCCGCGTCGTTCCGGCGGTGCGCCGCGTAATCGTCGTCGTTCAGGTTAAAAAATGATGCTCAGTTCCACCTCGCTCTATGCGGCAATTGATCTCGGTTCGAATAGTTTTCATATGCTGGTTGTACGCGAGGTGGCGGGAAGCATACAGACGCTGACGCGCATCAAGCGCAAGGTCCGCCTGGCGGCGGGCCTGAGCAGCGATAATCACCTCTCTCCCGAAGCCATGGAACGTGGCTGGCAGTGTCTGCGCCTCTTTGCAGAGCGTCTGCAGGACATACCGCATGCCCAAATCCGCGTTGTCGCGACCGCGACGCTCCGTCTGGCGGTTAATGCCGTCGATTTTATTGCCAAAGCGCAGGAAATTCTCGGCTGCCCGGTGCAAGTCATCAGCGGTGAAGAAGAAGCGCGTCTGATATATCAGGGCGTGGCGCACACTACCGGGGGCGACGATCGCCGTCTGGTGGTGGATATTGGCGGAGCGAGTACTGAACTGGTGACCGGCACGGGTGCCCAGGCGACCTCGCTGTTCAGTCTGTCGATGGGCTGCGTAACCTGGCTTGAGCGCTACTTTACTGACCGCAATCTCGCGCAAGAAAACTTCGACGAGGCTGAAAATGCCGCGCGTGAAGTGCTGCGTCCGGTCATGGACGAACTGCGCTACCACGGCTGGAAAGTGTGTGTTGGGGCGTCAGGAACTGTACAGGCGTTGCAGGAAATCATGATGGCGCAGGGGATGGATGAGCGGATCACGCTTGCTAAACTCCAGCAGCTTAAACAGCGCGCCATTCAATGTGGTCGTCTGGAAGAGCTGGAAATTGAAGGGCTGACGCTCGAACGTGCGCTGGTCTTCCCCAGCGGGCTAGCCATTCTCATCGCCATTTTCACCGAGCTAAACATCCAGTGCATGACCCTGGCAGGCGGCGCACTGCGCGAAGGTCTGGTCTATGGGATGCTGCATCTTTCGGTGGATCAGGACATTCGAAGCCGTACGCTACGTAACGTCCAGCGCCGCTTTATTGTGGATACCGATCAGGCGCAGCGAGTGGGCCAACTGGCATCGCTCTTTGCGGATCAGGTTAAATCACGTTGGGATATCGAACCGTTAAGCCGCGATTTGCTGCTAAGTGCGTGTGCGTTGCATGAAATTGGGCTTAGCGTTGAGTACAAACAAGCGCCGCTACACGCAGCCTGGCTGGTGCGTAATCTCGATTTGCCGGGCTACACTCCCGCGCAGAAAAAATTGCTCGCGACCCTGCTGCTGAATCAAACCAACGCCGTTGACCTCTCTTCACTCCATCAGCAAAACGCTGTACCGCCGCGCGTGGCCGAACATCTCTGCCGCTTACTTCGTCTGGCGATTCTGTTTGCCAGCCGGCGTCGCGACGATCTCCTCCCGGCCATTACGCTGGTGGCAGACGATGAAAAACTGACGCTGACGCTGCCGGAAAATTGGCTAGAAGATCATCCACTTGGAGCAGAGTTGATCGAGCAGGAGTGCCAGTGGCAGAGCTATGTGCACTGGGCGCTTGATGTGAAGTGACCCTTGAAGCGTGCCGGGGGGCGGCTTCGCCTTACCCGGCCTACAAAATTGTTATCCTTTCTCTTTGGCTTTCGCCAGCATGGCGCGTATGTTCGCCACGTTGGCTTGCCCCTTGTGCATCCGCTCTTCAGCGGTAATAGCTTTACGCTCCTGCTCCCAGATAAGATCGTCCTGAGGCAACTCCAGCAGGAAACGGCTCGGCTCCGGGCGCACCAGCTCACCATACTGACGGCGCTCTTTGCACAGCGTAAACGTCAGCTCTTTCTGCGCACGGGTGATCCCCACGTAGGCCAGACGGCGCTCTTCGTCGACGTTATCTTCATCAATGCTGCTCTGGTGCGGCAGCAGGCCCTCTTCCATCCCCACCAGATAGACATACGGGAACTCCAGCCCTTTCGAGGCATGCAACGTCATCAGCTGGACCTGATCGGCTTCTTCTTCACTCTCGCCGCGCTCCATCATATCGCGCAGCGTGAAGCGGGTGACCACCTGCGTCAGGGTCATCGGCTCGTCAATCTCAGATCCTTCAAGCATTTCGGTCATCCAGCTGAAGAGCTGGTTAACGTTTTTCATGCGCATTTCTGCCGCTTTCGGGCTGGCGGAGGTTTCATACAACCAGGATTCGTAATCAATGCCGTGGATCAGGTCGCGTACTGCCGCCACGGGTTCGCGCTCTGCCAGACGCTGCACCTCACCCAGCCAGTGGGTAAATCGGGTTAAGGCGTCATAGCCGCGCCCGGTCAGGGTCTGGCTCAGCCCCATATCGAAGCTGGCGGTGAACAGACTTTTGTTGCGGGTCATCGCCCATTCACCCAGCTTTTGCAGCGTCGCAGAGCCAATCTCGCGCTTCGGCGTATTTACAATGCGCAGGAAAGCGCTGTCGTCATCCGGGTTGGTCAGCACGCGCAGATAGGCCAGCAGATCCTTGATTTCCGGACGCGAAAAGAACGACGTACCGCCGGAGATTTTGTAGGGGATGCGGTTCTGCATTAGCATCTTTTCAAAGACGCGCGACTGGTGGTTTCCGCGATAGAGGATCGCGTAATCCTTGTATTCAGTTTTGTTGACGAAGTGATGGGCAATCAGCTCGCCGGTTACGCGCTCCGCTTCGTGCTCTTCGTTATTGGCGCTAAGGACTTTCAGCTCGGTCCCGTAACCCAGTTCAGAGAACAGGCGCTTCTCAAAGACGTGCGGGTTGTTGGCAATCAGGATGTTCGCCGCCTTCAGGATACGCCCGGAAGAACGGTAGTTCTGCTCCAGTTTAATCACCTGCAACGCCGGGAAGTCTTTGCTCAGCAGCACCAGGTTTTGCGGACGTGCGCCACGCCAGGAGTAAATCGACTGATCGTCATCGCCTACAACGGTAAAACGCGCGCGCTGTCCTACCAGCAGCTTCACCAGCTCGTACTGGCTGGTGTTGGTATCCTGATATTCATCCACCAGCAGGTAACGAATTTTGTTCTGCCAGCGCTCGCGCACCTCTTCATTCCGCTGAAGCAGCAGCGTCGGCAGCAGGATCAGATCGTCGAAATCCAGTACGTTGCAGGCTTTCATATGCGCGTCGTACAGGCCATAGCAGTGGGCAAAGATGCGGTCACGCTCGCCTTTGGCACTTGCCGCAGCCTGGGCCGGCGTCATCAGATCGTTTTTCCAGTTCGAGATCGTCGAGATCAGCTGTTGCAACAGCACTTTGTCATCTTCGATCAGCCCTTCCGTCAGCTCTTTGAGCAGCGCCACCTGGTCGGTGTCATCAAAGAGCGAAAAGTTGGACTTCATTCCCAGCGCCGCGTATTCGCGCTTGATGATATCCAGACCCAGCGTGTGGAAGGTGGAGATCATCAGCCCGCGCGCCTCTTTACGGCCCAGCGTCTGGCCGACGCGCTCTTTCATCTCACGCGCCGCTTTGTTGGTAAAGGTGACCGCCGCGATATGGCGCGCCTGGTATCCACAACCCCGAATTAAGTGGGCGATTTTGTTGGTGATCACGCGTGTTTTACCGGATCCCGCTCCCGCCAGCACCAGGCAGGGTCCGGTGACGAATTCGACAGCTTGTTGTTGTCCGGGGTTTAAACGCATAAATGATCACTCAATGAAAGTCGGGAGAGGAGGAAAAACGCGTGGTAGTATACCGATCGTAAACTCGTTGACTCAAGGCACGATCATGGCAAAAACAGCAGCAGCACTCCATATCCTTGTTAAAGAAGAAAAACTGGCACAGGATCTGCTCGAACAGATTAAAAACGGCGCCGACTTCGGCAAACTGGCGAAGAAACACTCGATTTGCCCGTCAGGCAAACGCGGTGGTGACTTAGGCGAGTTCCGCCAGGGCCAGATGGTTCCGGCGTTTGATAAAGTGGTCTTCTCCTGCCCGGTGCTGGAGCCAACCGGCCCACTGCATACGCAGTTCGGCTATCACATTATCAAAGTGTTATACCGCAACTAATCAAAAGCCCGGTGCATTAACTCACCGGGCTTTTTTATTTGAGTGTTCCAGCGTTCAGATACCGTCGCCGTATTCGAAGGTGTGGTGAATACCGTTAAAGTGCTGATCCATATCCATCGACGGTTTATCGCTGTCTGGCTTACCGACAATGCGCGCCGGGACGCCAGCGGCGGTGGTGTGCGGCGGTACAGGCTGGAGCACAACCGATCCCGCACCAATCTTTGCGCCGCGTCCGACTTCAATATTGCCAAGGATTTTAGCACCCGCGCCAATCATCACCCCTTCACGAATTTTCGGATGGCGATCGCCGCTGGTTTTACCGGTACCGCCCAGCGTAACGGATTGCAGAATCGACACGTCATCTTCGATCACCGCCGTTTCACCGACAACAATGCCGGTGGCGTGATCGAGCATGATCCCGCGGCCAATTTTCGCCGCCGGGTGAATATCGACCTGGAAGGTCACGGAAACCTGGTTTTGCAGGAAGATGGCCAGCGCGCGGCGTCCCTCATTCCATAACCAGTGGCCGATGCGGTACGCCTGTAAGGCGTGGAAGCCTTTGAGATACAGCAGCGGCGTGGAGTATTTATCTACCGCCGGGTCACGCGTGCGCACGGCCTGAATATCGCAGGCGGCAGAAGCAATCATTTCCGGATCGGCAGCGTAGGCCTCTTCCACCACCTCGCGAATAGCGATAGCAGGCATGATAGGGGAAGCCAGTTTATTGGCGAGCATGTAGCTCAGAGCGCTGCCGAGATTTTCGTGCTTGAGTAGCGTCGCGTGATAGAAACTGGCCAGCATGGGCTCACAGTCGGCCAACGCTCGGGCTTCGGCTTTAATATTATTCCAGACGATATCCAGTTCTTCACACGGCATTGCTTGCTCCAGACGATAGTTAATGACCAGCCAGTTCTGCGCTGGCTGGGTCATTCAGGTGACGATACTTCCCGGCTAATTGCTGCTGCGCTCGTCCTTGCGCGCACGACCTAATAAGGTCAATGCTGCCTCGCGCGCATTTTTTCCGCAATACAATACCTGATAAATTTCCTCGGTTATTGGCATTTCGACACCGAAACGATGCGCCAATTCGCGAACTTCTTTGGTATTGCGATAGCCTTCAACCACCTGACCAATCTTCTCCTGCGCACTTTTTACATCGCTGCCCTGTCCGAGCATCATGCCAAAGCGGCGGTTACGCGACTGGTTGTCGGTGCAGGTCAGCACCAGGTCGCCCAGCCCAGCCATCCCCATAAAGGTGGCCGGATCGGCGCCCAGCGCTTCGCCCAGGCGTGACATTTCGGTCAGGCCACGGGTGATCAGCGCCGTACGCGCATTCGCGCCGAAGCCGATGCCGTCAGACATCCCGGCCCCGATGGCAATGACGTTCTTCACCGCGCCGCCCAGCTGTACGCCGATAAAATCAGGGTTGCTGTACACGCGGAAGCTTTTGCCGCAGTGCAGCAGTTGCTGAAGATCGTCGGAAAATGCCTGGTCGGTGGACGCCAGCGAGATCGCCGTCGGCAAGCCCGCAGCCAGCTCTTTGGCGAATGTCGGCCCGGAGATCACCGCCAGCGGGATCGCTGTTCCCAGCGCTTCGCGGGCAACGTCCTGCAACAGACGTCCGGTTTCCGCTTCCAGCCCTTTCGTCGCCCACACAATACGCGCATCCGCACGCATCAGCGGCTTAATCTGACGCAGGACTTCGCCAAACACATGGCTTGGCACCACAATCAAAATATTGCGGCTGGCCGCCAGCGCGGTCGCGAGGTCGCTTTCCAGATACAGTGAGTCAGGGAACGGAACGTCCGGGAGAAACGCCACGTTGCAGCGGTCGTGTTGCAACGTCGCGATATGTTTTGGATCGTGGCCCCACAGGACCACGTCGTGACCATTTCTTGCCAGTGTGATGGCAAGAGCGGTGCCGTAAGAGCCGGCACCGATCACAGTCATTGACGCATTAACAGTGCTCATCAGGCATCCTGATGTTGTTCGGCACCTTCGCCAGCCTGCTGCTGTAGATAGTTCATAAACAGCGCATCAAAGTTGACTGGCGCAAGGTTCAGTTGCGGGAATGTACCGCGAGAAACCAGGCTGGTGATGCATTCACGCGCATACGGGAACAGGATGTTCGGGCAGTATGCACCCAGGCAATGCGCCATCTGGTTACCTTCGATGCCGCCGATAGAGAAGATACCGCCCTGCTGGACTTCGCACAGGAATGCAGTTTCTTCGCCCAGGGAGGCGGTCACGGTGACACGCAGTACGACTTCATACACGTCATCCGCCAGTTGGGTGGATGCGGTATCCAGATCAAGTTTAACCTCTGGCTGCCAGTCTTTCTGGAAAACGTGCGGCGCATTTGGCGCTTCGAAAGAGACATCCTTGGTGTAGATGCGCTGGATCTGGAAAGTCATCTCGGTGTTGTTTTGTTCTGACATGGAAAAACCCTTTTTAATTGTCCTAAAGTCTCTAGCTCAGCAGCGGATCGAGTCCACCGCGGGCGTCGAGCGCATACAAGTCATCACAGCCGCCAATGTGCTGCGCATCAATAAAAATCTGTGGAACCGTTGTGCGACCACTGCGTTGGATCATCTCTTCGCGTTTAATCGCGTCACCATCAATCGGCAGTTCCTTAAACGTTACGCCTTTGCTGGACAGCAGCGCTTTCGCTCGGTGGCAGAACGGGCACGTTGCTTTGGTGTAGATCTCAATATTGGCCATCACTTAACTCCTTATTTACCGCGCACTAAAGGAAGATTCTCCCCGCTCCAGCCGGAGATGCCTTCTTTCAGCACCGTTACGTTTTCAAAGCCTGCTTTATGCAGTGCGTTGGCAGATTCCTGCGCCTGCATGCCAGTGCCGTCAACAACAATAATCGGCTGGGCTTTATGCTTCTCCAGCTCACCAATGTTGTTCGCTTTAATTTCCGCTGGCAGCAGGTTGATAGCACCTGCAATATGGCCCTTGCGGAAATCGTCGCGCTGACGCAGATCGACAACCACGGCGTCCTCTTTGTTGATCAGACGTGTCGCTTCACCGCGGGTGATCACCTTAATTTTAGACGTCAGTCCCTTAAATGTGGTGAACAGTACAGCGACCAGCAGGCCAATCCACGCGATGCTCAGAACCGGGTGGCGGCTAACGAATTGCATAATTTCTTGCATGGGGGGTAACAACTCCCGACTAAGTGATTAAAAAAACCAGGACAGGAGTATACCTGTGCGCTGTGGCAAATACAGCCAGCGACATAAAGCTAATCTATTTTCTGCGGCATGCCACGTAAAAAAAGCCTCAAAATGGCCTGAGAACAGCCTTGCCCCCGCGCTTTCTTTGATCTTCTGCGGCTATTTTATCGATTCAGCTGTAGTAAAATTACGCAAATTTTTTGTCTCTTGAGCATGAGGTTGTCGCAATGTCGGTTTCTAAAAAACCTATGGTACTGGTGATTCTGGATGGCTATGGCTACCGTGAAGATCAACAGGATAACGCCATTTTCAACGCCAAAACCCCGGTTATGGATGCGCTATGGGCAAAACGTCCCCACACCCTGATTGATGCGTCTGGTCTGGAAGTCGGCCTGCCGGATCGTCAGATGGGCAACTCTGAAGTGGGTCACGTTAACCTGGGCGCAGGCCGTATCGTTTATCAGGACCTGACGCGCCTGGACGTTGAAATCAAAGAACGTACATTCTTTGCCAACCCAACGCTCACCGGAGCGGTAGATAAAGCCGTTGCCGCAGGCAAGGCCGTGCACATTATGGGCCTGCTCTCTGCAGGCGGCGTGCACAGCCACGAAGATCACATCATGGCGATGGTTGAACTGGCCGCCGAGCGCGGTGCGGAAAAAATCTATCTGCACGCCTTCCTGGATGGTCGCGATACGCCGCCACGCAGCGCAAAAGGTTCTCTGAAAGCCTTTGAAGATAAATTTGCCGCACTGGGCAAAGGCCGCGTGGCATCCATCGTTGGTCGTTACTATGCCATGGACCGCGACAACCGCTGGGACCGCGTTGAGCAAGCCTATGATCTGCTGACCCTGGCAAAAGGCGAGTTCCAGTTCCCGACCGCCGTTGAAGGCCTGGAAGCGGCTTACGCGCGTGATGAAAACGACGAATTTGTGAAGGCAACCGTGATCCGCGCTGAAGGCCAGGCCGATGCCGCTATGGAAGATGGCGATGCGCTGATCTTCATGAACTTCCGTGCTGACCGCGCGCGCGAAATCACCCGCGCCTTCGTCAACAGCGATTTCGACGGTTTCGCCCGTAAGAAAGTGGCGAAGATCGATTTCATCCAGTTGACCGAGTATGCAGCGGATATCAAAGCCCCATGCGCGTATCCACCCGCTTCCCTGGAAAATACCTTCGGCGAGTGGATGGCGAAAAACGATAAAACGCAGTTGCGCATCTCCGAAACTGAGAAGTATGCGCACGTGACCTTCTTCTTTAACGGGGGCGTAGAAGAGCCGTTTAAAGGCGAAGACCGCATCCTGATTAACTCACCGAAAGTCGCCACATACGATCTCCAGCCAGAAATGAGCTCTGCGGAGCTGACCGAAAAACTGGTGGCCGCGATCGAAAGCGGTAAATACGACACCATCATCTGTAACTATCCGAATGGCGACATGGTGGGCCACACCGGCGTGATGGAAGCTGCCGTTAAAGCGGTTGAAGCGCTGGACCACTGCGTTGAGCAGGTCGCGAAAGCGGTTGAATCCGTGGGCGGCCAGCTGCTGATCACCGCTGACCACGGTAACGCAGAACAGATGCGTGACCCGGCAACCGGTCAGGCGCATACCGCCCATACCAACCTGCCTGTTCCACTGATTTATGTAGGTGATAAGTCAGTGAAAGCAGTGGAAGGCGGCAAGCTTTCCGACATCGCGCCAACCATGTTGTCGCTGATGGGTATGGAAATCCCTGAAGAGATGACTGGCAAGCCGCTGTTCATCGTGGAATAATCGCTCCCCATGAGGGGAAAGGCGATTTTTTCAATCACATGGGTCGTGAAGCCGTTTCGGTTATCAGTCAGACCTCTGCTTTGCGCCAGCGCACTCAGCGCTGGCGTATTGCTGTGCGCCGCATCTGCCCACGCGGATGACCGCGACCAGCTCAAATCCATTCAGGCCGATATCGCCGCCAAAGAGCGTGTGGTACGCCAGCAGCAGCAGCAGCGCGCTGCCCTGCTTGCCCAGCTTAAAAAGCAGGAAGAGGCTATTTCCGCCGCCGCGCGTAAGCTGCGTGAAACACAAAACACCCTTGCCCAGCTTAATAAGCAAATCGATGAAATGAACGCATCGATTGCGAAACTGGAGCGTCAGCGCGATGCCCAGGAGCGGAACCTTGCTGCACAGCTTGATGCCGCTTTCCGCCAGGGTGAGCACACAGGCCTTCAGTTGATCCTCAGCGGTGAAGAGAGCCAGCGCGGTCAGCGTTTACAGGCCTATTTCGGCTATCTCAACCAGGCTCGTCAGGAGACCATTGCGCAGCTGAAACAGACGCGCGAAGAAGTCACCACGCAAAAAGCCGAGCTGGAAGAGAAGCAGAGCCAGCAGCAAACGCTGCTCTACGATCAGCAGGCGCAGCAGGAGAAGCTTGAGCAGGCGCGCAATGAGCGTAAGAAGACGCTCGCCGGGCTGGAGTCCTCTATCCAGGCAGGACAAAGCCAGCTGAGCGAAATGCGCGCCAACGAATCCAGACTGCGTAACAGCATTGCCCGGGCAGAAGCCGCGGCCAAAGCGCGCGCCGAAAAAGAAGCGCGCGAAGCGCAGGCGGTGCGTAATAAGCAGCAGGAAGCCTCCCGGAAAGGCACCACCTACAAACCGACTGAAAATGAACGTTCCCTGATGTCGCGTACCGGCGGCCTCGGCTCCCCGCGTGGTCAGGCTTACTGGCCCGTTCGCGGTACGATCCTGCATCGCTATGGCGAACAGTTGCAGGGTGAGCTACGTTGGAAGGGGATCGTTATCGGTGCGTCTGAAGGTAGCGAAGTGAAAGCCATCGCCGATGGCCGCGTGATCCTGGCCGACTGGCTACAGGGTTACGGGCTCGTGGTGGTGGTCGAGCACGGTAAAGGCGACATGAGTCTTTACGGCTACAACCAGAGCGCGCTGGTCAGCGTTGGCACTCAGGTGCGCGCGGGTCAACCCATTGCCCTTGTGGGCAGCAGTGGCGGTCAGGGCCGCCCGTCACTCTATTTCGAAATTCGTCGTCAGGGTCAGGCGGTCAATCCACAGCCGTGGTTGGGAAGATAAGTTTTGCTTCAATTTCGTCGAATTGTTTTTTCCGTCGTCAGCGCACTGGCGCTGGCTGCACCGGTTTATGCAGGCAAACTCGCGATTGTGATTGATGACTTCGGTTATCGACCACACTATGAAAATCAGGTGCTGGCGATGCCGTCAGCCATCTCTGTCGCCGTCCTGCCTAATGCGCCTCACGCGCATGAAATGGCGACCAAAGCGCACAATGGCGGCCATCAGGTCCTCATCCATCTGCCGATGGCCCCTCTCAGCAAGCAGCCGCTGGAAAAAGATACCCTGCGTCCGGACATGAGCAGCGACGAGATCGATCGCATCATCCGCGATGCGTACAATAAAGTGCCGTATGCCGTGGGTCTGAATAACCATATGGGCAGCGCGATGACCTCCAGCCTGTACGGTATGCTGAAAGTGATGCAGGCGCTGGAGCGTTACAATCTCTACTTCCTCGACAGCATGACCATCGGCAACAGCCAGGCGATGCGTGCCGCTCAGGGGACGGGTGTAAAAGTCATCAAGCGCAAAGTCTTCCTGGACGACTCCCAGAACGAAGCGGATATCCGCGTGCAGTTCAACCGCGCGGTACAGCTGGCGCGCCGTAACGGTTCGGCGATTGCCATTGGGCATCCGCATCCGTCTACCGTTCGCGTTTTGCAGCAAATGTTGCCGGGCTTACCCGCCGATATCACGCTGGTGCGTCCGAGCGATCTGCTCAATGAACCTCAGGTGGATACTTCCCGTCCGGGTAGCGCGCAACCACCCACAACGCAGCCGCGTAATCCATTCCGCGGCGTGAAGAACTGCTCGCTGAAACAGCCGCCTGAACCGGTCTATGCAACCCGCTTCTTCACGGTGATTGGCGAAAGCATCAGCAGCAGTACGCTGGTTAAATACGTCCAGCAACAGTGGCAGGGTTGGGGAAAAAAAGCCTGATCGGCTAACGCCTATTCTGCCAGATAAGAGTCCGACTGCTCTTTTGCAACGGACTCTTTCTTTTCCCGATCCTGATACCAGGCCTTGAAATACTTCAAAAAACTGTACGTCGTGGCATAAAACCCTGTCACCACACCCACTTTGCCCTGACGCCACGCACCGCTAAACAGATACCATTTGAAAAATGCGCCGATAGCGCTGATCGCGCCGCGACCAAGAGAGGGACGTATCGTCTGATATTGAACCAGGCGAGTGGTATATCCGTTTAATTTATTGAAAAGTTCATGCAGTGAATAAAACGTATCATGTCTGACATAGCCAGGAATACGTTCAGAACGGAGAAAACCTTCAACCTGATCGTCTACTGGCCGGTTATTAAATCGCGACTGCGTACGGTTAAAAAGACGCACCGGATAATCCGGAGATGAGACTGGATAAATCGTTCGGACATTTTCTCCCAGAACAAACCAGTGACGACATATCCGCCACGCCATATCCGATTCGGGTTCATCGCCCATTTTTAATTTTAAAATAGCACCAACGGTTTCTTGATCGAGTATTTCGTCACTGTCCATGCACAGCACCCAGTCGTTGTGCGCATGGGATATGGCATGGTTCATCTGCTCGCCGTGCCAGCTATATTTTTTGAATATGGGCGACAATCCATAACTCTGGCAAATATATATCGTTGCGTCTGTACTTCCGGAATCAACTACAACGAATTCATCCGCTATTTTTAAAAGAGGAGGAATAACATCGTGCAACGTTCTTTCGGAGTTAAACGTTAATAAGCAAACCGTTATTTTAAACATATTCGCACCCTCTCAAAAACAACATAAAATTTTTGCGCTAATACTATCGAATTGAGAAGAGGCGATTAAAGTCTTAAATCGCACTTTTAAAATAAGCGCGTTTAAAACCTTTCCTTATAAAAAGACAAAGAAATACAAAAAATCTATTTTATTTCAGTAAATTCTTTATAATGCGGTCAGATGAAGGGTAGCATACGGATTCAGACATGCCGCAAAAACGTAAAATCCTCCTCCTGGACACAGGCAAAGAATGGGGGGGAGGTACCAACAGTATGCTTGGGAAGGTGCGAATAAGCGGGGAAATTCTTCTCGGCTGACTCAGTCATTTCATTTCTTCATGTTTGAGCCGATTTTTTCTCCCGTAAATGCCTTGAATCAGCCTATTTAGACCGTTTCTTCGCCATT
>NZ_JBMKHV010000015.1:0-106054 GCF_049238585.1 Enterobacter cloacae complex sp. IR5428 | reverse complement strand
CAAGAGGCCCGAAGGTCCCCCTCTTTGGTCTTGCGACGTTATGCGGTATTAGCTACCGTTTCCAGTAGTTATCCCCCTCCATCAGGCAGTTTCCCAGACATTACTCACCCGTCCGCCACTCGTCAGCGAAGCAGCAAGCTGCTTCCTGTTACCGTTCGACTTGCATGTGTTAGGCCTGCCGCCAGCGTTCAATCTGAGCCATGATCAAACTCTTCAATTTAAGTTTGATGCTCGTGAATTAAACTTCGTAATGAATTACGTGTTCACTCAGAGACTTGGTATTCATTTTTCGTCCGAGGACGTTAAGAATCCATGTCACTTTGAGTGCCCACACAGATTGTCTGATAAATTGTTAAAGAGCAGTTGCGACGCGCTTCAGCGCTCTGTCGCGAGGTGGCGTATATTACGCTTTCCTCTTTCAGAGTCAACCCGTTATTTCAGGATTTTTTCTCTTCAACCGACCGGGTAGTCTGTGAAGTGATTCACATCCGCCGTGTCGATGGAGGCGCATTATAGGGAGCCGCCGAGGAATGACAAGCGGAAAAATGCATTTTTATTTCAACCGCTCACCTTTTCACCAAAACGTCTATTTTTGGTGCTTTTTAATCTCTTTTGGCAGATCTGCCAGACTAGTTATCACCCAGTCAGCTGCATTTTCTGCTTCTGGGGTGACTGGTTTACCGGTCCGCACTAATACTTTGGTTCCCACACCTGCCGCCGCCGCTGCCTGCATATCCTCCAGTTTATCGCCCACCATAAAAGACGCGGCCATATCAATGTGCAGGAATTCCTGTGCAGAGATAAACATTCCCGGGTGTGGCTTACGGCAATCACATGTCTGACGATACGCTTCTACTGTTCCCTGTGGATGATGCGGACAATAATAGATGCCATCAAGATCGACGCCACGATCGGCCAGAGACCAGTCCATCCATTCCGTCAGCGTCTCGAACTGCGCTTCGGTGAATTTACCCCGGGCGATACCGGACTGATTAGTTACCACCACCAGCGCATAGCCCATCTCTTTCAGCTGGCGCATGGCATCTATTACGCCCTCGATAAATTCGAACTCATCAATCTCATGGACGTAACCGTGATCCACATTAATTGTGCCGTCACGATCGAGAAAAATTGCGGGTACAGATTTTGCCACCGGTTTGCTCCTGAAAAAGGCTTGTTCAGCTAGTATCTCATGAATCGCAGCGCAATAAAGTGCTCATCGCACAGAGGTGGATTGATTTAGACGTCTGGATGCCTTAACATCCATTTTGTTTACGGTCATTCCCCGTATCTGGCAGAAGAAAATGCCACGGCTAACTTACATACGATAAAAATAATCTAATGATTAAACTTTCCAATATCACCAAAGTGTTCCAGCAGGGGAACCGAACCATTCAGGCGCTGAACAACGTCAGCCTGCATGTGCCTGCTGGTCAGATTTATGGCGTCATTGGCGCATCGGGTGCGGGTAAAAGTACGCTGATCCGGTGTGTTAACCTGCTTGAGCGCCCGACCCAGGGCAGCGTAGAAGTTGGCGGCCAGGAGCTTACCGCTCTCTCAGAAAAAGAACTCACCAAAGCGCGTCGCCAGATTGGCATGATTTTCCAGCACTTTAACCTGCTGGCCTCACGCACGGTTTTTGGAAACGTGGCGTTACCGCTGGAGCTGGATAGCACACCAAAAGAAGAGGTTACGCGACGCGTCACCGAACTGCTGGATCTGGTTGGGCTGGGTGATAAGCATGACAGCTACCCGGCCAACCTCTCAGGCGGGCAAAAGCAGCGTGTAGCAATCGCTCGCGCGCTGGCAAGCAACCCAAAAGTGCTGCTGTGTGATGAAGCCACCAGCGCGTTAGATCCAGCCACCACGCGTTCTATCCTGGAACTGCTGAAAGACATTAACCGTCGTCTGGGCCTGACTATCCTCCTTATTACGCACGAAATGGACGTGGTGAAGCGTATCTGTGACTGCGTCGCCGTCATCAGCAACGGTGAGCTGATTGAGCAGGACACGGTCAGCGAAGTCTTCTCGCACCCGAAAACGCCTCTGGCTCAGCAGTTCATTCAGTCCACACTGCATCTGGATATTCCGGAAGATTATCTGGAACGTTTAAAAGCAGACGCAACGCCTGACAGCGTCCCGATGCTGCGCATGGAGTTCACGGGCCAGTCCGTTGACGCACCGCTGCTGTCCGAAACCGCGCGTCGCTTTAACGTGAATAACAACATTATTAGCGCGCAGATGGACTACGCCGGTGGCGTGAAGTTCGGCATTATGCTGACGGAAATGCACGGCACACAGGAAGAAACCCAGGCGGCAATTGCCTGGCTGCAAGAACATCACGTAAAAGTAGAGGTGCTGGGTTATGTCTGAGCCGATGATGTGGCTACTGGTTCGCGGCGTTTGGGAAACGCTGGCAATGACCTTCGTATCGGGCTTTTTTGGTTTTGTGATTGGGCTGCCGGTCGGCGTACTGCTGTACGTCACGCGCCCGGGTCAAATTATTGAAAACGCGAAGCTGTATCGCACGCTCTCTGCGCTGGTGAACATTTTCCGTTCTATACCGTTTATTATCCTGCTGGTGTGGATGATTCCGTTTACACGCGTTATTGTCGGGACGTCGATTGGTTTGCAGGCGGCAATTGTCCCGCTAACCGTAGGCGCCGCGCCGTTTATCGCCCGTATGGTGGAAAACGCCCTGCTGGAAATCCCAACAGGCCTGATTGAAGCTTCCCGCGCTATGGGTGCGACGCCAATGCAGATCGTTCGCAAAGTTCTGCTGCCTGAGGCGCTGCCTGGGCTGGTGAATGCAGCAACCATCACGCTTATCACCCTGGTCGGTTATTCCGCGATGGGCGGCGCCGTGGGTGCTGGCGGTTTAGGCCAGATTGGATATCAGTACGGCTATATTGGCTATAACGCTACCGTAATGAATACCGTTCTGGTATTGCTGGTTGTGCTGGTTTACTTAATTCAATTCTCTGGCGATCGTATCGTCCGGGCTGTTACGCATAAATAACGTTACAAACAACACAAACTCGACGAGTTAAGGATATAACATGGCGTTTAAATTTAAGACCTTTGCAGCAGTAGGCGCACTGATTGGTTCGCTGGCACTGGTGGGTTGCGGTCAGGACGAAAAAGATCCGAACCACATCAAAGTAGGCGTTATCGTCGGTGCAGAGCAGCAGGTTGCTGAGGCCGCGCAGAAAATCGCGAAAGAAAAATATGGCCTGGACGTTGAGCTGGTGACCTTCAACGATTACGTTCTGCCGAACGAAGCGCTGAGCAAAGGCGACATTGACGCTAACGCCTTCCAGCATAAACCGTACCTGGATCAACAGATCAAAGATCGCGGCTACAAGCTGGTTGCTGTCGGTAACACCTTCGTTTACCCGATTGCCGGTTATTCCAAGAAAATTAAATCTCTGGATGAACTCCAGCCGGGTTCACAGGTTGCCGTCCCTAACGACCCAACCAACCTTGGCCGTTCGCTGCTTCTGCTCCAGAAAGTGGGCCTGATTAAACTGAAAGAAGGTGTTGGCCTGTTGCCGACCGTTCTGGACGTGACCGAAAACCCGAAAAATCTGAAAATTGTTGAGCTGGAAGCCCCTCAGCTGCCACGTTCTCTGGACGATGCACAGATCGCGCTGGCCGTTATCAACACCACTTACGCCAGCCAGATCGGTTTGACCCCTGCGAAAGATGGCATCTTTGTTGAAGACAAAGATTCCCCGTACGTCAACCTGATCGTGACTCGCGAAGACAACAAGGACGCGGAAAACGTGAAGAAATTCCTGCAGGCATATCAGTCTGAAGAAGTTTACCAGGAAGCCAATAAGGTGTTTAACGGCGGCGCGGTTAAAGGCTGGTAATCTCACCTCAGTGTAATATCATCAAGACGGGCATTTGCCCGTCTTGTCATTTGTGCGGTCAACTGCTTCAATATCTGACGTTTTGATTATCCACTGAGGAACTATTATGCGTGCTTTACCGATCTGTCTTTTAGCACTGATGCTGAGCGGCTGTTCTATGCTAAGCAGATCTCCTGTTGAACCCGTTCAAAGCACTGCAACCCCGCCAAAAGCGGAGCCAGCAAAACCGAAAGCGCCTCGCGCTGCGCCGGTACGTATTATTACTAAAGCCGACGAGCTGGTCGGTAAGCCATTCCGTGAACTGGGCGAAGTGAGCGGCGAATCCTGCCAGGCAACGAATCAGGACTCCCCTCCAAATATCCCAACAGCCCGCAAGCGTATGCAAATCAACGCGTCGAAAATGAAAGCCAACGCGGTGCTGCTGCACAGTTGCGAGGTCACCAGTGGTACGCCGGGCTGCTACCGTCAGGCGGTATGTATCGGTTCTGCGCTTAACATCACGGCGAAATGAGTTCATTTCAGTTCGAGCCGATAGGCGTTATCCGCTCCCCTTATAAAGAAAAGTTCGCCGTGCCGCGTCAGCCGGGACTGGTCCTTAACGGCGGCGGCGAGCTGCATCTTGTCGCGCCGTATAATCAGGCCGATGCAGTGCGCGGGCTTGAGGCATTCAGCCATTTATGGGTGGTGTTTGTGTTTCACCAGACCATGGAAGGCGGCTGGCGTCCTACCGTGCGTCCTCCTCGTCTGGGCGGAAATGCCAGAATGGGAGTTTTTGCCACCCGCTCAACGTTCCGACCGAATCCAGTCGGGATGTCGCTGGTCGAACTGAAAGGGATACGCTGTCAGAAAGATCGGGTGATCCTGGAGTTAGGTAGCCTTGACCTGGTTGATGGCACGCCGGTCATCGATATTAAACCTTACCTGCCCTTCGCCGAAGCGCTGCCGGATGCCCGTGCAAGCTATGCTCAGGACGCCCCACAGGCAGAGATGCCGGTTTACTTCACATCTGAAATAACGACGCAAATCAGCCAGCTGGAAAAGCGCTATCCTCGTCTGCGTGACTTTATCGTCGAAGTCCTGGCGCAGGACCCTCGTCCCGCCTATCGCAAAGAGGAAGACGCAGGAAAAACGTACGCCGTCTGGCTGCTGGACTTTAACGTGCGCTGGCGCGTAACTGATGCAGGTTTTGAAGTGTTTGCCCTGGAACCCAGGTAATTTTGTTCTCCTCTCTTTTGGCATCTTTGCCACACTGGTAAACTAAACCACTTTTTTTGTGTCAGGCTGGTGTTTCAGCCTGTTCCAATCGTCGAAATGGAACCGTAACAACATGCGTACTAGCCAATATCTGCTCTCCACTCTGAAGGAGACACCTGCCGACGCCGAGGTGATCAGCCACCAGCTGATGCTGCGCGCCGGGATGATCCGCAAGCTGGCCTCCGGGTTATACACCTGGCTGCCGACCGGCGTGCGCGTCCTGAAAAAAGTCGAAAACATCGTGCGTGAAGAGATGAACAACGCCGGTGCTATCGAGGTGTTAATGCCGGTCGTTCAGCCTTCTGAACTGTGGCAGGAGAGCGGTCGCTGGGAGCAGTACGGTCCTGAACTGCTGCGTATTGCCGATCGTGGCGATCGTCCATTCGTTCTCGGCCCAACGCATGAAGAAGTGATCACCGATCTGATCCGTAACGAGCTGAGCTCTTACAAACAGCTGCCGCTGAACTTCTTCCAGATCCAGACCAAGTTCCGTGACGAAGTGCGCCCACGCTTTGGCGTGATGCGCTCCCGCGAATTCCTGATGAAAGATGCCTACTCTTTCCATACTTCTCAGGAATCACTGCAAGAGACCTACGACAAAATGTACGTGGCCTACAGCAAAATCTTCTCCCGCATGGGGCTGGATTTCCGTGCTGTACAGGCTGATACCGGTTCAATCGGCGGTAGCGCCTCTCATGAATTCCAGGTTCTGGCGCAGAGCGGCGAAGACGATGTAATTTTCTCTGACTCCTCTGATTACGCCGCCAACATTGAGTTCGCAGAAGCGCTGGCACCAAAAGAACCACGCGGCGCGGCAACGCAAGAGATGACGCTGGTTGATACGCCAAACGCGAAAACCATCGCCGAGCTGGTTGAACAGTTTAATCTGCCGATCGAAAAAACGGTCAAAACCCTGCTGGTGAAATCGGCTGAAGGCAGCGCCTACCCACTGGTAGCCCTGCTGGTCCGTGGCGATCACGAGCTGAACGAAGTGAAAGCCGAGAAGCTGCCGCAGGTTGCCAGCCCGCTGACCTTCGCAACGGAGGCCGAAATCCGCGCCGTGGTGAATGCAGGTCCTGGTTCTCTGGGTCCGGTGAACATGCCTGTTCCGGTGGTCATTGACCGCACCGTTGCGGCGATGAGCGACTTCGCTGCGGGCGCAAACATCGACGGTAAACACTACTTCGGCATCAACTGGGATCGTGACGTGGCGACGCCGGAAGTGGCTGACATCCGTAACGTGGTCGCAGGCGATCCAAGCCCGGACGGCAAGGGTACCCTGATGATCAAACGCGGTATCGAAGTAGGCCACATCTTCCAGCTGGGCGATAAGTACTCGCGCGCAATGAACGCTGCCGTTCAGGGCGAAGATGGTCGTAACCAGGTTCTGACCATGGGCTGCTACGGCATTGGGGTAACGCGCGTTGTTGCGGCCGCTATCGAGCAGAACTATGACGAACGCGGAATCGTCTGGCCGGATAACATCGCGCCGTTCCAGGTGGCGATCCTGCCAATGAACATGCACAAGTCTTACCGCGTGCAGGAGCTGGCAGAGAAACTCTACGCTGAGCTGAGCGCGAAAGGTATCGACGTGCTGATGGATGACCGTAAAGAGCGTCCTGGCGTGATGTTTGCTGATATGGAACTGATCGGTATTCCACACACCATCGTCATCGGCGACCGTAACCTCGACAGCGATGAGATTGAATACAAGTACCGTCGCAACGGCGAAAAACAGATGATCAAGACGGGCGACATTCTTGATTACCTGGTGAAAGCCATCAAAGGCTAAGAAACAAAAAAACCCCGCCAGTGCGGGGTTTTTTAATGACTATAACTTATTTGCTTTCGCAGTCTTTACCCGCAGCAAACTTCGCGTCTTTATCTGCCACCAGCGTTTTCACCAGCTCACCGCTATCGGGGTTTGGCTCCAGCGTAAAATGCCCTTCAACCGTCAGCAACACTGGTTTGCTGTCGTTACCGCGCGCGACGGCATAGTCACGCTCCAGCTGGGCATTGTTCGCCACGCTGACTTTCTTCCCGGTTGCACAGTCAGTGAAGATTGCCGCATCCGCCATGTAGAAATACATCCCTCGCATCGCCATTGGGGTTGCAGGCAGGGTCGCTTTTACCGGGGCCAGCGTGTAGTTGAACTGGGATTCAATCGGATTGCCTTCGCGATCGAGCATCTCCATCCCCTCGCCTTTGGCGCGGAAATACATTTTATCGCCCGTGGTATCAGTCAATACCAGCTTTTCAGCCGTACGCGCCCATGTTCCGTATGTTGCAAAAGAAGACGGCTCTTTCGCTCCCTGATAGCGCTGGTTCATCACCCAGGTGCCATCTTTTTGCAGGAACAGAGAGGTTTCGATGCCTTCACAATCTGCACATGGCAATACGCCGCGCCAGCTCTGCTGCATCGGCTTCAATTCTTCGTTTTGCGTTGGCTGTAGTACCTGTGTTTCTGAACGGTTGTTACAGCCAAAAAGCGCGAACAGGCTTGTCACGGCCAGCGCTGATAATAATGCTTTTTTCACAATACATTCCTTATGAAAAAGTGTGTCCCTTTCGTCACATTACGGGTGACGGACTTTGCCACGCAGTGACTTTACGGTGGATTTCTGCGCCTTCGATGACAACCGACGTTCTTTCGATGCCCGCGTTGGACGTGTTGCCCGGCGACTTTTTTGTACAGCCGTCAGCTCTTTTATGACCGCCGCCAGTCTGGAAAGTGCCGCTTCCCGGTTCATTTCCTGGCTGCGATATTCCTGCGCTTTAATCACAATCACACCTTCACTGGTGATCAGATGATGGCTGGCGGCGAGCAGGCTTTCTTTATAATACTCTGGCAGGCTGGAGGCCCGGATGTCAAAGCGCAAATGGATAGCCGTTGAGGCCTTGTTAACGTGCTGCCCCCCTGCGCCCTGAGCACGGATGGCGGTGATCTCCAGCTCGTGATCAGGGATGCTGGCGTTTCGGGACAACTCAATCATGATACGGGCTGCCAGGCCGTGAGATGAATTTCCAGATTATTCTGAGAATCGGAAAGCCAGATGGCGCCGTCCTGAATCGTTGCCTGAAGCGCCATTGTCCGGCTGGCGAACGCGCTCAACTGTGCCAGTTGTTCATCATCCAGATACCAGACGGTAAGATTTTTGAACTGCGCACATTTATTTTTGTTTTGCTGCCACCAGATCTCCGCCGCGCGCTGGTTATAGGCAAACAACGCCACTTCAGCTGACTGGGTGCAAGCCTTTTTGATCCGGCGTTCATCCGGCAGGCCAAGCTCAATCCATAAATCGATACCCAGATGATCGTTGCGCAGCCAGGCTTCCGGTTCATCTTCCGCGCTTAAACCACGGGTAAATTGCAGACGCTCGTCGGCATACTTAATCCACGCCAGCAGGCGCAGCATCATGCGCTCCTGGGTTTCAGAAGGGTGACGCGCCAGCGTCAATGACGCATCCAGAAACTGGTTACGGTCAAGATCCGCCACATTGACCACAGCTTTATAAATTGTCGCTTTCAGCGCCATGAGAGAACTCCTTTCGAATCAGGCGTACATTGTAGCGAAAACCGCAGCAAAAGGCTGTTACGAGGTGGTGGCACCCCGTTATCAAGGCGCTGATATTGCTTAAATGAGTATGGTATAGTCACCTTGCTAAACCGAGTTTAACTTCGTAGGCTTAATGATATCTCACAGTAAGTCAGTACGCTGGCAGGAGGTGATGTGAATAATTATTGTGAGTTGATTCGCAGACGGTATGCGGAAATTGCCAGCGGAGATCTGGGGTACATCCCGGATGCGTTGGGCTGTGTATTGAACGTGCTGAATGAAGTGGCCTCTGATGAGAGCCTTTCTGAATCGGTCAGGGAAAAAGCAGCGTATGCTGCGGCGAATTTACTGGTGAGCGATTATGTCGATGAATGATACCTATCAACCCATCAATTGTGATGACTATGACAACCTCGAACTCGCCTGCCAGCATCATTTAATACTGACGCTGGAGCTAAAAGATGGCGAAGTGCTAAAGGCAAAGGCCAGCGATCTGGTTTCCCGTAAAAATGTGGAATACCTGGTTGTGGAAGATGCAGGTGCAACGCGTGAGTTACGCCTCGACAAAATTGCCAGTTTCAGCCATCCGGAAATCGGCACCGTCGTGGTGAGCGAATCCTGATAACCAACGGGCAGCCAGGCTGCCCGTTACGCTTTCCACTCAAAATTCACACCCGCTTCAGCCCACCCTTCCTGGGTAATAAACACACCTGCCGCCGCGATGAGCGTGTCGCCGTAAAACAGAAGCGGCGTGGTATCACGTCGCCAGGGCGGAACGTTCTGTTCCTGCCAGATTTTCTTCAGTTTACGCCCGCCGTTACGCCCAACGATATGCAGCATGCCGCTGGCCCTGAAGCGTATGGTGACGTTCTCGTCCGGCTCAGGTAGACGCACATTGCCCGAATGGCTTAACGCAACGACACCGGCATTCAACGGTAGCGTTAATGCTTTTTCCGGCGACGGCCAGTCAAGCACAACGTCAGCCAGCGACGGCACAGATTTCACCCACCAGAGTTGCTCTTTATAGCGCCTGACGTCATAACCATTCAGGCGTATACACGGTGCGGCATCTTCCCGCGCCTGTGCAACTTCTTCCCAGATACGGTTGAGCATCGCCCGGGACGGCATAACCGCACGGTGGGAAGCCAGCCAGCGACGAATCAGAGCAGCCCGACGCACGGGGCTCATCACTTTCAACGGCGCAATGTTCAGGGCACCGTCAGCGGTAGTCAGCGTATTCAGCTCCCCGCTCAGCAACTCATCCAGCAAGCTTTCCTGTTCAGCACAAAGCATGGCACTTCTGGCCACCGCTTCGGAAAAATGGGCCCAGCGCTCACTCAGCAGCGGTAAGACGCGCAGGCGCAGGAAGTTACGGTCGTAACTGTCGTCCTGATTGCTTTCGTCTTCAATCCAGCGCAGATGATGTTGCTGCGCCCAGGCTTCCAGTGATGCGCGCGTCTCACCCAGTAGCGGGCGGATGAGCTCTGTTTCAGCAAAACCAGCACGCTCAGGCATGGCGGATAAACCCGCAGGCCCGCTGCCCCGCTTGAGCGCCAGTAAAAACGTCTCGCACTGGTCGTCCAGATGCTGCGCGGTGACCAACGCTTCTCCAGGCTGTAACGCGCCGGAAAACGCGGCGTAGCGGGCTTTGCGCGCCTGCGCCTCAATACCCAGCCCTTCATCCTCAAGCGTGACGCGTTCAACGATTAGCGGGATCGCCCACCCTGAGCACACCGCTTCGCAGTGCGCCACCCAATCGTCGGCATGGGGGCTTAAGCCGTGATGGATATGCATCGCCCGCAGCTGGACGTCAGGCTCACGGTCGCGCCAGAGCTTAAGACGGTGCAGCAAAACGGTGGAATCCAGGCCACCGCTGAACCCCACCAGCAGCTGGCGGTAGGGTGAAACGGCGTGCGCGATAGCGGGTAAGGTCATAGGAAATTACACATAAAAAATGCCCGAACTGAACGGGCATTATCACACATGACGGCGATTACTGCTGATAAAGCTCCAGCGGCAGACCGTCCGGATCGTTGAAAAAAGTAAAACGTTTATCGGTGAAGGGATCGATGCGAATTGCTTCACAGGCCACGCCGTGGGCTTCCAGATGCTTTACCGCGCTGTCCAGGTTATCGACGCTGAAGGCCAGGTGGCGCAGGCCGCAGGCTTCCGGGCGCGAAGGACGCGCTGGCGGGAAAGGAAAAGAGAACAGTTCAATCACATATTGTCCGTTTAACGCCAGATCGCCTTTCCAGGAATCGCGCTCCTCGCGGTAGGCCTCGCTCAACAGCGTAAAGCCGAGAATGTCGCAGTAAAAGGCCTTACTTTTCGCGTAATCGGTGGCAATGATCGCAATATGATGAACAGCTTTTAAACCCAGCATAGTTTCTCCTTTTTATGGTGCCCTGAACGTTACAACCGACAACCCGCCCCTGGCAAGCGGCCCCTTTTATTTTAGGACTCTCACCCAGTACACGCCGTTATCATCGCGTTTCGCACCGTGAATATCCGTCTCAAAGCCCGGATAGTGGCGCCCTATCGAACAGAGCATCAGCAGGAAATCGAGCACCGCCCGGCTCTCCTCGGTGATCATCTCGCCCGGCATCAGCAGCGGTACGCCCGGCGGATAAGGCAGGATCATGTTGGCTGATACCCGCCCGACCAGGTTCTCCAGCTCAATGGTTTCAACCTCCCCTTTCACCTGGCGCTGCCACGCCCTGTGCGGCGTCAGCTTCATTTCAGGCAGAACATCAAATGCCTGCAGCATCAGGCGCGGCAGATCGTGCTGGCGGATCAGCCTGTGGATCCCCTGGGCCAGATCCTGAATACGCATATTGCGGTAGAAGTCAGGATCTTCCGCGTAGAGATCCGGCAGCATATTCTTCACCCGCAGGTTAAGATCGTATGCGCGCTTAAACTCCATCAGTCCGCGCAGCAGCCCCATCGCGCGGGTTTTATCGATCCCGATACTGAACAGGAACAGCAAATTATAGGGGCCGGTTTTCTCCACCACCACGCCGCGTTCATCAAGGAACTTCGCCACCAGCGCAGCCGGGATCCCTTCCTCACCCATCACACCCTGCTCATCCATACCCGGCGTCAGGATCGTCACCTTAACCGGATCAAGGAACATGTGGTCCGCATCAGCATCCCGAAAACCGTGCCAGCTCTCCCCCGGCGCGACGGGCCAGCATTCTGCCTCATCAATCTCTTCCGGCTGCCAGATATCAAAGAACCAGCCGTCCGCTTCATCTTTAAGTCGCTGAACCTCTTTTCGGAAATGCAGCGCCCGCTCCACCGAACGATTAATAAGGCGTTTCCCGGGATTACCGCGCAGCATCGCCGCCGCCGTTTCGATGGACGCCACAAGCGGGTAGCTGGGCGACGTGGTCGTGTGCATCATGAAGGCTTCGTTGAAGGTGTCCTCGTCGTACTCACCCTTGATGTGAATGAGAGACGCCTGGGAAAACGCGGCCAGCATTTTGTGCGTCGACTGCGTCTCGAAGAACACCTTGCCCGGCACCCGCTCGCCGCTCATCCCACTTTTACCCGAGTAAATCGGGTGGAAATTGGTGTAAGGCACCCACGCGGAGTCAAAGTGAATCGACGGCACGTCCAGCGTCTGCTTGATCCAGTTCGTGTTGTAAAGCAGCCCGTCATAGGTGGAGTTGGTGATCACCGCATGCACAGGCCAGCTTGCCTCGGGGATCGCCGCGATCTTATTTTCAATGGCTTCATGCGCGAACTCACGGCGAGGAATGCCGCCGAGGATCCCCAGCGCATTACGCGTGGGAGACAGCCAGAGCGGCACGACGTCACTCATCATCAGCAAATGCGCCAGTGATTTATGGCAGTTCCGGTCAATCAGCAACGTGCTACCGGCAGGCGCGGCATACATGCCGACGATCTTGTTCGATGTCGAGGTTCCGTTGGTCACCATGTAGCTCTGCTCGGCACCAAAGGTCCGGGCGATGTACTCTTCGGCTTCCAGATGCGGGCCGGTATGATCCAGCAGCGAGCCCAGCTCGGTCACTGAAATCGACACGTCCGCCTTCAGCGTATTGCCGCCAAAGAAATCGTAGAACAGGCACCCTACCGGGCTTTTTTGATAGGCCGTTCCCGCCATGTGGCCTGGCGTACAGAAGGTGTACTTCCCTTCATTCACATAGGTGAACAGCGCACGCGTAAACGGCGGGGTGATGTTATCCAGATATTCACCGGTGTACTGCTGAATGCGGGTCGCAATGTCCTCAGCCACGCCGAGTGAGTATTCGAAGAACCACAGCGCCATACGCATATCGTGGGCGCTGACGTCCATGGTCGAGTGAGTGTTGATAAAGGCGTACAGCGGAAGATATTCGTTGAGCTTATTGATCTCGCTGCACAACTCCATGTCGTATTCGTCCCAGTCGAATATCACGCCACAGATGCGCGGATTGTGTTCGATGAATTTCAGCAGGTCGGCGCTGTTTTGCGGCCAGATTAGCTGATATCCGCGTGCTTTAAGGGCTTGCTCCAGCTCCTTGATGGGTTCGTCTTTATAAAAGACGCCGTGTGGCCCCATGATGGCAATGATGTTCATGGTTTACCTCCTTGAAAAACATCAGATAAGCATAGTTAAGGTAAACGGCAGGTATAAAAAAAGCCGCAACAATGTGCGGCTTTTAGGATAATTGTGAGGCTTACGCGTAACCGTAGGTCATCAGACGCTGATAACGACGGTTGAGCAGATCTTCTGTGCTCAGCACGTCCAGATCCGCCAGGTCTGCCAGCAGCTGCGCTTTCAGGGAAGCAGCCATCACTTCCGGCTTACGGTGCGCGCCACCCAGCGGTTCAGGGATAACGGTGTCGATCAGCTTCAGCTCTTTCAGACGTGGGGCAATGATGCCCATCGCTTCCGCAGCCAGCGGCGCTTTATCGGCACTTTTCCACAGAATGGAGGCACAGCCTTCCGGAGAGATAACGGAATAGGTGCTGTACTGCAGCATATTCACTTTATCGCCCACGCCAATTGCCAGCGCACCGCCGGAACCACCTTCACCGATAACGGTACAGATGACCGGCACTT
This sequence comes from Enterobacter cloacae complex sp. IR5428, assembly GCF_049238585.1. Lineage (NCBI taxonomy): Bacteria > Pseudomonadati > Pseudomonadota > Gammaproteobacteria > Enterobacterales > Enterobacteriaceae > Enterobacter > Enterobacter cloacae complex sp. IR5428. The sequence goes on along the minus strand of NZ_JBMKHV010000015.1, from coordinate 92,301 downwards.
TCAGGCGAGACATCTCACGCAGGTTGCGTGCGATGGCTTCAGACTGACCGCGCTCTTCTGCGCCAACACCCGGGTAAGCACCCGGTGTGTCGATGAAGGTGATGATTGGCATATTGAAACGCTCAGCCATCTCCATCAGACGCAGGGCCTTACGGTAGCCTTCTGGTGCTGGCATACCGAAGTTACGACGGATCTTCTCTTTGGTTTCACGGCCTTTCTGGTGACCAATGATCATCACCGGACGTCCATCCAGACGCGCGATACCGCCGACGATAGCTTTATCGTCAGCGTATGCGCGGTCGCCTGCCAGTTCGTCAAATTCGTCAAACGCCAGGCGGACATAATCCAGGGTGTACGGACGCTGTGGATGACGCGCCAGCTGGGCGATCTGCCATGCGCCGAGATCGGCAAAGATTTTGCGCGTCAGTTCTACGCTTTTTTCACGCAGACGATGCACTTCTTCGTCGATGTTAATATCCAGTTTTTCATCCTGACGGCTTACGGCTGTCAGAGAATCGATTTTCGCTTCCAGCTCTGCAATCGGCTGTTCGAAATCAAGGAAATTCAGACTCATAGTATTCCTGTATTAGTCAAACTCCAGTTCCACCTGCTCCGAACCAATGAGGCCACGGAGATCGTTCAGTAAACGATCGCTCGGAGAGACACGCCACGTTGCACCAAAGCGCAACCGCGCACGTGCATCCGCCCTCTGATAGTAGAGATGTACTGGAATGGTCCCCGAGCGGTGGGGTTCCAGAGACTGACGGAGTCGGTTTAAAAGCTGGTCATCAATTTGCCTGTCCGTCAGCGAGATAGCAAGCCCGCGAGCATATTTTTCCCGGGCTTCGTCAATGTCCATCACTTCGCGGGCGGTCATTTTAAGCCCCCCGCTGAAGTCATCAAAGCTGACCTGTCCGCTGACGATAAGTATGCGGTCTTTTTCCAGCAATTGCTGGTATTTATCCAGCGCGTCGGTGAACAACATCACCTCCAGACGCCCGGAACGGTCATCCAGGGTACAGATGCCGATACGATTGCCGCGCTTGGTGACCATTACCCTTGCAGCAATCACGAGCCCCGCAGCCGTGGTGATTTTACCACGTTCTGTCGGATGCATGTCTTTAAGCCTGTGGCCGCCGACATAGCGCTCAATTTCTTTCAGATACTGGTTGATCGGGTGTCCCGTCAGGTACAGGCCTAACGTCTCACGCTCCCCATCCAGCACCACCTGTTCTGGCCAGGGCTGGCAGTTGGAATAGGACTGCTCGATCTGCTCTGGCTCTTCCGCCAGCACGCCGAACATATCCGCCTGGCCAATGGCTTCCGCTTTAGCATGCTGATCGGCCGCTTTCAGCGCATCGCCGAGCGAGTTCATCAGCGCGGCGCGGTGTGGCCCCAGCCGGTCAAACGCACCGGACATGATCAGTTTTTCCAGCACGCGCCGGTTCAGTTTTTTGGTATCGGTGCGGGCGCACAGGTCGAACAGCTCGCGGAAATAGCCGCCGTTGTTACGCGCTTCGATGATCGCCTCGATCGGCCCCTCACCCACGCCCTTGATCGCGCCGATCCCATAGACGATTTCCCCGTCATCGTTGACGTGGAAATGGTACAGGCCAGAGTTAATATCCGGCGGCAGGATCTTCAGCCCCATGCGCCAGCACTCGTCCACCAGGCCAACCACCTTTTCGGTGTTGTCCATATCGGCGGTCATTACCGCCGCCATAAACTCAGCGGGATAGTGGGCCTTGAGCCACAGCGTTTGATACGACACCAAAGCATAAGCGGCGGAGTGGGATTTGTTAAATCCGTACCCGGCGAATTTCTCCACCAGGTCGAAGATTTTCATCGCCAGTTCGCCATCGACGCCGTTTTTCTTCGCCCCATCTTCAAAGATAGAACGCTGCTTGGCCATCTCTTCCGGCTTTTTCTTACCCATCGCACGACGCAACATATCTGCGCCGCCAAGGGTGTAACCAGAAAGCACCTGGGCGATCTGCATGACCTGTTCCTGATACAGGATGATGCCGTAGGTTGGCTCCAGTACCGGTTTCAGGCTTTCATGCTGCCACTGCACATCCGGATAGGAAATCTCTTCGCGCCCGTGCTTACGGTCGATAAAGTTATCTACCATCCCCGACTGCAACGGGCCCGGACGGAACAGAGCCACCAGCGCGATCATATCTTCGAAGCAGTCTGGTTGCAGACGCTTAATCAAATCTTTCATGCCGCGGGATTCAAGCTGGAAGACGGCTGTCGTCTCGGAGCGTTGCAGCATGTCGAAACTTTTCTTGTCATCAAGCGGGATAGCCGCGATATCCAGCGGCGGCTCGCCGTTCTTCTCACGGCGGGCGTTGATCATCTCCAGCGCCCAGTTGATGATGGTCAGCGTACGCAAACCAAGGAAGTCGAACTTCACAAGCCCGGCGTATTCAACGTCGTTCTTGTCGAACTGGGTGACCGGATGCTGGCCCGCTTCATCGCAGTACAGCGGCGCGAAGTCAGTGATTTTGGTCGGGGCGATAACCACGCCCCCCGCATGCTTACCGGCGTTACGCGTGACGCCCTCCAGCTTGCGCGCCATGTCGATCAGCGCTTTCACCTCTTCGTCGGCTTCGTAGATTTCCGGCAGCTGAGGTTCAGCTTCAAAGGCTTTCGCCAGAGTCATGCCCGGATCGGGCGGCACCAGCTTAGAGATTCGATCGACAAAACCGTAGGGGTGGCCCAGAACGCGGCCCACGTCGCGGATAACCGCTTTCGCCGCCATCGTACCGAAGGTAATGATCTGTGAAACCGCATCACGACCGTACATATCGGCCACGTGCTCAATCACCTGGTCGCGTTTTTCCATGCAGAAGTCGACGTCGAAGTCGGGCATGGAGACACGTTCCGGGTTAAGGAAACGTTCGAACAGCAGGTCGAATTCCAGCGGATCGAGATCGGTGATTTTCAGCGCATACGCCACCAGCGAGCCGGCACCTGAACCACGGCCCGGGCCAACCGGTACGCCGTTATCCTTCGACCACTGGATGAACTCCATTACGATCAGGAAGTAGCCAGGGAACCCCATCTGGTTGATCACCTGGAGTTCAATATCCAGACGCTCGTCATATTCAGGACGCTTCTCTTTACGGACCGCTTCATCCGGGAAGAGGAATTCCAGACGCTCTTCAAGGCCCTCTTTCGATTTCATGACCAGGAAATCTTCCGTGGTCATGTCGCCCGTCGGGAACTGCGGCAGGAAATATTCGCCGAGACGCACGGTGACGTTGCAGCGCTTGGCAATCTCTACGCTGTTTTCCAGCGCTTCCGGGATGTCGGAGAAGAGCTCACACATTTCCTCTTCGCTGCGCATGTACTGCTGCGATGAGTAGTTGCGAGGACGTTTCGGATCGTCGAGGGTGAAGCCGTCGTGGATAGCGACGCGAATTTCATGCGCGTCAAAATCGCCCGGCTCAAGAAAGCGCACATCGTTGGTGGCCACTACAGGCAGGCCACGCGCTTCCGCCAGAGCGACGGCCGCATGCAGATAGCTCTCTTCGTCTGCACGCCCGGTACGGATTAGCTCCAGGTAATAGCGATCCGGGAAATGCTCTTCGTAGAACGAGACGCACTGATCCACCAGCACGTTGTTCCCGCGCAGCAGACATTTGCCGACATCACCCATACGGCCACCGGAGATCAGCAGCAGACCTTCGTTCAGCTCCGCCAGCCAGTCGCGGTCAATCCATGGACCCAGCGCGCCGTAGCCGCGCTGGTAGGCTTTTGAGATCAGCAGAGTGAGGTTCTGATAGCCCGTGTTATTCATGGCTAACACGGAAATTTGCGTCATCTCATCGCCGAGCAGGTCGCTCTGCACGTGGAAATCCGCGCCGACGATGGGCTTTAATCCTGCGCCATGCGCCGTTCCGTAGAACTTCACCAGGCCACACAGGTTGGTAAAATCGGTGATCGCCAGCGCAGGCATGCCAAGCGAGGCCGCCTTCTTTACCAGCGGCCCGGTCTTTGCCAGCCCATCGATCATGGAGTAGTCGCTATGCACCCGCAGGTGTACGAAACGTGGTTCAGCCATCTTCAGATCCCGCGTTACTTAATTGCTTGCATCTTGATTCAGGACACCAGTCCCAGCGCGCGTTTCACCGGGCCAAAGCTGCGCCGATGATGTTCAGTTGCGCCATGTTCAGCCAGCTTTTCCAGATGGAAAGCCGTTGGATATCCCTTGTGCTGGGCGAAACCATACGCGGGATAAGTGAGGTCCAGCGCGGCCATTTCGGCATCGCGCGTCACTTTGGCAATGATTGACGCCGCACTGATTTCTGCGACGCGGCTATCGCCTTTAACAACAGCCATTGAAGGCATCGGCAGCGTCGGGCAACGGTTACCGTCGATCAGCACATACTCAGGCACAATCTTCAGGCCCGCAACGGCACGCTGCATCGCCAGCATGGTGGCGTGCAGAATGTTCAGATCGTCGATCTCATCCGGCTCTGCGCGCCCGAGACTCCAGGCCAGCGCCTTCTCTTTAATTTCATCGAACAGCGCCAGGCGGCGCTTTTCGCTCAGTTTTTTCGAGTCGTTCAGGCCAGGGATCGGGCGGGCTGGATCGAGGATCACCGCCGCGGTCACAACGGCACCCACTAACGGACCACGACCGACTTCATCCACACCGGCAACGAGGTGGGTATGGGGATAAATAAATTCCATCATTGTGCTAACTCCAGCACCGCATCGGCCGCCTGCTCATCAGCATTACAGCGGATCAGTTGATGCAGTTCACGGAAAGTATCATGCATCTGGTGGCTGGTTTTACCGTTGGCCAGCAGCGGCAGTAATGCATCAGCCAGTGCCTGCGGCTGGCATTCATCCTGCAAGAGTTCTTTCACCAGCTCGCGACCTGCAAGCAGGTTTGGCAGGGATACGTAGTCTGTTTTTACCAGACGTTTTGCCAGCCAGAAGGTAAATGGTTTCATGCGATAACCGACCACCATTGGGCATTTTGCCAGCATACACTCCAGCGCAGCCGTGCCGGAAGCCAGCAGTGCGGCATCGCTCGCAAACATGGCTTGCCGCCCTTTCCCGTCCAGCAGGCGGACGTGAAGATCCGGGGCAACCTCGGCTTTGATACGCTCAAACTGCTCGCGGCGTTTGGCATTCACCAGCGGCACGACCACTTCAAGGTCTGGGTACGTCTTGCGGAGAATTTGCGCCGTTTTCAGGAAATCGGCACTTAGCATTTCAACTTCCGCACCCCGGCTCCCTGGCAGCAGCGCCAGACAGTGCACATCATGCGGGATGCCCAGTTCGTCACGCGCCGCATTTTTATCAGGGTCCAGCGGCATGGCATCCGCCATGGTATGACCGATAAAACGGCACGGGACATTAAACCTGTCGTAAAACGCTTTTTCGAAAGGCAGAAAAGCCAGCACCAGATTGGTGGACCGTCCGATTTTGAAAACGCGTTTCTGTCGCCACGCCCACACGGACGGGCTGACGTAATGGATAGTTTTGATCCCCTGCTTTTTCAGGTTCCCTTCAAGGGTAATATTGAAATCAGGTGCATCAATGCCGACAAAGACATCGGGCTTGAGGTCGGTAAAGCGGCGGGTAAGATCGGCGCGAATATGCAGCAGGCGACGCAGGCGGCCCAGCACCTCGACGATGCCCATCACAGCCAGCTCTTCCATTTCATACCAGGCTTCACAGCCTTCGGCCTGCATCAGCGGCCCAGCCACGCCCACAAAGCGGGCATTGGGTACACGGGCTTTAAGCGCGCGTATAAGACCTGCACCAAGAATATCGCCGGAGGTTTCTCCGGCGACCAGGGCGATAGTAAGCGGACGACTGTCGACCATTAACGAATCAGACCACGGGTTGAACGTTCAAAGAATTCCATGAACGTTTTCACTTCAGGGTGCTTATTCGCCAGCTCGGCAATTTCCGGCTTCGCCTCTTCCAGCGTTTTACCGCTACGGTACAGCAATTTGTACGCGTTGCGGATCGCGGTAATCGCTTCGCGGCTAAAGCCACGACGCTTAAGGCCTTCAATGTTCACGCCAAACGGCGTGGCATGGTTGCCCTGCGCAATCACAAACGGTGGGACGTCCTGCGCCACACCGGAGCACCCGCCGACCATCACGTGTGCACCGATGATGCAGAACTGATGGACTGCGGTCATGCCGCCAATAATTGCGAAATCATCGACCGATACGTGCCCCGCCAGCGTTGCGTTGTTGGCGAGAATACAGCGGCTACCCACGGTACAGTCGTGCGCAATATGCGCATTAACCATAAACAGGTTGTCGCTGCCCACCTTCGTCAATCCACCGCCTTGCGTTGTACCACGATGAATGGTGACGCTTTCGCGAATGCGGTTACGATCGCCGATTTCCACGCGGGTCGGTTCGCCAGCATACTTAAGATCCTGGTTAACTTCGCCGATGGAGGCGAACTGATAGATCTCATTGTTGCAGCCAATGGTGGTATGACCATTCACGACAACGTGAGATTTCAGTACTGTACCCTCACCAATTTCGACATGGGGTCCAACAATACAAAACGGGCCAATGTGGACGTTTGCGCCAATGATGGCACCCGTTTCCACAATGGCGGTAGGATGAATAAAGGCGGATTTATCAATCACGTATCAGGCCTCCCGGCTACGCGCACACATCATTGTCGCTTCGCAAACAACTTTGCCGTCAACCATAGCTACGCCTTTGAAGCGAGTCAGGCCGCGACGCGTTTTTTCAAAAGTGACTTCCATGATCATTTGATCACCAGGCACGACCGGACGCTTGAAGCGCGCTTCATCGATACCCGCGAAGTAATAGAGTTCACCCGGCTCCAGTTTACCTACGCTTTTAAACGCCAGAATACCGGTAGCCTGTGCCATCGCTTCCAGGATCAACACACCCGGGAAGATAGGTTTACCAGGGAAGTGCCCCTGGAAGAATGGCTCGTTAACGGAGACATTTTTCACTGCGCGCAGAAAACGACCTTCTTCAAAATCCAGCACACGGTCTACCAGTAAAAACGGGTAGCGGTGCGGCAGAAGTTCTAAAATCTCTTCAATATGCAGAGTATGAGTGTCAGTAGTCAAAATACTCTTCCTGTCAAATGTACTAAGTAGCAATAATAACACGGCCTGCCGGTTTATAAACAAAGCCGACAGGCCGGGAAATTTAGCGTTAAACGGATGAACGCTTAGTCTTGTTGATCGATTTTGCGCTCAATCGCTTTGAGTCGCTTGCTCATATCATCAATATTCATCACCAGTGCAGCTGTTTTACGCCATACCTTGTTCGGTTGCAGCGGGATACCGGAGGAATAAACGCCGGGCTCAGTGATGGGACGCATCACCATACCCATCCCCGTCACCGTGACTTTGTCGCATATTTCCATATGGCCATTGATCACGCTGGCACCGCCTATCATGCAGTAACGGCCTATTTTCAGGCTGCCTGCCATGATAACACCACCCGCAACTGCGGTATTGTCGCCAATCACAACGTTATGTGCAATCTGGCACTGGTTGTCTATGATAACACCGTTACCAATAATGGTGTCGTCAAGTGCACCACGGTCAATGGTTGTGCAAGCGCCGATCTCAACGCGATCGCCGATAATCACGCGACCCAGCTGCGGGATCTTAACCCAGTTACCCCGATCGTTGGCGTAACCGAATCCGTCAGAACCAATCACCGTGCTGGACTGTACGAGGCAATTCTCGCCAATCTCAACCTCATGGTAGACAGAAACATTGGCCCAAAGACGAGTCCCTGCGCCAATTTTCGTATTTTTTCCAACAAAGCAGCCTGGCCCAATCACCACGTTATCACCCAGCACAACGCCGGATTCGATAACGGCGTTTGCGCCGACTGCCACGTTGTTACCCAGCTGAGCCATTGGATCAATCGCAGCGCTGGCTGCAATGTTCTGCGCCGGCTGCGGCGTGGTATCAAGAATTTGGGCCATGCGTGCATAGGTCAGGTAGGGATTTTTCACTACCAGTGCAGCGTTAGTGGCAAACGGAAGATCGTCCTGCGTCAGAACAACGGCAGACGCCTGGCACTGAGCCAGGTGTTCACGGTACTTAGGGCTTACCATGAAGGTAATAGTGCCTGCTTTAGCAGATTGCATGGACGCAACAGCGGTGATGACGATATCGCCATCACCGTGTAATTCTGCATCCAACTGCTGAGCTAAATCAGCCAGTCGAATTGAAGGCATTACTTATTTAACCTGTTTCAGAACATCAGCGGTGATGTCTTTAACATCGCTGCTGTTGAATGCAACGGCGTTCGCATCAACAACCAGATCGATGCTCTGATCGGCTGCTACTGCTTTAACGGCAGACTGAATACGCGTCACCAGCTTGCCACGCTCTTCGTTAGAACGACGCTGACGATCCTGCTCGAAAGCCTGCGCTTTCTGAGAGAAGGTCTGGCGCTGAGACATGACGTCTTTTTCCAGTTTGCTGCGCTCGCTCGCTTTCATGGTAGAACCATCACGCTGTAAACGCTGCATCTTGGACTGAAGATCACCTTCCATACGTTGCAGTTCGCTCGCACGGCCTTTGAATTCGTTTTCCAGCGTTGCAGAAACGCCCGTTTTCTGTGCAACCTGCTGGAACAAATTACCCATGTTGACGATTGCAATTTTGTCCGCTGCCTGAGCAGAAGTTGCCATCGCTAAACCGAGACCTGCAGCTAATAACCACTTTTTCACAATTAACTCCTTACCATCCCATTGGCACCCGAGGGGTGCCGTTCTTTGCGTGGCAAGGCGACCGTTTTACCGATCGCCGGTTGTCAGCGCTACACTGCCAACGCATTCCATTGCAGCGGATTATTACCAGGTTTTACCAATGTTAAACTGGAACTGCTCCGCTTTGTCTCCATCGTATTTCTTGAACGGCTGGGCGTAGGAGAAGACCAACGGCCCCAGCGGTGACATCCATTGTAATGCGATACCTGCGGACATGCGAATGTTGCCCGGATCGCTGTAGTCCGGAACGCCCGCTGCACGCATCTGGGCGGTATTCTCCCAGTTGGTATCCCACACCGTACCTGCATCCATAAAGAAGGAGGTACGGACAGAGTTCGCGTACTTATCACTGATAAACGGCGTCGGCGTGATGAACTCGAGGCTCGCCACGGCCATGGCATTACCGCCTACCGCATCATCAGAGCTACAGACTTGTTTTGAATCGCGGCTTGCGCAGTTATCTTCGTCATTACCGCCGTAGTAAACCGCTTTCGGACCAATGTTATTGGACTGGAAGCCACGAACGGTGCTTGAACCACCGGCGTAGAAGTTCTCATAGAACGGCAGCTCTTTGCTTCCGATACCGTCACCATAGCCCCAGCGGGTACGACCCAGTACGACCCACTTGTGGTCGTCATCAATTGGGAAGTAGGACGCCGTATCCAGCGTGACCTTGTAGAACTCGTTATCCGAGCCAGGGATCGTCACCTTACCGTTCAGGTTAACGCGTGAACCTTCCGTCGGGAAGTAGCCACGGTCAAGACGGTTGTAGGTCCAACCGTAGTTGAAGGTGAAGTCATCCGCGGCGAAACCGTTGTCATCGCTGGACGTACTTGCAGACTGACCGATGGAGTCCAGGTAACGCCACATCGCCACCTGCGGTTGCATGTTAGACAGGTCGTTATGCACGTACCCTAAACCTGCACGCAGGGTGTTGTATTCGTTAACCGGGAAGCCGAGCGTACCATCCAGACCGTAACTCTTGTTGGTATACGAGGAGAGGTCCGCGTCGTCCGCTTTAAAGTCGTTATAGAAGATACGACCACCCAGGCTTACACCGTCCACGGTGAAGTATGGGTTGGTAACGGAGAACTCAGAGTAGGTCTGGTAGTCGTTTTTCGTCCCGTTGATACCGACAGAGTAACCCGTACCCAGCCAGTTATCCTGCTGAACGCCGACCTGGAAGCTCACGCCACTTTCAGTACCGTAACCAATACCGAAGTTGAAACTACCGGTATTACGTTCTTTAACTTTATAAACAACATCCACCTGATCCGGACGACCTGGTACACGCTGAGTATCGGTATCGACCGTTTCGAAGTAGCCCAGACGGTTCAGACGCTCTTTACCCTGGTCGACCAGATCGCTTCCCAGCCATGCCCCTTCCATCTGGCGCATTTCACGGCGCAGAACGGAGTCTTTAGAGGTATCGTTACCTTCGAAGCGGATTTTACGCACGTAGAAACGGTTGCCCGCATCAACGTTAACGTGAAGCTTAACAGTCTTATCCGCGTCGTTAATTTCCGGCTGCGTTTGCACACGCGGATACGCATAACCATAACGGCCGAGCAGCTTCTTAATGCTGTCTTCCATTTTGGTGACTTTAGATCCGCTATACAGATCGCCCGGCTGAATTTTGGTCAGAGATTCAATTTCAGCAGAATGTCCTGCCAGGTTGCCGCTGACTTCAACACCTGAAAGCGTGTATTTATCGCCTTCTGTGATGTTAACGGTAATGTAGATACCTTTCTTGTCCGGAGTCAGACTCACCTGAGTTGAATCGATGTTGAAACGGGCGTAACCGCGATCCAGATAGTAGCTGCGCAGGGTTTCAAGGTCACCCGCCAGTTTCTGTTTCTGGTATTTACGATCGCCTACCACGTTCCACCACGGCACTTCGTCACGCAGTTGGAAGTTGGAGATCAATTCGTCGGTGCTGAACGCGTGGTTACCCACGATGTTGATCTGCTGGATCTTCGCAGAAACACCTTCCTGGAAGACCAGTTTCAGGTCAACACGGTTACGTGGCAGCGGTGTAACAACCGCTTTAACGCTCGCGCTGTATTTACCGACGCTGTAATAGAAATCTTCCAGACCTTTTTCAATGTCTGCAAGGGTTGTGCGGTCCAGAGATTCCCCCACACGAACACCCGATGCCTCAAGGTTCTGCTTGAGCATGTCATCTTTCACCGACTTGTTGCCGGAGAAAGTGATGCTGGCAATCGTTGGACGTTCTTTTACCTGAACCACCAGCGTATCACCATCGCGCAGGACGCGGACGTCCTCAAAGTTGCCAGTGGCAAACAGAGCACGGATGGTGTTACTGATATCTTCATCATTAACCGTATCGCCGGGGCGCACAGGCATACTGAGGAGGGCCGCACCAACGGCGACACGCTGAAGGCCTTCGAAATGAATATCTTTCACTACGAACCCGTCAGCACCGTATACGGTCGCGCTGCTAAACAGCAGCGACGCTATGAGCAACTTTTTCATCGCCATCGTTATTATGCGTTCTTCCTAACTAACTCTCTTACAACCGAGAGAAATCATTGAAAAGTGCAAGCCCCATTAACAGCACCAGCAAAATCGAGCCAATGCGATAACTAAAGTCTTGAACTCGCTCGGATACCGGTCCGCCTTTTAGCTTTTCAATCGCTAAAAACAGCAGATGGCCCCCATCTAATACGGGAAGCGGGAACAGGTTGATTATCCCCAGGTTCACGCTAATCAGCGCAAGGAACATGAGATAGTAAATCACCCCGAACTCCGCTGACATCCCAGCCCCCTGAGCAATCGAAATTGGCCCACTGAGGTTGTTCAGTTTCACATCACCGGTTATCAATTTCCCCAACATGTTGACCGTAAGCTTCATCAGCTGCCATGTTTTATCCGTGGCCTCAACGATGGCGCTAAACGGCCCATACTGGCGTATTGTCTTGTACTCATCTGGCAGTGGGATCACTTTCGGCACAACGCCGGCAAACCCTTCCGCCTTACCGCCGCCCGATTTGGTATCCGGGGTGAGGGTCAGTGAGAGCGAACTCCCCTGCCTTTCCACTTCCAGCGCGAGCGGCTTGCCTGGATTATCGCGCACCAGAGTAACAAAGGTCATCCATTGTGTTAATGGCTGACCATCGACTTTAACGATCCTGTCACCCGCTTGTAAACCTGCTTTACTCGCTGCCGAATTAGACTGTACTTCGGCTAACACCGGCTCGATCTGCGCGCTGCGCGGGCGAATCCCCAATGTAGCGACTGGATCCTCTTTGTCTGGCTCAAAGCGCCAGTGGCGTAAATCCAGCACTTTTTCCTGCCGCTGGTCGGAACCAAAAGGCGATACGCTGACGGTTGTCTGCTCATCACCGATTTTCGCAACCAGTTGTAACCTCACGGCATCCCAATCAGGGGTTTCGATACCATCAATCGCTTTAAGTTCCATTCCCGGTGTAATTTGCGCCGTTGCCGCAATGGAACCCGTGGTGATTTCACCCACAACCGGGCGTACGCCAGGCACGCCGATAATAAACACCAGCCAGTAGGCGAAGATAGCGAAGATGAAATTGGCTACCGGTCCGGCAGCGATGATGGCAGCACGTTGGCCAACAGTTTTATTGTTGAACGCGCTATGTCGAAGTTCCGGGGCGACAGGCTCAACGCGTTCGTCGAGCATTTTGACATAGCCGCCCAGGGGTATCAGAGCAATGACAAACTCGGTGCCATGCTTATCGGTGCGCTTCCAGAGCGATTTGCCAAAGCCAATCGAGAATCGCTCTACCCGCACACCACAGCGCCGGGCAACCCAGAAATGGCCAAATTCATGCACGGTAATCAGTACACCCAATGCAACAATGAACGCCGCCAGATTCCAGAGAATGCTCAGCATAAAACCTTCCGTTATATCGTCCCAAACACCAGTAAAAGCAGGCAAGCAAATACGGGAACAGCCGCGGTAAGGCTGTCAATGCGATCCAGTATTCCGCCATGTCCTGGAATCAGGTGACCACTGTCCTTAATCCCTGCTTCACGCTTAAACATGCTCTCGGTTAAATCACCCAGTACCGATGCCAGCGCCGCGAAAATCGAACATACCAGCAGCGTGGAGGGGGCAACCTCAAGATTCGCCCAGACGCCATAGCCCCAGGAGATAATCGCTGCCGTAAACAGGCCGCCGATGAAACCTTGCCAGGTTTTGCCCGGAGAAACCTTTGGCGCCAGTTTATGTTTGCCAAACAGTTTACCAAACATATAGGCTCCGGAGTCAGCCCCCCAGACGAGAATCATCACATAAAGCAGCCATATTGCGCCGCTGTAGTGGTTTTCGTCATAGTGCCAGGCGCGCAGCGCAACCATACCCCAGAAGAACGGAACAATCGTGAGCAGACCAAAAATAAGGCGCAACACTTTAGAGTTACGCCAGATCGCCGCAGAGCCCGGGTAGAAAAGCACTAAAACAAGCGCAGCAATCCACCAGGCCAGCGATATCCATAAGGATCCGGCAACCAGCGGCTGGTGAACATCGTGATGATATTCAGGCAAGGTATACAGCATCAGGGCCAGTAAAAAACCACAGAGTACCGCCAGCCATACCCGCTGAGTGCGCGAGGTAAAGCCGCTAAGCTGCCCCCATTCCCACGCGGCGAGCATACACACCACCAACGTAACAATAGCGAATCCCACCGGAGGCAGTAAAAACAGCGCTGCGATAACGACGGGTATTAATACAAAAGCGGAAATCAGGCGATACTTCAGCAAAAGCTACCCCCATCAGGCGTTATCGCCACCAGGCTCGGTGCCGCCGAAACGACGCTCTCGATTGGCAAAGGCATGCAGCGCACCTTCAAAGTCTTGTTCATCAAAATCTGGCCAAAGAACATCCGTAAAGTAAAGTTCAGCGTAGGCAATTTGCCACAGCAAAAAGTTACTTATGCGATGCTCCCCCCCTGTCCTTATAACCAAATCCACGGGAGCCAGTTCATTCATGCAGATTTGCTGACTCAGCGCCTCTTCATCAATCTGGTCGGGTCTTAACAGCCCTTCCTGAACCTGCTCAGCCAAATGCCGAACCCCCTGGATAATATCCCAGCGTCCGCCGTAATTCGCCGCGATATTGAGCGTCAGGCCGGTATTATTTTCCGTCAGCGCTTCAGCTTTGCGAATCCGTTCCTGCAAACGTGAGTTAAAACGACTGGTTTCGCCAATAATACGCAAGCGGACGTTGTGGCGGTGCAGGCTTTTTACTTCACTATCGAGCGCCCACACGAACAGTTCCATCAACGCAGTCACTTCTTGCGCAGGTCGATTCCAGTTTTCACTGCTAAAAGCATAGAGCGTTAACGCATCAATGCCGTTATTGGCGGCAAAAGAAACGGCGCGGCGAACAGATTTCGCCCCGGCTTTATGCCCAAAGGCTCGTATCTTCCCTTGTCTTTTCGCCCAGCGGCCATTGCCATCCATGATGATTGCAACATGGCGACAGCCATGTGCTGGCAAGTTTTCGCTTATTGGTTGATTCGCAGACAACATAACGCGTTTTTAGTCCCTGAAAGGATTTAACGGTACACAGGAATACTGAAGCCTATACATAAAAAAGCCGTGTCATACCACGGCTTACCTGACCACTTAAAGCCAAATACCTGCGATCAGGTGGCGCAGACTATATCACTGAAGCCCAACGCTAACAAATAGCACGACGACTAGTGCTTGCTTTATCACCAGCTTGCGAGACGTGTCACCTGTTTACGCGCAACAATACGTGCCTGTTCATCCACGGCCAGCACCTCTTCCACACTCTGCGGCTCACGCAAATCCATCATCTCCAGCACGGATAAATTCAACGCGGCGATATCAGTAAAGCGGATCTGCTGATTCAGGAATGCTTCAACGGTCACTTCATTGGCTGCATTAAGCGCCGTTGTCGCCGCCTGCCCCTGATCGAAGGCCGTCATCGCCAGTTTCAGGCAGGGATAACGGTCGTAATCAGGCTCGCTAAACGTCAGTGAACTCAGCTTGCAAAAATCGAGAGGCTTAACGCCCGATTTTACGCGGTTTGGCCACGCCATCGTATGAGCAATAGGCGTACGCATATCCGGCTCGCCCAACTGGGCCAGCACGCTGCCGTCCTGATAGCGCACCATCGAGTGAATCACCGACTGCGGGTGGATCAGCACTTCCATCTGTTTCGCCGACGCATTGAACAGCCAGCGAGCTTCAATGTATTCCAGACCTTTATTCATCATGGTGGCCGAATCGACGGAGATCTTACGCCCCATTGACCAATTCGGATGACGACACGCCTGATCCGGCGTCATTGCGCTCAATTCAGACAGTGGCGTTTCACGGAACGGGCCACCAGACCCGGTAAGCAGAATCGACACAACGCCATTCTGCTCAAGGTCAGCGTACCCCAGGTTTTGTTGAAAAGGTTGGGGTAAACTCTGAAAAATCGCGTTGTGCTCGCTATCGACCGGCAAAAGACGCGCCCCACGCTGTTTTACCGCCTCCATAAAGAGGCGTCCGCAGGTGACCAGCGACTCTTTATTTGCAAGCAGAACATCTTTTCCCGCATCAATAGCGGCAAGCG
The DNA here is from genome assembly GCF_049238585.1 of Enterobacter cloacae complex sp. IR5428. Classification (NCBI taxonomy): domain Bacteria; kingdom Pseudomonadati; phylum Pseudomonadota; class Gammaproteobacteria; order Enterobacterales; family Enterobacteriaceae; genus Enterobacter; species Enterobacter cloacae complex sp. IR5428. Next base: position 76,955 of record NZ_JBMKHV010000015.1, on the reverse strand, counting down.
TCGGCAGAAGACCCGCCGCCCCGACGATTGCCGCCATTACCTGATCAACTTCATCAAGCGAGGCCATATCGCAAGCCGCCTGTTGCCCGCTGAGCACTTCGGTACGACAGCCCTTCTCCTGCAACAGCGCTTTCACCTGGCGGGCGCTCTCTTCATCATCCATCACCGCAAAACGAGGGGTAAACTCCATGCACTGTTCGACCATTCGCTGCACGTTCTTTCCGGCCACAAGTGCGGTCACGGTGTAGCTGTCGGGATTATGACGTACGACGTCGAGAGTGCTGCAACCGATAGAGCCGGTCGAGCCGAGGAGAGTGAGATGCTTCATGAGATGCCCAAAAGTTAGACCAGATAAAAGCAAAACGCCGCCAGCAAGACTCAATGTCCTTCTGAACGGCGTTTATCAGTGTATAGCGAAAATCAGAACTGCATCAGTTCCGCTTCTTTTTCTGCCAGCGCCGCATCAATTTTCTTGATCGCCGCGTCGGTCATTTTCTGAATGTCGTCCTGAGAACGACGATCGTCATCTTCGCTGATCTCTTTTTCTTTCAGCAGGGCTTTCACTTTATCGTTCGCATCGCGACGCACGTTACGCACGGAAACGCGACCCTGCTCTGCTTCACCGCGAACGACTTTGATCAGATCTTTACGACGCTCTTCCGTCAGCGGAGGCAGTGGAACGCGAATATCCGCGCCCGCTGAGCTTGGGTTCAGACCCAGGTCAGATGCCATGATCGCTTTTTCAACGGCCGGGCTCATTGAGCGATCGAACACGTTGATTTTCAGGGTACGGGTATCTTCTACCGTCACGCTCGCCAGCTGACGCAGTGGCGTAGGCGTACCGTAGTATTCTACGATGATGCCATCCAGCAGGCTTGGGGAAGCACGGCCAGTACGGATTTTGCTGATTTGGTTTTTGAACGCTTCTACGCATTTGTCCATGCGTACTTCAGCATCTTTTCTGATGTCGTTAATCACGATACGAATCCTTGAAAACTTGTCTCAGGCAGACTATCCGCCAGCACAGCGCTACAGGTGTGCTAAGTATAGTCGCGTTTAATTCATGACAGCGCCAAAGGCGCGTCCAGGTAAGATACCACTACAAAGTAAAGCGGAATCTTACCTGTATTTATCGCCGACGGAAATTATTCCGTGATCAAAGTGCCTTCTTTTTCGCCCATCACGACGCGACGCAGCGCGCCAGGCTTGTTCATGTTGAAAACACGGATCGGCAGTTTATGGTCGCGAGCAAGCGTGAAGGCGGCAAGATCCATCACTTTCAGCTCTTTATCCAGCACTTCGCTGTAGCTCAGCTGATCGTACATGGTCGCTGAAGGATCTTTTGCCGGGTCGGCAGTAAACACGCCATCTACTTTGGTCGCTTTCAGCACCACATCGGCTTCGATTTCGATACCGCGCAGGCAGGCTGCGGAATCGGTGGTAAAGAACGGGTTACCCGTACCGGCGGAGAGGATCACCACGCGGTTGTTGCGCAGCAGGCTGATAGCCTCTGCCCAGCTGTAGTTATCGCATACGCCATTCAAAGGAATAGCGGACATCAGGCGAGCGTTCACATAGGCGCGATGAAGCGCATCACGCATCGCCAGGCCATTCATCACGGTTGCCAGCATCCCCATGTGGTCGCCCACTACGCGGTTCATCCCCGCTTTCGCCAGACCAGCACCACGGAAAAGGTTGCCACCGCCAATGACCACGCCAACCTGAATACCCAGTTCGACCAGTTCTTTGATTTCCTGTGCCATGCGATCAAGGATGCTTGCGTCAATACCGAAGCCTTCCGATCCTTGCAGCGCTTCGCCACTCAGCTTAAGCAGAATGCGTTTGTACACGGGTTTTGCATTGGTAGCCATGTTTCTTTCCTGAGACTGTCAACGATTAAGATGGGGTTAATTCTGGCGACATGATATGTCGCAAATCAGCACAGCGATACTGGAGCCTGTCTGATTTCGTGAGACGGGTGACAAAAAGAAGCCGCCCTCAGGCGGCTCCTTTTCAATCATTAAGACTGCTTGGACATGGCAGCAACTTCTGCTGCGAAGTCAGTCTCAACTTTCTCGATGCCTTCGCCCACTTCGAAGCGGATGAAGCCAGTCACGTCAGCGTTGTGCTCTTTCAGCAGCTGAGCAACAGACTTGCTTGGATCCATTACGAAAGGCTGGCCAGTCAGAGAAACTTCGCCGGTGAATTTCTTCATGCGGCCTTCAACCATTTTCTCTGCGATTTCTTTTGGCTTACCAGACTGCATCGCGATGTCCAGCTGAACCTGGTACTCTTTCTCTACCACTTCAGCAGACACGTCTTCTGGCTTAACGAATTCTGGTTTGCTTGCAGCGATGTGCATTGCCAGCTGTTTAACCAGCTCTTCGTCAGCGCCTTTAGCCGCAACCAGAACACCGATACGCGCGCCGTGCTGGTAAGAGCCCAGAACATCGCCTTCCAGGGAAGATACGCGACGGATGTTGATGTTCTCACCGATTTTAGCAACCAGCGCAACACGCTCTTCTTCGAACTGTGCTTTCAGCACTTCAACGTCAGTGATTTTGCCTGCAACCGCTGCGTCCAGAACTTTGTTAGCAAATGCCTGGAAACCAGCATCTTTAGCAACGAAGTCAGTCTGGCAGTTAACTTCCAGAATGATGCCGTAGTTGCCGTCGATTTTGGTGATGATCACGCCGTCAGCAGCAACGTTGCCTGCTTTCTTAGCTGCTTTGATCGCACCGGATTTACGCATGTTTTCGATTGCCAGCTCGATGTCGCCGTTCGCTTCGGTCAGCGCTTTTTTGCAATCCATCATGCCTGCGCCAGTACGCTCACGCAGCTCTTTTACCAGGGATGCGGTAATTTCAGCCATTCTTAAATCCTCGGGAGATGTGAACTGCCCGGCCGGGAGCCAAACAGTATAAATTGAAAAAAGGGGCCGATAATGGGCCCCTATTCATACACGGTACTAATAAGGGGTAAAACCTTATTATTCAGCTTCTACGAAGCTTTCTTCCGCCTGAGAAGCCAGATCCTGGGAACGGCCTTCACGAACGGTAGCAGCTACAGCGCTCAGGTACAGGCTAACAGCACGGATTGCGTCGTCGTTACCCGGGATAACGAAGTCAACACCGTCCGGATCGGAGTTGGTATCAACGATAGCGAATACCGGGATACCCAGGTTGTTAGCTTCTTTGATTGCGATGTGCTCGTGGTCTGCATCGATTACGAACAGCGCGTCTGGCAGGCCGCCCATATCTTTGATACCGCCCAGGCTGTTTTCCAGCTTGTCCAGTTCACGAGTGCGCATCAGCGCTTCTTTCTTAGTCAGCTTATCGAAAGTACCGTCCTGAGACTGGGTTTCCAGATCTTTCAGGCGCTTGATGGACTGACGAACAGTTTTCCAGTTGGTCAGCATGCCGCCCAACCAGCGATGGTTCACGAAGAACTGGTCGCAGCTGTTAGCAGCATCTTTCACAGCTTCGCTTGCAGCGCGCTTAGTACCAACGAACAGAATCTTACCTTTACGGGAAGAGATCTTGCTCAGCTCAGCCAGGGCTTCGTTGAACATTGGTACAGTCTTCTCAAGGTTGATGATGTGAACTTTGTTACGTGCGCCGAAGATGAAAGGCTTCATTTTCGGGTTCCAGTAACGGGTCTGGTGACCGAAGTGAACACCAGCCTTGAGCATGTCGCGCATGGAAACAGTTGCCATGTTTAAAACCTCTATATTGAAAGTTGGGGTTATGCCTCCACGTATCCCATATTACCGACCCCGAAGGGCACCCCGGAATATGTGCCGATACGTGTGTGTTGTTACACAAAGTGAGATTTGTCGCTCCCGTCCAGCCTGTGTATCTGAGATGGATCGGAAGTCCGGCGCGCTTTATATCACAAAACACGGCCAGAAACCAATAATTGTTGGCGGAGTGTGCTGTTAATGATTCTCAATTTGGCACGGGGTGCGCCTGACTGATACCATTGACAACACTTACACTAGTATTGTCGAAAAAATCGACACCGATGGACAGATTACATGGCTATCTCTATTAAGACACCTGAAGAAATTGAAAAGATGCGCGTCGCCGGTCGTCTGGCCGCTGACGTGCTGGAAATGATCGAACCGTTTGTGAAACCGGGCGTCAGCACTGGCGAACTGGATCGCATCTGTAACGACTATATCGTCAACGAGCAGCACGCGGTCTCCGCCTGCCTTGGCTATCACGGTTTTCCAAAATCCGTCTGCATCTCTATTAATGAAGTGGTTTGCCACGGCATTCCGGATGACGAGAAGCTGCTGAAAGATGGCGATATCGTCAACATCGACGTGACCGTCATTAAAGACGACTACCACGGTGACACCTCTAAGATGTTCATCGTTGGCAAGCCAACGATTCTGGGCGAGCGCCTGTGTAAAGTCACCCAGGACAGCCTCTACCTGGCGCTGAAAATGGTGAAGCCAGGCATCCGCCTGCGCACCATCGGCGCCGCAATCCAGAAGTTTGTGGAAGCGGAAGGTTTCTCCGTGGTGCGTGAATATTGCGGTCACGGTATTGGTCGTGTGTTCCATGAAGAACCGCAAGTTCTGCACTATGATGCAGACGACGGTGGCGTAGTGCTGCAAAAAGGCATGACCTTCACTATTGAGCCAATGGTCAACGCGGGCGATTACCGCATCCGTACCATGAAAGATGGCTGGACGGTAAAAACCAAAGACAGAAGCTTGTCTGCCCAGTACGAGCATACTATTGTGGTTACAGACAACGGCTGCGAAATTATGACGTTGCGCAAGGATGACACCATCCCGGCGATACTGACGAACATTGAGTGATAAGAAGCCGGCGAATGCCGGCTTTTTTAATGGCGATAGCTTTTTCTTATGGGTGGCGCACGATGAGTAATCTCTTACCCGAACAGTATGCTAACACAGCACTTCCCACCCTCCCCGACCAGCCTGATAACCCGGGCGTCTGGCCACCGCATGAGCTGACCTGCGCACATATCAAATCCCATATGGCGGTTTTCCATCGCTGGCTGGGTAGCGCATTTGATGCAGGCGTCTCAGCCGAACAGCTCATTGAAGCGCGCACCGAATTTATCGACCAGCTCCTGCAACGTCTGTGGATCGACTACGGTTTCGGGCAGGTGAGCGACGTCGCGCTGGTTGCTGTCGGCGGATATGGCCGGGGTGAACTGCATCCGCTCTCTGATATCGACCTGCTAATCTTAAGCCGTAAAAAACTGCCGGACGATCGGGCGCAGAAAATCGGTGAGCTGTTGACCCTGCTCTGGGACGTGAAGCTGGAAGTGGGTCACAGCGTGCGCACGCTGGAAGAGTGTCTGCTGGAAGGGTTATCTGACCTGACCGTCGCCACCAATTTAATTGAAACCCGCCTGCTGATTGGCGACGTGGCGCTGTTCCTCGAACTGCAAAAGCACATCTTTAGCGACGGCTTCTGGCCTTCAGAAAAATTCTTCGCCGCGAAAGTCGAAGAACAAAACCAGCGCCACCAGCGCTATCACGGCACCAGCTATAATCTCGAACCGGATATTAAAAGCAGCCCCGGTGGCCTGCGCGATATCCACACGCTGCAATGGGTCGCCCGTCGCCATTTTGGGGCCACCTCGCTGGACGAAATGGTCGGTTTTGGTTTTCTGACCGAAGCCGAACGTAACGAACTCAACGAGTGCCTGCATCTGCTCTGGCGCATCCGTTTTGCGCTGCACCTGGAGGTCACCCGCTACGATAACCGCCTGCTGTTTGACCGGCAGCTTAGCGTGGCGCAGCGCCTGAATTACCAGGGCGAGGGCAACGAGCCGGTCGAGCAAATGATGAAGGATTTCTTCCGCGTCACTCGCCGCGTCTCTGAGCTGAACCAAATGCTGTTACAGCTGTTCGATGAGGCGATCCTCGCGCTGACGGCAGACGAAAAACCGCGTCCGATTGATGACGAATTTCAGCTGCGCGGCACGCTGATCGATCTTCGCGACGAAACGCTGTTCATCCGCGAGCCGGAAGCGATCCTGCGAATGTTCTATACCATGGTGCGCAACAGCACGATCACCGGGATCTACTCCACTACCCTTCGCCATTTACGCCATGCGCGGCGTCATCTGAAGCAGCCGCTGTGTTACATCCCGGAGGCGCGCTCGCTATTCCTGAGCATGCTTCGTCATCCGGGCGCCGTCAGCCGCGGTCTGCTGCCGATGCACCGACACAGCGTATTGTGGGCCTATATGCCACAGTGGTCGCATATTGTCGGGCAGATGCAGTTCGACCTGTTTCACGCCTATACGGTGGATGAGCACACGATCCGCGTCATGCTCAAGCTGGAAAGTTTTGCCAGAGAAGAGACGCGATCCCGCCATCCGCTGTGCGTTGATTTGTGGCCGCGCCTCTCTCACCCCGAACTGATCCTGATCGCCGCCCTGTTCCATGATATCGCCAAAGGGCGCGGCGGCGACCACTCCGTACTCGGTGCCCAGGACGTGCTGAAATTTGCCGAGCTGCACGGCCTGAACTCACGTGAGACGCAGCTTATTGCCTGGCTGGTTCGCCATCATCTGCTGATGTCGGTTACCGCTCAGCGTCGTGATATTCAGGATCCGGAAGTGATCAAGCAGTTCGCCGAGGAAGTGCAAACGGAGAACCGCCTGCGCTACCTGGTCTGCCTGACGGTAGCCGATATCTGCGCTACCAACGAAACCCTGTGGAACAGCTGGAAGCAGAGCCTGCTGCGCGAACTGTACTTCGCCACCGAAAAACAGCTGCGTCGCGGGATGCAGAACACCCCGGATATGCGCGAGCGCGTGCGCCACCACCAGTTGCAGGCGCTTGCCCTGTTGCGCATGGATAACATTAACGAAGAGGCACTACATCAGATTTGGGCGCGCTGTCGCGCCAACTACTTTGTGCGCCACAGCCCAAACCAGCTTGCCTGGCACGCCCGGCATCTGCTGAAGCACGACCTGACGAAACCAATGATTCTGCTCAGCCCGCAGGCCACGCGTGGCGGAACGGAGATCTTTATCTGGAGCCCGGACCGGCCTTATTTGTTTGCGGCGGTCTGCGCCGAACTGGACAGGCGTAACCTGAGCGTTCACGACGCGCAGATTTTTACCACCCGCGACGGCATGGCGATGGACACCTTTATTGTACTGGAGCCGGATGGCAGCCCGCTGTCGTCGGACAGGCATGAGGGGATACGCTTTGGCCTCGAGCAGGCGATTACGCAGCGCAGCTGGCAACCTCCGCAGCCGCGACGTCAGCCAGCAAAACTGCGCCACTTTACCGTCGATACCGAGGTCAATTTCCTGCCGACCCATACCGACCGTAAATCGTTCCTTGAGCTGATTGCGCTCGACCAGCCAGGGCTGCTCGCCCGCGTCGGCCAGGTTTTTGCCGATCTGGGAATTTCGCTTCACGGCGCCCGAATTACAACCATTGGCGAACGAGTAGAAGATTTATTTATAATCGCGACGGCCGACCGGCGTGCCCTTAATAATGACCTGCAACTTGAAGTGCAACAACGGTTGACAGCAGCCCTCAATCCAAACGATAAAGGGTGACGTGTTTTTTAGTGAAATGGAAAGAGTAAACAATGCAGCAGTTACAGAACGTTATTGAGTCCGCTTTTGAGCGTCGCGCCGACATCACTCCGGCAAATGTGGATACCGTGACCCGTGAAGCGGTAAACCAGGTTATTTCCCTGCTGGATTCCGGCGCGCTGCGCGTGGCAGAAAAAATCGACGGTCAGTGGGTTACTCATCAATGGCTGAAGAAAGCTGTGCTGCTCTCTTTCCGTATCAACGATAACCAGGTTATCGACGGAGCAGAAAGCCGCTACTTCGATAAAGTGCCAATGAAGTTCGCTGACTACGACGAAGCGCGCTTCCAGAAAGAGGGCTTCCGCGTAGTACCACCGGCAGCCGTTCGTCAGGGTGCATACATCGCACGCAACACCGTGCTGATGCCATCCTACGTGAACATCGGCGCCTACGTTGACGAAGGCACCATGGTGGACACCTGGGCTACCGTCGGCTCCTGCGCGCAGATCGGTAAAAATGTTCACCTGTCCGGCGGCGTCGGCATTGGTGGCGTTCTGGAGCCACTTCAGGCAAACCCAACCATCATCGAAGACAACTGCTTCATCGGCGCACGTTCCGAAGTGGTTGAAGGCGTGATCGTCGAAGAAGGTTCTGTGATCTCCATGGGCGTGTACATTGGCCAGAGCACCCGTATTTACGATCGCGAAACCGGTGAAATTCACTACGGCCGCGTTCCAGCCGGTTCCGTTGTGGTTTCCGGCAACCTGCCGTCTAAAGATGGCAAATACAGCCTGTACTGCGCGGTCATCGTGAAAAAAGTGGATGCGAAAACGCGCGGTAAAGTGGGCATCAATGAACTGCTGCGCACCATCGATTAATCGGGTATAACAAAAAGCGGGGGCAACCCCGCTTTTTTTATATCCGAAGGTGGCGAAAATAGATTTTTTCGTTAATTATTCATAGGTTATGTTGAGATCAAGGGTACCGCTATGTACGATAATCTGAAAAGTCTGGGCATTACCAATCCTGATGAAATTGATCGTTATAGTCTCCGCCAGGAAGCCAATAACGATATTTTGAAAATCTATTTTCACAAGGACAAAGGAGAGTTCTTCGCCAAAAGCGTGAAATTTAAATACCCACGCCAGCGTAAGACCGTTGTCGCTGACGGTATCGGTCAGGGATATAAAGAAGTACAGGAAATCAGCCCTAACCTGCGCTACGTTATCGACGAACTCGATCAAATCTGCCAGCGCGATCGCAGCGAAGTCGATCTGAAACGTAAGATCCTTGACGACCTGCGTCACCTGGAAAGTGTTGTTACCCATAAGATCAGCGAAATTGAAGCTGATCTTGAGAAATTGACGCGTAACAAATGAGCCGTTTTATTGCCCGGTGGCGCTTCGCTTACCGGGCCTACGAACGCATGTAGGCCGGGTAAGGCGAAGCCGCCACCCGGCAAACAGCATCATCTTTGTTCATCCAGCTGCAACGCCACATACAGCAGTAGCCGGTCGTCAAAATTCCCTAAATCCAGCCCCGTCAGTTCCGAGATCCGGTTTAACCTATACTCCAGCGTATTACGGTGAATAAACAGCGCTTTTGACGTTGCCAGCGGCTGCACGTTATGCCGGAACCACGCCTGCAACGTGCGGCGCAGCAGCCCGTTGTTGTCCATCGCTTTCAGACGCACAAGCGGGCGCGCCAGCTCGTTGGCCTGCCAGCCACCGCGCAAACTGTCGAGCAGAACCGGCAGCATCAGATCCTGATAGAAATAACTGCGGCTCTCCGGCATGCGCTGTTTACCCACCATCATGGTAGTGCGCGCCGTTCGCCATGAACGGGCGATACTTCCCGGCCCGGTAAAGTAATTTCCCAGCGCGACGCGAAAACGGAGCTGTCCGTTCTCCTTCATGCGCTCGATGAGCAGCTCAACGCGGCGACGATGATCTTCCGCGTCCCAGCGGCCAAACTGATTAAGCGCAGGCTTGAGCACCACCATTTCCGTCAAAGAGACGATTGCCACCAGGTTGTTACGCTCCGGCGTCGCCAGCATATTTTGCAGCTGCTGTAGCTCCACCATGGCGCTGTCCACACCAAGCTGGCCGCTATCCACCTCAATCACGGCGACCACGCGCGGCTGATTCAGGTCGATACCCAGACGCTGCGCCCACTCGCTCAGGGCAGGCGTGTGCTCCTCCGCCTGGATCAAATTCATCACCAGCTCTTCACGCAGGCGGCTGTCCTGGGCGAGCAGGTGCATCAGACGCGACTGCTCCAGCATCATCTCCGCCGTCATGCAGACCAGCTCGCCGTATTTACGCAGCGATTCAGGATCGCCGGTCAGACCGATAACGCCAACAATCTCTCCTTCCAGACGCAGCGGCAGGTTGATCCCCTGACGGACCCCGTGCAGATGTTTCGCCACGGCGTCATCAATGTCGACCACGCGCCCCTGAGAGAGCACCAGCAACGCCCCTTCGTGCAATTCACCAATACGCTCACGATCGCCGCTGCCGATAATGCGCCCTCGGGCGTCCATTACGTTGATATTGGTATCGATGATTCGCATGGTGCGCGCCACGATATCCTGCGCCATTTTGGTATCAAGATGCCAGCCAGCCATATAACCCTCCCGTGAGCAGAGCTCAAGCATAGGGAAGTTCAGCTAAGGCTGCATTGTGCAGATGCCCAAAGGCAGAGAGAGATGTATGGAGTTGTGGGAAAGGTCACAGAAAAGAGAAAGCCCCTGCGAACAGGGGCTTAAGAAGATTACTGCATCAGGAGATAAATAGAGGTATCACCACGCTGAATATTCAGTGCCAGCACGGACGGCTTGCTGTCGAGAATTTTGCGCAGTTCAGCGATGTTTTTCACCGGCTGCTGGTTAGCGCCCATGATCACATCACCTTTTTTCAGGCCGATACGGGCAGCAGGTGAGTTCGCTTTCACGTTGTTCACCACCACGCCTTTATCTGCCCCTTTGTTGCTCATCTCAGCACCTTCAATACCGCTGAAGATGGTGCTGGAATCCACCTGATTCTGACTGCTCTGTTGCAGTTCCAGGCTCACGTTAACTGGCTTACCTTCACGCAGCAGGCCGAGGGTCACTTTACTGCCGATTGGCATAGAACCCACTTCCGCACGCAGGGCGGCAAAGCTGCTGATCGGTTTACCGTTCAGAGAGGTGATCACGTCACCCGCTTTAATGCCGGCTTTCGCCGCTGAAGAGTTCGGCATGACCTGGCTCACGAATGCGCCGCGCTGAGCGTCCACTTTCATCGCTTTCGCCAGCTCGGAGTTCAGCTCGGTCCCCATGATACCCAGCTCACCGCGTTTCACCTGTCCATATTGCACCATCTGCGCAGTCAGGTTTTTCACCATGTTGCTCGGGATAGCAAAGCCGATACCGATGTTGCCACCGTCCGGTGCCAGGATAGCGGTGTTGATACCGATCAGTTCACCGTTCAGGTTAACCAGCGCACCGCCGGAGTTACCGCGGTTAATGGCCGCATCCGTCTGGATGAAGTTTTCATAGTTTTCCGCATTCAGGCCGCTACGTCCCAGCGCGGAGACGATACCCGAGGTCACGGTTTCGCCCAGACCAAACGGGTTACCGATGGCGACAGTGTAGTCACCCACGCGCAGCGCGTCAGAGTCGGCAAGCTTAATCGCCGTCAGGTTCTTCGGATCCTGAATTTGAATCAGTGCGATATCGGAGCGCGGGTCTTTACCGACCACTTTGGCATCGAATTTACGGCCATCGCTCATCTGAACCTTAATGGTGTTAGCATTATCTACCACGTGGTTATTGGTCACCACGTAGCCTTTCGCTGCATCAATAATAACGCCCGAGCCGAGTGCCATGAATTTCTGCTGCTGGCCGCCGCCCTGACCGTCATCCCCTGCGCCGCCGCCCTGACAGAACGGGGAGCTCTGGAATGGCGAACCGTCCTGGCAGAATGGCGAATTGTCGCCGAAGAACTGCTGGAAATTACGCGGCATACGCGGCGTATTGACGGTTGTGCTGCCCTCAACGTTAATACTCACCACCGATGGCATCACTTTTTCGAGCATCGGGGCCAGGCTTGGCATCTGCTGCGCAGTCGCTGCCGAGGAAGCTGTCTCGGCCGCCGTCGCCAGAGGGGACAACGCTAAACCTAAACTCAGAGCCAGTGCACTCATTGCTAATGTGGTTTTTTTCATGTTTCTCAATCTCGATTTACCAGATAACGCAAAATTGCTGTGTAACTCAGATTCGTTTTATACCGCTTAGTTCCGGGATTAAGTTTATGGAAAAAGTAAAAATTTATTGGTCGTCTTTACAAAACTCATGGCTTATTCAACGGCCATAAGCTTGCGGTATTCATCCCAGGCATACAAATCTGTCATCCCGCTGATATAGTCCTGGATAAGACGACAGCGATAATAATATTCCATGACTGGCCATTGGGAAGAATGACGATCTATTTTACTGACGGCCTCAATGTATGCCAGCCGGTGACGGGTTGAAAGCTTCTGATAGAGACGAGATTCAATCGGCAGGCGGCGAACACGTTCATTTTCGACCAGCTCGCAAAACTCATCGACCGTCAGCTGGAGCAGCGGGCCATAAATTTCCAGCAAACCGCTGATAACCCGGTATCCTTGCAGCTCCAGTTGTTCGACATCCGGGTGGCTGAAAACATGGCGAACAGCCACGTTTTTATATAATTCAAGCAGCTGACTAAAACTGCTCTCATCTTCCAGCAGGGCGTGATTAAATTCCCCGCTAAATATCATCGGCAAATTATCAATGAAACGGGCGGCCGCATACGGCACCAGTTTATTCAGCGTATTGACCCGCAAATACATAAAGAACTGATCTTCGGTACTGCGGCTCAGCGAATTTGAACGCGATTTATCCCAGGCATTCTCGACGACCTGTGCAAACAGAGAACCTTTTTCATGCTCTCCCCAGGCATCGTGAAGATGCTGATACAGCTCCTCGACGCTGAATATTCTTTTTTCCACTGCGTCTTCCAGATCGGCCACGCAATAAGAAATGTCATCAGCCGCTTCCATAATCCACGTCAATGGAAAACGGCCATTCGGCGTTAGCGAAAGTTCTTTACGCAACCGTTCAATGTACGCTTCTTCCGACAGGTAATAGCCCGGTTTTTTCATCAGGTAGCTATGGGTGGCAGGCGTTTCCCCCATCCACCACGCGGGACGCGTGTATTTGAGAATACAGCCCACCTGCGCCCAGGTCAGATTCATGCGCATCAGGGAGTGCACCAGACGGATCCCCTGCGCGTTACCTTCGAAATGACACAGATCCTGACGCACCTTGCGGCGCAGATCGTTCAGGCTATCTTCGCCCTCACGCAGGCGTAAATCGCGTACCACACAGCGGTCATCGCTGAGCGGCTGGCTTATGGCGTCAGAGGGAAAAAGCCGCTGTTTAAACCAGTCATTGATGGCGGCCTCGCCGAAATGACCAAAGGGAGGATTGCCGATATCGTGCATCAGGCAGGCCATCTCAACGATGCTTTCGAACGGCCCGGTCAGTTCATCCAGCCCGTAGGTTTCCAGCAGACGTTGCTCTTTGAGACGGCTGAGGATCTCTTTCGCAATGTGGCGCCCCACCTGCTGCACTTCCATGGAGTGCGTTAACCGCGTACGCACCGCAGCGTTACGCTCCAGCGGGAACACCTGGGTTTTTTGCTGTAACCGGCGGATGGCGGGCGAATTGATGATGCGTCCGCGATCGCTTTCAAAAATGCGCAGGATCTCATGTTCGCTCTTATCGCCCTGTGGCGAACGGAAACGTCGGTGCCAGTTAATTTTGGTGCGAAAATCGATTGGTGCCATGTGCTCCCCCGCGTGAGAATGCGTTTCCCCTTAACCGCATGATAGACTATGCATCTTAACAAGGCACATCGCGAGTAAATCTATGAAAATCGGCATTATTGGTGCAATGGAAGAAGAAGTTACGCTGCTGCGTGACAAAATTGAGAACCGTCAGACCCTCTCCCTTGGTGGCTGTGAGATCTACACCGGCCAGCTGAACGGCGTTGACGTGGCTCTGCTGAAATCAGGCATCGGTAAAGTTGCAGCGGCACTGGGCGCGACCCTGCTGCTTGAGCGCTGCAAGCCTGACGTTATCATTAATACAGGTTCGGCGGGCGGTCTGGCGCCGACGCTGAAAGTGGGCGATATCGTGGTTTCCGACGAAGCGCGTTACCACGATGCAGATGTCACCGCATTCGGCTACGAATATGGTCAGCTTCCGGGCTGCCCGGCCGGGTTTAAAGCGGATGATAAGCTGATTGCCGCCGCTGAAAGCTGCATTAACGAGCTGAACCTCAATGCGGTGCGTGGCCTGATCGTCAGCGGCGATGCCTTTATCAACGGCTCTGTTGGTCTGGCGAAAATCCGTCATAACTTCCCGCAGGCTGTGGCCGTTGAGATGGAAGCCACGGCCATTGCGCACGTGTGCCATAACTTCAGCGTGCCGTTCGTGGTCGTTCGCGCGATCTCTGACGTGGCGGACCAGCAGTCCCACATCAGCTTCGACGAGTTCCTGGCCGTTGCGGCCAAACAGTCCACCGTGATGGTGGAAACCCTGGTGCAGAAACTGGCGCGTGGGTAAGGTGTCATTCAGGGCGCTGGTCGCCCTGCTTCTGCTCGCCCCGGCCTGGCTCATCGCCGCGCCGCGGGTGATCACACTCTCCCCTGCCAATACGGAACTGGCGTTTGCCGCCGGGATTACGCCCGTTGCGGTGAGCAGCTTTTCCGATTATCCACCGCAGGCCGCCCAAATCGAACAGGTTGCCACCTGGCAGGGAATGAACCTGGAACGCATCGTGGCGCTGAAGCCCGATCTGGTTCTTGCCTGGCGCGGTGGTAATGCCGAACGACAGGTGAACCAGCTCTCTTCGCTGGGAATAACGGTAAAATGGGTAGATGCGGTGAGCATCGAACAGGTGGCGCAAACCCTCCGTGACCTCGCGCCCTTCAGCCCTACCCCCCAACGCGCCGAGCACGCTGCACAGCAGATGCTCAACGACTATGCTGCGCTAAAAACCCGATACGGCACGCAACCGAAACAACGCGTTTTTCTGCAATTTGGCAGCCAGCCGCTGTTCACTACCGGGAAAGGTTCGATCCAGAACCAGGTGCTTGAGATCTGTGGAGGTGAAAATATCTTTGCCGAAAGCCGGGTCCCCTGGCCGCAGGTCAGTCGTGAGCAGGTTCTGGCGCGACAACCGCAGGCCATTGTGGTGGTCGGAAATGCGAGCGAGATTCCTAAAATAGAACAATTCTGGCATCGGCAGCTTAAAATTCCGGTCATCGCACTCAACAGCGACTGGTTTGAACGCGCCAGCCCGCGTATTATCCTCGCCGCAAAACAACTCTGCGCCGAACTGGCAGAGAGTCACTCAAACAGATAAATACCCTATTCGAGGATTTAACGATGCTCGTGTATTGGCTGGATATTCTTGGCACAGCCGTTTTTGCTATCTCCGGCGTTTTGCTTGCCGGAAAACTACGCATGGATCCTTTTGGCGTACTGGTGCTCGGCGTCGTTACGGCGGTAGGCGGCGGAACGATTCGCGATATGGCGCTGGCAAACGGCCCGGTATTCTGGGTAAAAGATCCAACGGATCTGGTGGTGGCGATGGTCACCTGCCTGTTAACCATCGTGCTGGTTCGTCAGCCTCGCAGACTACCAAAATGGATATTGCCAGTGCTGGATGCCGTCGGTCTGGCGGTCTTTGTGGGAATAGGCGTGAATAAAGCCTTTATTGCCGGGACTGGCCCGCTGGTGGCGATCTGTATGGGCGTGTTGACCGGCGTGGGCGGAGGGATTATTCGCGACATTCTGGCGCGAGAAGTCCCGATGATCCTGCGAACGGAAATCTACGCGACGGCCTGTATCATCGGGGGGATTGTTCACGCCACGGCGTATTACACCTTTGCTGTCCCGCTGGAAAACGCGGCGATGCTGGGGATGGTGGTAACGCTGGTGATCCGTTTAGCGGCGATACGCTGGCACCTGAAGCTGCCGACGTTTGCACTGGATGAAAATTCAAGATAGGTATCGTTTATAAGCCCGGTGGCGCTTCGCTTACCGGGCCTACAATTTGCATTCAGGTTAAATACTGAATGAAGAACCACACCCGCAGGTGCTGGTCGCATTCGGGTTAGTCACCACAAAGCGCGAACCTTCCAGACCTTCAGTGTAGTCCACTGAACCGCCCACCAGATATTGCAGGCTCATCGGATCAACCACCAGCGCGACGCCCTGTTTCTCGATAGTCATATCACCATCGTTAACCTGGTCGTCAAAGGTAAAACCATACTGGAAGCCACTACAGCCGCCGCCGGTAATATAAACACGCAGTTTCAGATCCGGATTGTCCTCGTCGGCAATCAGGGTTTTCACTTTTTTCGCTGCTGCTTCGGTAAATTCCAGCGGCAACGCTACGTCATCACTCATCTTATGCTCCCATGAATACTGCGACTGCTATTGGGTAAAAATCACCCAATTCTTTTTGTCATTATCTAATACCCTGGTAATTCATTCAAGTATTCTGCTTCAGGGCCTGTTCAGCTTCCTGTTTCGCCAGGGTACGGGCAAGAATGGTGGAGTATAGCGGTTTTCCACCCAGGAATTGGGCTAATAGTGTCGCGCCGAGGCAGGTAATGATCATTGGCAAAATGAGCTGGTAATTGTCGGTCATTTCCAGCACCAGCACGATCCCGGTCAGCGGCGCACGCAGGGAGGCCGCCAGCAGCGCCCCCATTCCCGCAACCGCAAACGTCCCCGCATCCAGATGGTAGGCCGGGAAGCCTGCCGCCGCCGCCATCCCGAACGCCGTACCCAGCAGCGTCCCCAGCGCCAGCATCGGGGCGAAAATGCCGCCCGGGGCACCAGAGGAGAAGCACAATACCGTGGTGATGACGCGTGAAATAAACATAAACAGCAGCAGGCCTACGCTGAAATTCCCCGCCGCGGCAATGGGAATCAGACCGAAACCGCCGCCCGCCGCATTCGGTTCGATAAAACCGAGGATCCCGCACACGCCACCAAGCAGGCCCCCCACCAGCACCCATTTCGTGGTATTTCCGCCATGGATGCGCTGAAACATATCCTGCGCCCGTAAAATCAGGGTGTTAAAAAGCGGGCCAACGACGCCAAAAATCATCCCAAGAATCAGATACAGCCACAAAGTATTGACCGGCGCATTAGTTAGCTTGCCAACTTCAATCACCGCCCCTTCGCCGTTAAAGACGCGAAAGACAATGCTCGACATAATCACGCCGGTAAACACCGCTTTAATGGAGATCAGGTTGTAGCGGAACTGGGCGCGCATCTCTTCAATGATAAACAGGATACCTGCCAGCGGCGCGTTAAACGCGGCAGACAGCCCGGCCGCCGCCCCCGTTGCCAGCAGCGTATGGCGCGCTTCGGCGCTGCGCATACGGAACAGATCGCCGACCATGCGCCCGACGTTACCGCCCAGCTGTACCGTTGGTCCTTCCCGACCGAGCACCATGCCCGCCCCGAGCGTTCCCATCCCGCCGATAAATTTCACAGGAAGCACGCGCCACCAGCGAACCGGGCGTAGCTCTTCCAGCGCCCCCTCAATTTCAGGGATCCCCGAGCCGCCTGCTTCAGGTGCGAATTTACGCACCAGAAAATAGCCCACCATGGCAAACAGCGCCGAAAGGCCAAAGGCCCACACCCAGACCAGCCATTCACGATCCGCGAAGCTGGCGACGGTACCTATGCGCCAGTTGAGCACCGCATTGACGGCTTTCTCAAACGCGACGCCTACCAGCCCGGCCAGCGTGCCCACAACGGCGGCTGCCACCAGAATGGCTAACGGGGTTTTGTCACGGTTGAGCAGTCGCCGGATACTGACCCGGTGCTTCGCGCGCGTAAACTGTTGTTGTTCAAAAGAAGGCGTGTTCTCGTTCATTACCTGTTCTGTTTCGTCATACAAAAGGCCGCAGGGATTCTACCAGAGACAATCCCCTCGTCCCCTGAAAAATACTTAACAATTGTTAAGCCTTCTATGGGGCAAAAATTTTATAACCTCTTCCGAATCACTTAGAATAGTTGCCTTAACTCATTTCTACGAACCAGGAACGACGCCATGAGCAAGTCTGAAAACCTCTACAGCGCAGCCCGCGAGCTAATCCCAGGCGGCGTAAACTCACCCGTGCGCGCCTTTACCGGCGTGGGTGGCACCCCGCTGTTTATCGAACGTGCGGATGGCGCATATCTGTATGATGTGGATGGTAAAGCCTATGTCGATTACGTCGGTTCCTGGGGTCCGATGGTACTGGGGCATAACCACCCGGCGATCCGCAACGCGGTGATTGAAGCCGCTCAGCGCGGCCTGAGCTTCGGTGCGCCAACCGAGATGGAAGTCAAAATGGCGGAGTTGGTCACCGAACTGGTGCCAACGATGGACATGGTGCGTATGGTGAACTCCGGTACCGAAGCGACCATGAGCGCTATCCGTCTGGCGCGCGGTTTTACCGGCCGTGACAAGATCATCAAGTTCGAAGGTTGTTATCACGGCCATGCCGACTGTCTGCTGGTGAAAGCCGGTTCCGGCGCGCTGACCCTCGGACAGCCAAACTCTCCGGGGGTGCCGGCTGATTTCGCGAAACACACGTTGACCTGCACCTATAACGACCTGAGCACCGTTCGCGCCGCGTTCGAGCAGTATCCGCAGGAGATCGCCTGCATCATCGTTGAGCCAGTTGCGGGCAACATGAACTGTATCCCACCGCAGCCGGATTTCCTGCCGGGCCTGCGCGCCCTGTGCGATGAGTTCGGCGCGCTGCTGATCATCGACGAAGTGATGACCGGCTTCCGCGTGGCGCTGGCGGGGGCGCAGTCATACTACGGCGTGGAGCCGGATCTGACCTGCCTCGGCAAAATCATTGGCGGCGGCATGCCTGTCGGCGCGTTTGGCGGGCGTAAGGACGTCATGGACGCGCTGGCGCCAACCGGTCCGGTTTACCAGGCGGGTACGCTCTCCGGTAACCCGATTGCGATGGCGGCGGGCTTTGCCTGTCTGACCGAAGTGGCGCAGCCGGGTATCCACGAAACCTTGACGGACCGGACGACGCAACTGGCAAACGGTTTGCTGGAAGCCGCAGAAGATGCGGGTATTCCACTGGTGGTGAACCACGTGGGCGGGATGTTCGGGATTTTCTTCACCGATGCGAAAACCGTGACCTGCTATCAGGACGTGGTGAAATGCGACGTGGAACGCTTCAAATGCTTCTTCCACCTGATGCTGGAAGAAGGCGTGTATCTTGCCCCGTCAGCGTTTGAAGCGGGCTTTATGTCCGTGGCGCACAGCGAAGAAGATATCAATAACACTATCGACGCAGCGCGTAAGGTATTTGCGAAGCTGTAAAATGTGCGGCTTGATGCCCTCACCCCAACCCTCTCCCACAGGGAGAGGGAGCAAACACTAAAACGGCAATCTAAGGATTGCCGTTTACTTTTATTACCGACTCTGCTTTCTCAACAGATAAATAAAGTAAGGCGCGCCGATAAAGGTCGACAGGAGGCCCGCCGGGATCTGATACGGGAACAGCACCATCCTTCCGCACCAGTCAGCAAAGACCAGGATCGCCCCGCCCGTCAGCGCAGAGATCACGATATGCGGCAAAGTCCTGCGGAAACCCATCATACGGGCGATATGCGGCGCCATTAATCCGACAAAACTGAGCGGGCCGATAGTCATGGTGGCCGTCGCCGTCAGGCACGCGGCCAGCAGCAACAGCGCAATGCGCGTCGGCGTCAGCGCCACCCCGACCGCGCGGGCGGTATCCCCACCCAGCGGCAGAATGGTCATCCAGCGGCGGCACAGCGGCACAATCGCCAGCAGCACGATCATCACAATCCCGGTATGCACCACCTGACTGCCGGTGGCGTTGTATGTTGAACCGGAAATCCATGTCAGGATCTGCGCCATGCGCGGATCGCCGCTCGCCTGCAACATCATCAGCAGCATAGTAAACGCGGTGCTGAGCGCCATCCCGGCCAGCAGCATGCGGTGAGGTGAGAAACCACCTCGCCCGGAGGCGATCAGGATAATCATCAGCGTGACTGCCGCACCGATACTCCCGGCAGGCATCAGCCAGCCGAACGCATTTCCCGGTACGAGGAACAACATCAACACTACGCCAAACGCGGCCCCGGAGCTGATCCCTAATACTTCCGGGCTTGCCATCGGGTTGCCGGTGAGACGCTGGATAATACAGCCCGCCACCGCCAGCATGACGCCCGCAATCAGCGCGGAGAAAATCCGCGGCCAGCGCCACTGCATGAGTTCATGCAGCAAATCCCCCGTTGCCCAGTGCCAGCCCGTGGCGTCGCGTCCCAGCGAGAGTGCGGCAAACGAGGCGATAACCAGCACTGCCAGCCCGGCAAGGCTGAACCACACCACCGACTGACGCTCGGCATGCACTTTATCGCCGGCATCCATTGCCGGAGCGCTAATGCTGCGCAGGCGCGGCAGCAGCCACAGCAGCAGCGGCGCGCCGATCAGGGCCGTCACCGAGCCCGTGGAAACTTCCATCCAGACGCGCGCCAGCCAGAGAATGAGCTGATCGGAAAGCCAGAGTATCAGCGCACCAATCAGCGGCGCCAGCATCAGACGCGCCAGCAGACGGCGCGCGCCGAGCATTTTTGCCAGCAATGGCGCAAACAGGCCGATAAACCCGATGATGCCGACGGCGTTAACCAGTAACGCGCTCAGCACAATCGCCAGGGTCAGGGCCGCCAGACGGGCCAGCGACAGCGCCAGCCCGAGATTGCGCGCCACGCCGTCATCGAGGCCCATCAGCGTGAGCGGACGCAGCAGCAGCAGCGTCAGCACCACGCCGCCAAACAGCTGCGGCCACAGACGCTGGACGATACTCCAGTCGGTCTGGGTGAGCGTGCCGGTACTCCACATAAACATGCTTTGCAGCTGGTCGTGGTGAAACAGCACCAGCAGCTGGTTGATCGCCCCACAGTAGAGGCTGACGACCAGCCCCGCGAGGATCAGCGTGACCGGTGAGAGACGTTTTCCCCAGGCTACGCCAAAGACCAGCGCACCGACCACGCATGCGCCTGCCAGCGCGGCAAACTGCGAGGTTAACGCTCCCGGCAGGGTCCAGAGCGTGGTGATGGTGATCCCCAGCTGAGCCCCCGTCGCCACGCCCAGCGTGGTTGGCTCCGCCAGCGGGTTACGTAGCACCTGCTGAAACAGTACGCCCACCAGTCCCAGTCCCGCCCCGACCAGCAGGGAGATAGCCAGACGCGGCAGCAGGCTGTAGTGGAACAGCATTTGCTGAATATTGTCGATATCCGGTGCGGCAAACGCGGCTGCCCACTGATCGCGCGGTAACGCCGTGGTCAGGTTAAAGCCGGTTAATGCCAGGGCAGCCAGAAAAATGAGCGCTAGCAGTAACATCGGGAAACGGGCCATACGCGTGCTCATGCCTTGCCTCCCAGTGCATTGTCCAGCACGCGGGCAAAATGCATGGCCGACAGCGTCGCGCCGTAGAACCATACCGCTGGCGCGCGCAGGAAGCGCTGCTCGCGGACGAACGGCATTGCCTGCCAGAGCGGAGCCGCCATCAGGGTTTGCATTTCGCGCTCATTGCCGTGGTCAAAGCACAGCACGTCCACATCACGAAACGCCGCCAGACGGTCAATCCCCACGGCGGTACTGCCCCAGAACGTCATCTCGCCTTCCCAGGCATTGCGAATGCCAAAACTGTCGAGTACTTCCTGGAACAGACAGTTATTTCCAAAGACCAGCATATGGCGGGCATCCAGCAGGGTCACCATCAGCAAAGGCCGATCGCCACGGTGGGCAAAGCGCGGCTTGAGGGAATCAATCAGCGCATCAAATTCATCGAGATGTTTTTTCGCCTCAGCCTCACGGTTGAGGAACTGCGCCATCTCGTGGATGGAATTTTTTGCCATGGTCAGCGGCTTTTTACCGTCGCTAAAGGAAAAGCCCCGTCCGGGCGCAATCTTCGCCATGGTCTCTTCCGACGGGCCATACCCCGCAGACCAGAATAAATAAGACGGTTTCATCTGGGTGAGAAGCTCAAGGTTCGGCTCCGTACGCAGACCGATGTCGATGACGGAGTCCGGCAGTTTTGGCTCATTCACCCACAGGGTGTAGTTAGGAATATCGGCCACGCCGTAAGGCGTCACGCCCAGCGCCATCATCAGTTCGACGGGCAACCACTCCAGCGCCACGATGCGGTGCGGATCGACTGCGGCAGCGCGGGCCGGGCCCATCTTTAACAGCAGAGGTGAGAGTGCCATGGCCGTTAGCAGGCGACGGCGGCTAATTAATGTTGGATCCAGCATCAGTAGACAAAGCTCACGGGTGCAGCCCCGGCCGGGTGAGGCAGAATGCCCATAGGAATACCGTAGATATGTTCCAGCGTTTCGCTGCGCATCAGTTCGGCAGGCGTACCCTGAGCGATCATTTCAC
Organism: Enterobacter cloacae complex sp. IR5428; assembly: GCF_049238585.1. NCBI lineage: Bacteria > Pseudomonadati > Pseudomonadota > Gammaproteobacteria > Enterobacterales > Enterobacteriaceae > Enterobacter > Enterobacter cloacae complex sp. IR5428. Next base: position 54,888 of record NZ_JBMKHV010000015.1, on the reverse strand, counting down.
CGCCGCGCAGCGCTACCAGATAGTCGCAGTAGCGTGCCGCCATGTTGATATCATGCAGAACGGCAATCACAGTCAGGCCGCGCTGCTGGCTTAAGCGATGCACCAGCGCCAGGACGTCAACCTGATGAGCAATATCCAGCGCTGAAGTGGGTTCGTCGAGCAGCAGGCAGCGGCTGTCCTGCGCTACCAGCATCGCGATCCATGCGCGCTGACGCTCGCCACCGGACAGGCTATCCACCAGACGGTGCGCCAGCGGTTTTAACCCAACCAGCGCGATAGCCTCTTCCACTTTCTCTCTGTCAGCAACGCCAAAACGCCCGAGCGCACCGTGCCACGGATAACGTCCAATCGCCACCAGCTCGCGCACCGTCATCCCCTCCGCCTGCGGCAACTGCTGCGGCAGATAGGCCACCTTGCGGGCAAAGGCCTTACTGCTCCAGCTCGCCAGCGGCTGGTCATCCAGCAGAATGTCGCCCTCGGACGGCGGCTGATGACGGCCCAGCATCTTCAGCAGCGTCGATTTACCGGAACCATTGTGCCCGATTAAACCGGTCACTTTACCTGCGGGAAACGTCAAAGAGAGCGGATGCAGCAAGGTGCGCCCGGGTACGCGAAAGGAGAGATTGTTGAGCGTGAAGGTGGAGTCGGATTGCGTTTTAGTATCCTGCATGTCAGCCAACTTAAATAAAAAGGGCACGGCGAACCGTGCCCATAAAGAGGTTAGAAGCGGAAGGTCGCCGTGGCAACAACCTGGCGTTCAGCACCCCAGAAGCAACCGTAGGTGTTGAAGCAGCTTGCAACGTACTCACGATCGAACAGGTTGTTCACGTGAAGCGCGACGTTTGAGCCGGCCATGCCTACACGCGCCAGATCGTATCTGACCAGTGCATCAACCAGCGTATAGCTTCCAACAGTGAAGCTATTCGCCGGGTCACCTTTGCTGGAGCTGGTGTAACGCACACCAGTACCCAGCGTCAGGCCAGACAGCGGGCCATCAAACATCGTGTAATCACCCCACACGGATGCCATATGTTTTGGCACCTGCGCCGGTGTGTTGCCTTTGTAGTTAGTGTCGGTGGTGTATTCAGCATCGGTATAGGTATAAGAACCTACAACGTTAACGCTTGCAGAGAGCGCCGCTTTCGCTTCCAGCTCTACGCCACGGGCGCGGATCTCACCGCCTTCAACGGAGAAGAATGAGCCCGCCGGGTCAGCCATCAGGTTGTTGGTTTTGGTCAGCTGATACACTGCACCGGTGATCACGATCGGACGATCGTTCGGCACGTATTTCACGCCCGCTTCGTACTGCTTGCCTTTAGACGGTGAGAACAGTTTACCCTGAGCATCGGTCTGTGAAGCCGGTTCAAAGGATTCGCTGTAGCTGAAGTAAGGGGTTACGCCGTTATCGAACAGATAGTTAACGCCGCCACGCCAGGTAAACTGGGTATCATCACGTTTGGAGGTGGTATTCAATACACGGTTGTAGGACTCCTGATCGGCCCAGTCGTAACGGCCGCCTAGAGTAACCAGTACTTTATCCCACTGCGCCTGATCCTGAACATACAAACCGGTCTGTTTCTGACGGTTGAGGATCTGATATGCACCGGAGGTTGCAGGATCTTTTGAGCCAAAATCGAAATCGCTGCTTACCGGATTGTAGAGATCCAGCAACGGTACCGAGTCGTCATAGCCAAACCAGGAGTTGATATCATTGCGCATACGCATAAAGTCAACACCAGTCAGCAGGATATGGTCTACCTGCCCGGTCGCAAATTTGCTCTGCAACTGAGTATCAACGGTGAAGTTTTGCAGTTTTTCATTATCAACAACATATTTACGTGCCAGATAATGACCTTTATCGGCAGGAGCTAACGCAGCACACTGTTTGCTGCCGCTATTTGCCGGATCGGTACATACACCGTAGCCGTAAACGCTGTTTTGCGAGGTTTTATTCTCGGCAAAACGCAGGTTCTGACGCACGGTAAAGGTGTCGTTAAATTCGTGGTCGAAGCTATACCCAACCATTTTCTGGTTACGGGAATAGGTATTGTTCTTCGCACCTTCGTTGAAGTCCGTCGACAGACGATCACCGTTTGGCAGCGGATCGACCGTTCCCTCTTTTGGCAGCCAGCCGTAATAGCCTGTTTCAGGCTCGTTCTGGAAGTAGGAAAGGAAAGTGAAAGTCGTTTTATCATCCGGACGCCAGGAGAAAGATGGCGCGATGGCATAACGCTGCTCGCCTTTATTTTCCTGCTGTGCGTTGTTAGAACGCGCAACCCCCGTCAGGCGGTAGGAGTAAACGCCGTCATCGTCGATGGCATCGCTGAAGTCAAAGCCGGTCTGGAACAGGCTGTCAGTACCAGCTTTAAACTGGATCTCTTTCAGCGGCTCTGTTGTTGGACGCTTACTCACCATGTTCAGCAGGCCACCAGGGCTGCTTTTTCCGTACAGAACGGAAACCGGACCGCGCATGATTTCAGCGCGCTCCAGCATATAAGGATCAATCACCGCGTCGTTATAGAAGTTGCCCTGCATCTTCATACCATCGAGGTAGTTGTTCTGGCTCTGACCATCGGCCGCGAAACCGCGAATAACCAGGTAGTCGTAAGTATTAGAAGCACCACGGGTGCCTACCGCAACGCCCGGGGTATAGCTCAGAGCTTCTTTAACGGAACGTGGCTGATGCAACGCCATCTCTTCGGAAGTTACCACAGAAATAGACTGTGGAACCTTTTGAATTGGCGTGTCTGTTTTGGTTCCAGTCGCAGAATGGCGAGCGGCGATAGTCGCAGCAGGACCCCAGGCACTTTCCTGTGCAGCCGGTGCGGCAGTCACGGTGATGGTTTCTTCTTTCTTGGGGGTTTCAGCGGCCTGTGCATAAGCAGACATGCCGGCAACCGCTGTGGCTACGACGGCTGCGATTTTACGCAGCGACGTGTTAATTGGCTGAGCAGTATTGGAAAGCGCCATGATGGATCTCTGATGAAAAAGGTGAATGATAACGTAAACGAGAATTATTATTATGACCGCAGAATAATATGCGAAACGCTGACGGCATAGCAAGCGATATGCGGCCCTACAAGAATTGAGGGTTTAAGAAATAATCAACGGAAAACGGGTCGTTAATAAGGATTGAAAACAGGGTTAAGGAAATGAGTTGCTGAGGTGAAAAAATACCCCCTTCCAGGGAAGGGGGTGTCATAAGGGCTAGTTGCCGCCGAACATATCCTTGATCCAGCCGGCGACGCCGTCGCTGTCTTTCTTCTCGTTCTGCTGCTGCGGCTGCTGCTGCGGCTGCTGAGGTTGAGAAGACTGATCGAACGGGTTACCTGTCGGTTCTTCTGGCTGGCTTTGCTGGCACAGCGCATCCGGGTTGGTCGTCCAGACCGGCAGCGAACGCACGCCGCCGCCGCAGATGAAGTTACCCGAGCTGTCCACGCCCATATCGACGATATCTTCCGGGGCAACGAGGTTCAGCGGCACCGGAGACTGATTTGCCAGATAACGCTGGTAAATCGACATCGCGCCGCTCGCACCATACAGTTTGGTCGGCTGGTTGTTATCGCGGCCCACCCAGGTGATCACTACTTCACGGCCATCAATACCGGCGAACCAGGTATCGACGTTGTTGTTGGTAGTCCCGGTTTTACCTGCCAGATGCAGACCAGGATACTTCGCCCCCAGCTGACGCCCGGTACCGCGCTGGACCACCTGCTGCATGGTCCACAGCGTCATATAGGCCGCCTGCGCCGGAACAGCGCGCTCAGCCTGCGGGAAGCTCTGATACAGCACGGAGCCATCTTCGGCAATCACCGAACGCAGGGCGGAGAGCGGAGCACGGTTACCGCCGCTGGCGATGGTCTGGAACGCCTGGGCCACTTCGATTGGCGTCAGGTTAAGCGCCCCCAGGATCATCGCTGGCACAGGGTGCAGCTGATCTTTCGGTACGCCCAGCTTCTGCCAGGTGTCGGTGATGGCGGGGAGGCCCAGCGCCATGCCGAGGTTAACAGTCGGCACGTTCATCGAGCGGGTTAACGCATCCACCAGCATCACCTGGCCGCTGAACTGCTTATCATCGTTCTGCGGAGACCACACCTGGCCGTTAGGCTGGCGCAGGGAGATTGGCGCATCGGCAATCCAGGTGTTCAGTCGATAGAGATTCGGCTGGCTCAGCGCGGTCAGATAGGTCGCCGGTTTTGCCAGTGAACCAATCGAACGACGCGCCTGCATCGCGCGGTTATAGCCCGCATACTGCGGCTCGGCGCCGCCCACCATGGCGCGAACTTCGCCGGTGTTGCGATCAACTACCACCATCGCGGTTTCCAGATCGCTCAGCTTACGCTGCTTCTTCAGAACCGGAATACCTTCAACCGCCGCTTTTTCTGCCGCATCCTGCGCCACGGAGTCAAAGGTGGTGAAGATCTTCACCCCGGAGAGATCTTTCACTTTATCTCCGAGCTTAGACTGCAACTCCTGACGTACCATCTGCATAAAGGCAGGCTGCGGAGAGATCACCCCACCGCGCGGCTGAACGCCCAGCGGACGCGCGCTCAGCATGTCGTACAGCTCCTGGTCAATCACCTGCTGTTGTTGCAGCAGACGCAGCACCAGGTTACGACGCTCCAGCGCCAGTTTCGGGTTACGCCACGGGTTGTAGATCGACGCGCCTTTTACCATGCCCACCAGCAGCGCCTGCTGGTCAAGGCTAAGCTCTTCTACCGGACGGCCAAAGTAGTACAGGCTCGCCAGCGGGAAGCCGCGGATCTCGTTATCGCCGCTCTGACCGAGGTACACCTCGTTCATGTACAGCTCAAGAATACGATCCTTGCTGTAGCGCGCATCCATCAGCACGGCCATGTACGCTTCGTTGGCTTTACGCCAGTAAGAGCGCTCGCTGGAGAGGAACAGGTTTTTCACCAGCTGCTGGGTCAGGGTACTCGCCCCCTGCACCGTACGCCCCGCGGTCAGGTTCGCCAGTACCGCACGACCAATGGAGTAAAGGCTAATACCGTCGTGCTCGTAGAAGTGGCGGTCTTCGGTTGCCAGCAGGGTATCCACCAGCAGATCCGGGAAGCCGTTACGCGCCACGAACAGGCGCTGTTCGCCGTTTGCGGACGACAGCATGGTGATGAGACGCGGATCGAGACGGAAGAAACCGAACTGGCGATCGTTATCCATGTTCTCAATGGTTTCCAGGCGATCGCCGTCAAAGGTCAGACGCGCGCGCACCTGCCCCTCTTTACTGTCCGGGAAGTCGAACGGACGGCGGATCATCTCAATGCTTTTCGCCTGGACGGTAAATTCACCCGGACGGGTCATTTTCGTGACCTGACGATACTGCGTGGCTTGCAGCAGCTTCACCATCTCGTTCTTGCTGATGGACATGTCCGGCTCAAGGTTCACCATGCGGCCGTACACTGCCGCAGGCAATTGCCAGACTTTCCCGTCAATACGGCTGCGGATCTTCTGATCCAGATAAACGCCGTAAATCGCGATCAGAACAACAAAAACAATAAACAGCTTCAGCAGCAGCCAGAACCAGCCGCGCTTACCACGAGGCTTACGCCCTTTGCCTTTCCCTTTACGCGGCATCGGTTCTTCATCCTCATAATCGTCTTCATAGTCATCGTCATACTCCTCATCTCTGAGGCGACGACGGCTTACCTTTTCTTTCGCCGGACGCGTCGGCTTTCCCTTACGTCCTATTGGCTCGCGGTCATTCCCCGCCATGCTTTTTCTCCGCAACATTCAGGCGCAAAGGCCAGATTTTCTTATCTTGCACAGGTCAGTGAAAGAAGAAATCTCTCAAAATAAACAGCAAGACTTTCCTGACAGGAAAGTCTTTAGTGTTTTCTCCCTCTCCCTGTGGGAGAGGGCCGGGGTGAGGGCATCAGGCCGCACTTTCCCTTTCAGGCCGCACTCCCCCATTACGAATATTTCTTCGTGCGCCGTGTCGGCGCGGTATTCGCCGGATCGTCCGGCCAGACGTGTTTGGGATATCGCCCCTTCATCTCTTTCTGCACTTCACGATAGCTCCCCGCCCAGAACGCACCCAGATCGCGGGTGATCTGCAAGGGACGATGCGCAGGCGAAAGCAGCTCAAGCACTAACGGCACGCGCCCTTCAGCGATGGACGGCGTGGTGGCCTCACCAAACATCTCCTGCATCCGAACCGCCAGCGCTGGCGGATTATCCTCATGATAACGAATGGCAATCCGACTCCCGGTTGGCACAGTGTAATGCCCAGGCAGTTCACTATCCAGACGTTGACGTAACGACCAGTCCAGTAAATTCTGTAACGCTGCCTTAACATCAAGCGCCTTCAGGGCGCGCAGGGAGTGTACGCCGCTCATCTGCGGCAACAACCACTGTTCGAGCGTCGCGAGCAGCGTCTCATCATCCACCGCTGGCCACCCCTGTTCCGGCAGCCACTTCGCGGCGCAGTGCAGACGTATACGATATTGTTCAGCCTCAGGCGTCCAGTTCAACACGCTCAGCCCTTTTTCCCGAATGCCGTTCAGCATCGCCTGGTGTAACTCTTCCTCCGACGGCTTAGCCAGCGGTTTTGTCCCGAGCGTCAGTTTGCCAATCTGGCTACGACGGAACGCCTTCAGCGTGCCCTGGGCATCATCCCATTCGACGATGTCAGATTGCTGAAGCAGCTGCGGGCAGGCACGCGTCAGGGCGTCAATATCTACGGCAACCGCCTGCAAGATGCGCGCATCCGGGGAGTGACTACCCTGGAGTAAGAGCGGCGCGATCAGCCATTCATGACGCGTCAGAGCATCATCGCTGTCCAGCATCGCGCCCATCCCATTTGCCAGTTGATAACGACCATCCAGCCCGCGACGGCGCGCGATCCTGTCCGGGAAGGCCTGGGCCAGAAGAGGGATAACTTTATCGCTGTCAGGCGATCCTCCCCGGCTCTTCAGGCGGTGACACAACTGCTGCGCGCGCTGTTGCCAGTTTCCCTGCTGGCGTGAAAAGGCCTGTCCCAGATCGCTGCTGCCACCGCGCGGCGGCTCCTCAAGAATAGCCGCCAGTTTTGCCGCCGTGGCAATTTCATCGTCGCCTTGTGCTGCCACCAGCATCGTAGCCAGACGCGGATCGTTGCCCAGCACCGCCATTTTCTGGCCGCGCGCCGTCAGTCGCTCGCCTTCCAGCGCGCCAAGCTGGGTCAGCAGGCTGCGCGCGGCGGAAAGGTTCACAACAGGCGGAGGATTAAGCCAGGTGAGCTGGTCAGGGTCCGGGCAGCCCCACTGCATCAGATCCATTACCAGCCCGGAGAGATCGCTTTGTAAAATCTCAGGCGTACTCTGCAATGCCGCACGCTCCGCCTGCTCGGCGCTGGTTAAATGCAGGCAAATACCCGGCTCAAGACGCCCTGCTCGGCCTGCGCGCTGCACCATTGAGGCCTGGCTGATGCGCTGCGTCAGTAGCCTGGTCAGCCCGGTACGCGGATCAAAACTGGCCACCCTCTCCTGCGTACTGTCCACCACCAGGCGAATGCCTTCGATGGTCAAACTGGTTTCGGCGATATTGGTCGCCAGTACCACTTTGCGCTGCCCCGCCGGTGCGGGAAGGATCGCCTTGCGCTGGTCAGCCAAATGCAGCGCGCCGTAGAGCGGACACAGCATAACGTCACTGCTCACCCGGGATGCCAGCTGCTCCTGTACGCGCTGGATTTCGCCTAGGCCGGGTAAAAAAAGCAGCAGCGAGCCGGGTTCCTGACGGAGCAATTCGGCGGTGGCGATGGCAACGGCTTCGTCAAAACGCTGATGGGCAGGCAGCGGCTGATAGCGGCGCTCGACCGGGAACGCACGCCCTTCAGAGGAGATCATCGGCGCGTCAGGGAGCGTCTGCCGGAGCCGCTCGTTATCCAGCGTCGCCGACATAATCAGCAGCCGAAGGTCGTCGCGCAGCCCCTGCTGAACGTCGAGCAGCAGCGCAAGGGCCAGATCGGCCTGGAGGCTGCGCTCGTGAAATTCATCAAGGATCACCAGCCCGACGCCGCTCAGCTCCGGATCGTTTTGCAGCATACGGGTAAGAATGCCTTCAGTGACCACCTCCAGCCGCGTAGACGGGCCAATGCAGGTTTCGGCGCGCATCCGGTACCCTACCGTCTCGCCCGGTTTTTCATTCAGCAGTTCCGCCAGGCGCTGCGCCACATTGCGCGCCGCCAGCCTGCGCGGTTCCAGCAGGATAATTTTCCCGCTGATGCTCCCCTCGCGCAGAATTTGCAGGGGCAGCCAGGTGGATTTACCCGCTCCGGTGGGCGCGCTGAGCAAAACCTGTGGCGCATGTTCTAAGGCTGCGAGAAGCTCAGGAAGGACGACGGCGACGGGCAAAGAGGACACTTACGGCTCCAGAGGGTTAACATTAATCGGCGTACATTGTAGCATCGGCGCATATCATTACCGAGTCTTGCGCATGTCTGAGTCAAAACGGCTATTCTTCGCCATTGAATTACCCACCACGCTTCAACGGCAAATTGTTCGCTGGCGCGCCAGCCACTTCCCCGCGGAAGCGGGCCGCCCTGTCGTCGCCGCCAATATGCACCTGACGTTAGCTTTTCTTGGCGAGGTGAGCGCAGAAAAGCAGCGCGCGTTAAGCGCAATGGCCGGACGCATTTCTCAGCCGGGTTTTACGCTGCATCTTGACGATGCCGGGCAATGGCTGCGCTCTCGGGTGGTCTGGCTGGGGACGCGGCAGCCCCCTCGCGGACTGCTCCAGCTCGCAAATATGCTGCGGGCACAGGCCGCGCGCAGCGGCTGTTATCAGAGCCCGCAGCCGTTTCATCCCCACATTACCCTGCTGCGCGATGCGGGTCAGGCTGTTGCCATCCCGCCACCGGGCTTCCACTGGTCCTTTCAGGTGAATGAATTTGCGCTGTACGAATCTGCCTTTGTACAAGGACGCACCCGCTACACTCCGCTCCAGCGCTGGACGCTGGGCGACACGTTAAGGAATCCTGATGAAGTTTAGCCCTGCACTCCAGCCCGCCACGCTGATCCAGCGTTACAAACGCTTTCTCGCTGACGTGATCACGCCTGAGGGCGAAACGCTCACGCTGCATTGTCCTAACACCGGCGCCATGACCGGTTGCGCCACGCCGGGTGACACGGTCTGGTATTCCACATCAGAAAATACTAAACGCAAATATCCTCATACCTGGGAAATGACCGAGACGCAAAGCGGGGCATTTATTTGCGTTAATACCCTGCGCGCAAATCAGCTGGTTAAGGAAGCCCTGACAAATGGAATCCTTCCTGAACTGGTGGGTTACGGCACGCAAAAAAGCGAAGTGAAATATGGCGATGAAGGCAGCAGAATTGATTTTATGTTACAGGCGGAAGACCGCCCTGAGTGCTATATTGAAGTGAAATCAGTGACGTTAGCGGAAGAGGAAAACGGCTTCTTTCCGGATGCGGTAACGCTACGTGGCCAGAAGCATCTGCGGGAGCTAATGAGTGTAGCGGCGGCGGGCAAGCGCGCCGTGTTGCTGTTTGCGGTTCTGCATTCAGCCATTGAACGGTTTTCCCCGGCCCGTCATATTGATCCTAAATACGCGCAATTGTTGAATGAGGCACAAAAGCAGGGGGTAGAGATTTTCGCTTATAAAGCGGAACTTTCTGCCGATAATATGACTCTGAGATCCTCTCTTCCCATTGTCCTATAAGGGATTAGACGATTGACTAATAAGTGTTCTGGCCGCGTGCGCAAATACGCTTTTCCTCACAGGGTTGTCAAGTGTTACGTTTAGATAATTGCCATACGGAAAAGCATCTGCTATTTATAGCGACCTGATTTTTCCCCCAACACGGGGATCGATAGTGCGTGTTAAGGAGAAGCAACATGCAAGAAGGGCAAAACCGTAAAACATCGTCCCTGAGTATTCTCGCCATCGCTGGGGTGGAGCCGTATCAAGAGAAGCCGGGCGAAGAGTATATGAACGAAGCCCAGCTGTCGCACTTCAAGCGTATTCTTGAAGCATGGCGTAATCAACTCAGGGATGAAGTCGATCGCACCGTTACACATATGCAGGATGAAGCTGCTAACTTCCCGGATCCGGTCGACCGTGCCGCTCAGGAAGAAGAGTTCAGCCTCGAACTGCGTAACCGTGACCGCGAGCGCAAACTGATCAAAAAGATCGAGAAAACGCTGAAAAAGGTCGAGGACGAAGATTTTGGCTACTGCGAATCCTGCGGTGTTGAAATCGGTATTCGTCGTCTGGAAGCGCGTCCAACAGCCGATCTGTGCATCGACTGTAAAACGCTGGCAGAAATCCGCGAAAAACAGATGGCTGGCTAACGCCTTCCCTCTCACTACTCTGCTAAGGCGGGAGTTTCTCCCGCCTTGTTACCGTTGATATGTCTGAATCTCACTATATCGGGCGCTTTGCGCCATCTCCCTCCGGTGAATTACACTTCGGCTCATTAATTGCCGCGCTCGGCAGCTACCTACAGGCTCGCGCCCGTCAGGGTAAATGGCTGGTTCGCATTGAAGATATCGATCCTCCGCGTGAAGTTCCCGGTGCGGCAGAAACTATTCTGCGTCAGCTGGAACATTACGGTCTTCACTGGGACGGCGACGTACTCTGGCAGTCTCAACGCCATGATGCCTACCGTGAACGTCTGGCGTGGCTTGCTGAACAGGGCCTTTCCTATAACTGCACCTGCACGCGTGCGCGAATTCAGAGCGTGGGTGGCGTTTACGACGGCCACTGCCGTACGCGGCACAACGGCCCTGAGAATGCCGCCGTACGGCTGATACAGCGCGCTCCGGTGACGCAGTTTACCGATGTCCTCTCAGGAACCATTCAGGCGGATGATCGTCTGGCGCGTGAAGATTTTATTATTCACCGTCGCGATGGCTTGTTTGCCTATAACCTGGCGGTGGTTGTCGATGACCATTTCCAGGGCGTCACGGAAATCGTGCGTGGGGCGGATTTGGTTGAGCCTACCGTGCGGCAAATATCGCTTTACCAGCAGTTTGGCTGGACGGTGCCGGATTACATCCATCTGCCGCTGGCGGTCAATGAACAGGGGAGTAAGCTGTCAAAACAGAATCATGCCCCGGCGCTGCCTGACGGCGATCCGCGCCCGGTATTGATCGACGCGCTGCGATTTCTCAACCAGAATGTAACGCAGGAATGGCAGGATCTGAGTCTGGATGAATTGTTGAAAACGGCCATTGCTGACTGGACGCTTATGGCCGTGCCAAAAATCCAGCATTCTCAAATGCGTTGCGCTGAGCTATGATTAGCCGCTTTTTTGATAACAAAACACACTACGAGGTGTACTATTTTTACCCGAGTCGCTAATTTTTGCCGTAAAGTGCTGAGCCGCGAAGAGAGCATGGCGAATGATGCTATTGCACAGCCACACATGTCGGTCATTCCGCGTGAGCAGCACAATATTTCCCGCAAAGATATCAGTGAAAATGCCCTCAAGGTGCTCTATCGTCTGAATAAAGCAGGCTACGAGGCCTATCTCGTCGGCGGCGGGGTGCGCGATTTACTGCTGGGCAAAAAACCAAAAGATTTCGACGTGACGACCAGCGCCACGCCTGAACAGGTGCGTAAATTATTCCGCAACTGCCGTCTGGTTGGTCGCCGTTTCCGTCTGGCGCACGTGATGTTTGGACCGGAAATTATTGAAGTGGCGACCTTCCGCGGTCACCACGAAGCGGGCGTCAACGATCGCACAACTTCCCAGCGCGGCCAAAACGGCATGCTGCTGCGCGACAACATCTTCGGCTCTATTGAAGAAGATGCTCAGCGTCGCGATTTCACCATCAACAGCCTTTACTACAGCGTGGCGGATTTTACCGTGCGCGATTACGTCGGCGGTATGCAGGATCTGAAAGACGGCCTGATTCGCCTGATCGGCACGCCGGAAACGCGCTATCGCGAAGATCCGGTCCGAATGCTGCGCGCCGTGCGTTTCGCCGCCAAGCTAAACATGCGTATCAGCCCGGAAACCGCAGAGCCGATCCCGCGCCTGGCGACGCTGATTAACGACGTCCCCCCTGCCCGTCTGTTTGAGGAGTCGTTAAAGCTGCTCCAGGCAGGCTACGGGTTTGAAACCTACAATTTGCTGCGTGAATACAACCTGTTCCAGCCGCTGTTCCCGACCATTACCCGCTACTTCACCGAAAACGGTGACAGCGCAATGGAGCGGATGATTGCACAGGTTCTGAAGAACACGGATACCCGTATTCATAACGATATGCGCGTGAATCCGGCGTTCCTGTTCGCGGCCATGTTCTGGTATCCGCTGCTGGAAACGGCGCAGCGCATTACCCAGGAGAGCGGCCTCGCCTATTATGATGCGTTCGCGCTGGCGGCAAACGACGTGCTGGACGAAGGCTGTCGCACGCTGGCGATCCCGAAACGTATTACCACGCTGGTGCGTGATATCTGGCAGCTTCAGCTGCGTATGTCCCGCCGTCAGGGTAAACGTGCCTGGAAACTGATGGAGCATCCTAAGTTCCGCGCCGCGTTCGATTTGCTCTCTCTGCGTGCTGAAGTCGAAAGAAACCAGGAGCTACAGCGTCTGGCGCAGTGGTGGGGAGAATTTCAGGTCTCTGCACCACCGGAGCAAAAAGATATGCTCACGGATCTCGATGACGAGCCGGCACCGCGCCGTCGTCACCGTCGCCCGCGCAAGCGCGCGCCGCGTCGTGAAGGCACAGCATGACCCTTGCGTATATTGCCATCGGCAGCAATCTGGCCTCTCCGCTTGAGCAGGTTAACGCTGCCGTTCAGGCGCTGGGGGAGATCCCGCAAAGCCATATCGTGGCGGTCTCCTCCTTTTACCGTACGCCCCCGCTCGGCCCGCAGGATCAGCCTGATTATCTGAACGCCGCCGTGGTGCTGGAAACAGCCCTTGACGCAGAAACGCTGCTGGATAATACCCAGCGTATTGAGCTACAGCAGGGTCGCGTACGTAAAGCCGAACGCTGGGGACCGCGCACGCTCGACCTCGATATTATGCTTTTCGGCCACAAGGTGATTAACACCGAGCGCCTCACCGTTCCGCACTATGACATGAAAAACCGTGCGTTTATGCTCTGGCCACTGTTTGAAGTCGCCCCCGATCTCACCTTCCCTGACGGCACCTCGCTGAACGCCGTTCTGCAAAGCCTCAACGCGGAAAAACCGGTCCGCTGGTAATCCCGTGTCACCCCCGATTAGCCATGTGTTAAATATGGTTAATCGATTGCCTAAAATCATTGTTCCCTCGAATGTTACTGTTAGAATGCGCAAAGATCCGCTTTTGGGCCATCAGGAAACAGTATGAAACCAACTACCATCTCCTTATTGCAGAAATGCAAGCAGGAAAAGAAACGCTTCGCCACTATCACCGCGTATGACTACAGCTTCGCAAAACTGTTTGCCGAAGAAGGGATCAACGTCATGCTGGTCGGAGACTCGTTAGGGATGACGGTACAAGGACATGATTCTACTCTGCCGGTCACGGTCGAGGATATTGCTTACCATACCCGCGCCGTGCGCCGGGGTGCGCCCGCCTGCCTGCTACTTTCCGATCTGCCGTTTATGGCGTATGCCACCCCGGAACAGGCCTTTGAAAATGCGGCAACTGTGATGCGCGCCGGCGCCAATATGGTCAAAATCGAAGGCGGCGACTGGCTGGTCGATACGGTGAAAATGCTCACCGAACGGGCCGTGCCAGTTTGCGGGCACTTAGGGCTGACGCCGCAGTCCGTTAATATCTTTGGCGGTTATAAAGTTCAGGGGCGTGGCGATGCGGCGCAGACGCTGTTTGATGATGCCCTGGCGCTGGAAGCCGCTGGTGCACAGCTGCTGGTGCTGGAGTGTGTGCCGGTTGAGCTGGCTAAGCGTATCACTGAGGCGCTGTCGATTCCGGTGATCGGCATCGGCGCGGGCAACGTCACCGATGGCCAGATTCTGGTCATGCACGACGCCTTCGGGATCACCGGCGGTCACATTCCAAAATTTGCTAAAAATTTCCTGACAGAAGCAGGCGACATGCGTGCTGCTGTGCGGCAGTATATTGCCGAGGTTGAGTCCGGCGTTTATCCGGGCGAAGAACACAGTTTCCATTAAGGAGTCCAGGTGTGCTAATCATAGAAACTCTGCCGCTGCTGCGCCAGCATATCCGCCGTGCACGTCAGGAAGGTAAACGTATCGCCCTCGTCCCGACCATGGGCAATCTGCACGACGGCCATATGAAGCTGGTCGATGAAGCGAGAGCCCGTGCAGATATCGTGGTAGTCAGTATCTTCGTTAACCCGATGCAGTTCGATCGCGAAGACGATCTGGCGCGCTATCCACGTACCTTGCAGGAAGATTGCGAGAAGCTCAAAAAACGTCATGCGGATATCGTCTTCGCACCGGCCCCCGCAGATGTTTATCCTCAGGGTACCACTGAAGCGACCTACGTCGACGTACCGGGTATTTCGACCATGCTGGAGGGTGCCAGCCGTCCGGGCCATTTCCGCGGCGTTTCCACCATCGTCAGCAAGCTGTTTAACCTGGTGCAGCCGGACATCGCCTGCTTTGGCGAGAAAGATTTCCAGCAGCTGGCGCTGATCCGCAAAATGGTTGCCGATATGGGCTACGACATAGAGATTGTCGGCGTGCCGATTGTACGTGCGAAAGATGGCCTGGCGCTTAGCTCCCGTAACGGCTATCTGACTGCGGAACAGCGTAAAATTGCGCCAGGCTTAAGCAAAGTCATGAATACCATGGCAGAGCAACTGCTGGCAAAAGAATTAACCGCAGAAGAAATCATCGCTCTGGCTGAACAGGCGCTGAACGAGAAAGGTCTTCGTGCTGACGACGTTCAAATTCGGGATGCCGATACGCTTCTGGAACTCTCAGATACCAGCAAACGTGCGGTAATTCTGGTGGCGGCTTGGCTCGGCCAGGCCCGCCTTATCGACAACAAAGTGGTTGAACTGGCGTAGTTTTACTACCCGGAAGTGAAAGGTAAACGTAATGATTCGCAAAATGCTACAAGGTAAGCTTCACCGTGTGAAAGTCACCCAGGCCGACCTGCACTATGAAGGCTCCTGCGCGATCGACCAGGATTTTCTCGACGCGGCGGGTATTCTCGAAAACGAAGCTATTGATATCTGGAACGTTAATAACGGCAAACGCTTTTCAACGTACGCGATTGCCGCTGAACGCGGGTCTAAAATCATCTCCGTTAATGGGGCAGCGGCGCACTGCGCGGACTTGGGTGATATCGTCATTATTGCCAGCTTTGTGATGATGTCTGACGAAGAGGCACGTCGCTGGCAGCCAAAAGTGGCATACTTTGAAGGCGATAATGAAATGAAACGTATTGCGAAGGCAATTCCGGTTCAGGTTGCCTAAGCCAATAGTACTGTTATAAATTACCCGACAAATAGGTTGGGTAATTTATACATAATTAAAATGAATAGCATTCTTTTTATATATTTTTATTAATATATTCAAGTCACCCTGCCGAACACCTGCTCATCAAAATGATGAACAATTATTATCATTCACTATTAAATAATCATATTGACTTAAAGATCGTTTAAGTATTTCTAACGCCTAACGGCTTCTCACAACCATTACTCATCACTTAGAATCCTTTTCCCGAAGCATCTGTTCGGAACGAACATAAGCCTTGCTTATGTTCACTTTTCTAGCATTTAAATATGGATATAAAAAATGTCTTTTAATAAATTAGGTCTGGCAACTGTAGTAGCAATGGTTCTGAGTGCGGGTTCTGCAATGGCAGCTGATATTCCTTCAGATACAGGCACTATTACTTTCCACGGTATGGTTTCTAATAACACCTGTAAAGTATCCCTGGATCAGAAGATTGACCAGGATGGTAATGATTTTGACGTTAACCTGGATACCGTGTTTGTAAAAGACTTCGCTAATGCGCTGGGTACCACCAGCACCCTGGGAGAAAAGAAATTCTCCCTCACCCTGACAGGTTGTGATTCTGCTACCGTCAACCAGGCATCTGCTCAGTTTGATTCCTGGGCGGGTTCTTCTTCAACTTCCGGCGGTCTGCTGGTTCCACCATCAAATACTCAAGGCGCCGCTAAAAACGTCAATCTGGTACTGTCAAACGATGGCAACTCCGCTACCGATCAGATCAAACTGGATCAGACCAACAATACCCAGAAAGCAACGATTGATACCACAGGCGCAGGCGCACTTTACTACCGTGTAGCGTATACCCAGGGTCAGAACTGGGATGCGGCCAACAACCCAGTGTCAGCTGGTGTGGTTCAGGCACAAGCTGCATTCACCATGATCTACGAGTAATTTTAAGCGCATAAATAAAATGCTCATATTATCCCCTGACGTACGTCAGGGGACTATTGATATCATTCCAACAGGAAGTGGAAAAATGTTAAGCACATCATTTTATAAAGGATTTAAAGCTGCCTGCTTTACAGCTGCTGCTGTCGCGTCATTCCAGGCAAGCGCAGATATCGTTATTTCGGGAACACGTATTGTTTATCAGCAGTCGCAAAAAGATGTCATCGTTTCTTTAGACAACCGTGGCAAAAAACCACTATTAGTTCAATCATGGCTCGATGACGGTCGCGATGACACCAATCCACAGGAATTAAAACTACCGTTTATTATTACTCCACCAGTATCCCGAATTGATCCGCAAAAAGGTCAATCCGTTCGGATCTCGTACCTGGGTGGTTCATTGCCGCAAGATCGCGAATCCCTATTCTGGTTCAATGTGCTCGAGATTCCACCGAAGTCAAAAGTGAAAGACGGTGAAAATCCTAACCAGCTCCAGCTGGCATTCCGCACACGTATTAAACTCTTTTTCCGACCTGACGGCCTGAAAGGTACGCCAGGAGATGCAGCAGCCAAAGTAACGTGGTCACAACAAAAACAAGGTAATACGCTAAACCTGATCGCACACAATGATTCCCCTTACAACGTTTCTATTTCAAATGTAAAGCTGAAATCAGCAAATAAAGAGTACCAGGTTGAGCATAAATCTATTTTACCGTTTAGTACTCAAATTATGCAGGTAAAAGGTTTAGGTAGTACTGCCACCGGCACTGTTGCTTACGAAACCATTAATGACAATGGCGGCTCTGATACTTTTGAAAGCAAAGTAAATTAATAACCGCACCACCGCCACATTATAAATATAACACGTATGAATGATTCATAGCATTCATACGACGACTTGTCTGGATGAAGCATGCTATTTCAACGATCAATTTTATGTCTCGCAATCTGTGCAGCATTTCCTCTGCATGCCAGCGAGACTGAAAAAAAAGCTGTAGACACCTCATCCGAAACAGAATCGGCCATTGAATTTAATGACCAGTTCCTTATCGATAATGGTGGAGGTATCAATGTCGATCGTTATGCTTATGGCAACCCAGTTCTGCCAGGTACTTACCGTGTAAAAGTGAATTTGAATGGCAATTCAAAATCCACGGTCGAGATGACATTTATTGATAACAAAACGCCACGTGCCTCAGCATGTCTGACTAAACTCACGCTGACACAGGCAGGCGTTGATACCAGCATATTAGGCGATGATGTCAAAGACGACGAAACGTCTTGCGTAGATATCAAAAAATATTATCCCGGTGCTTCTGCAAATTTTGATAGTAGCAAGCAGGAAATGGATCTTAATTTCCCGCAAATCTACGTGCTTAAACTTCCAGCAGGGTATGTCGACCCTTCATTATGGGATAATGGTGTTCCGGCCGGATTACTCTCATACGATCTTAATACCTGGCACAGCGAGTCAAACGGCACCAATTCAGATACCGCTTATGCGGGCTTGCATTATGGCCTGAACGTGGGGCCGTGGCGTTTACGTTCTCGCGGCAGTCTGAACTGGGACAGCGATAATGGCACACATTATTCCAGCCAGGATATCTACCTCCAGCGAGACATCACACCACTTAACGCACAGATGGTAATGGGTGATTCCTACACACGCGGTGATGTCTTTGACTCGGTGAGCCTGCGTGGTGCGCGTATGTATAACGATGACCGCATGCTCCCGGAAGGCACCTCTGGCTACGCGCCAGTAATTCGTGGTGTGGCAAACAGTAACGCCAAAGTTAGCGTAACGCAAAGCGGCAATAAAATTTATGAAACCACCGTTCCACCCGGTGCTTTCGAGATCAATGACCTCAGTACAACAGGCTATGGCAATGATTTGATTGTCACTGTAGAGGAAGCCGATGGAAGTAAACGGACGTTTACCGTTCCGTTCTCCTCAGTTACACAAATGCTCCGCCCAGGCTCCAGCCGCTGGGATGTGGGTTTAGGTGAGCTGAATGATGATTCATTGCACGATAAGCCAAACGTTGGCTACGCAACTTACGCGTATGGTCTGAATAATACCTTTACCGGTTACGTGGGTGCGCAATATACGGATATGGATTTCTACGCCGGCCTGCTTGGTCTGGCTATGAATACCCGTATTGGTGCATTCGCATTAGATGTTACCGGGTCCTATGCCGATATCGACGGGCTGGACACGCTTAAAGGGCAAAGTTATCGGCTGACCTACAGCAAAATGCTTGAAGCTACTAACACATCTCTTAACGTGGCAGCTTATCGCTTCTCTACAGAAGATTATCTCAGCCTTAACGATGCCGCCTCATTGCAGGACAGTATTCATCACGAGGAATATGGCAATCGATCTTATGACAGCAATGCCGAGCTTTATGCTGATTATCAGCGTACCAAAAACCAGATACAGGTCAGCCTGAACCAGCCATTGAATGTTAACGGTGATGAATACGGCTCACTCTATATTAGCGGCACCTGGCAGGATTACTGGAATGACTCTAGCTCCACCTCCGACTACAGCGTGGGTTACAACAATAGTTTTGCTTACGGTAGCTATAGCGTTTCTGTGCAACGCACGTACAACGAAACAGGGGAAAAGGATGACAGCGTTTATTTAAACGTCAGTATTCCATTCAGCATATTCAATAAAGATAGCGCGCAGTCAGGCGGATTTAATAACGTCAACATGAGCCTGCGCACTGATTTAAAAGGCGGTACCAGTTTTAACTCTACGGCAAGCGGCAACTCCAAAAACAGTGAAGTGAGCTATTCCGTTAGCGCCTCATCAAGCGGGGGCAACTACGGCAACCTGAACCAGGTCAGTGGCTATAGCTCATGGAACAGTCCTTACGGGCCGCTCGGTGTCTCAGCGTCCTTTGGCGATGACAATAGTAAACAGTATTCCGCGAGTTATAACGGCGGAATGGTTGTTCACTCGGGTGGCGTTGTATTTACATCCGGCAGTATCGGCGAAACGGATTCACTTGCGCTGGTAAAAGCAAGTGGCGCAACGGGTGCTCGGCTGGGTTACGGCCAAAGCCGCATTAACAGCTCCGGGTACGGGATTATGCCGTATATGTCAGCCTACAGAGAAAACCGAGTATCGCTCGATATCAGCACTCTCGAAGCAGACGTTGAAATCAAAAATACCAGCGCTGTTGCCGTACCTCGCAATGGCTCCGTTGTATTAGTGAATTTTGAAACGGATGAAGGTCGTTCGCTTGTTCTGGAATTACAACGTTCTGATAACGGCTTTATTCCGTTAGGTGCAGACGTTCTGAATGAGAAAAACGAATCTATCGGAACGGTAGGCCAGGCAGGACAAGCTTATGTACGCGGTGTGGAAGACAAAGGCGCTCTCCGGGTGGTATGGGGAAGCGATGGATCCAGCTCTTGCACGGTGCATTATCAGATTCCTGAAAATGCGAAGAAAGCAGGCTTAACCACGATTCTGAGTAATCAACAGTGCCAAATGTAATGATGTTAAAACAGGGAATCACACCCATGGGAAATAATATGAAGAAAAATCATTGCGGTTATTCATTAATCGCATTAGCAATGTTAGCGATGTCAGGTTCTGCTGCGGCAGCCGATCTCAATGTTAACTTCACTGCCAATATCCGCGAAACCACTTGCGATATGAAACTGGTCGGCGGTACGGGTTCAGATACGCAGCAAACGCTGACTATCGGTAATAACGGTCAGGTACGTTTAGATGATGTCAAAGCCGGAACGGCAAATGCCAATTTCAAAATTGTGCTCGTTGAATGCCCGGCGTCGCTAACCTCGTTAAAAACAACCGTAAAAGGAACCAAATCAGGTTATTTAGCTAGCGGCCTTGTTAACCAGATTGCAAAAACTAACGGTGGCGCTGATTACTCTGCGGCTGAAATCGCCAGAGCCGATGCACCAAATACTCCTTTTATCATTAACTCAACCCTGGATTCAGAGCGCCTGGTCTGGAGTCCGACAGAAATCCAGAATAAGGAAGTTGCTCTGGTGGCCACCTTACGTGAAACACAGGAAAACAGGATGACCATTGGTGATTTTCAGGCCGTGGCGACCTTTGAATTTAGCTACGAGTGATTAGTGCAGGAAAACGGAGCAACATTATGAAATTCAATTCTACTTTTATCGCCCTGTCCGTTTCTGCTCTTCTGTTCTCGGGAATGGCAAGCGCAGCAATTACAGGCACCCCTAGTGTCGAATTAACGATTAAATCAAAAATTGTATCAGGCACATGTACCGCAAAAGTACTTAACGATGCAGGCACAGCCTCCACTGAAATTGCGTTCGGCGACGTATACAAATCCGATCTGGTGAACAAAACCCGTGTCGAGCCGCTCAAGATTAGTTTCACCAACTGTTCTGGAGTAACCAAGGCAACGGTGTCCGCTGCGAAAGGCGCTGGTGGTGAATGCAGTGGCGTCAACAAGACGGGTGATTCTTACTCTGGCGGCTTAGCAACGGGCTTTGAGATCTGGTCGGGTGTTGTCGATACTGGCGAGCTTATGAGCTGTAACACGCCTCCGGCTGCTAAGGATGTCACCATTACTGATGGTACCGGTGAATTCCCGATGAATTCCCGTATCGTTATCGGGCAAGGCCAAACCATTGCTGATGTAGGCGCGGGGGCGGTTACTGCGCCAGTCACGTTCACTATCGCTTATCCATAATACCAGGAACCAGTATGCAACAATCACCGTTTATTTTATACCAGCCCGGTCTTGTGTTGCTTATGGGCTTGGCTGGTGGCATCTTGCCTGGCGTAAGCCAGGCAAGCTCAGGATTAGACGTAAATATTACCGCTAACATTGTTAATAGCACCTGTAAGATGACCGTGGAAAATGACGGCGAAATTTATCTCCCCAATGCGATGCGCAGTTGGTTTTATAACCCGGATGGTAGCGATCGTTTTACTGCAACCGATGATGCAGGCGGTACGCCTTTTAAGATCCATGTAGATGATTGCTATGGAGACAGCGGTACGGCTAAAAAGCTGAGTTTTAGCTTTTCGCCGCAGTCGGGTTTCTGGCCAGGACAAAATCAGGTTTTCAAAAGTGATGATACCGCCGCAGGCGCGGCAAAAAATGTCGGCGTCGTCGTTTTCTCTGAAAAATATAAAAAGAATGTTTTAAACAACGACGGCACGTCAAAAATCACTTATGACGTAAGCGGTCAGGATACTGCATTTTTAACGGATTATCAGTTCTATGCCCGATATCAAAATATTGGCGTAGTGGCTGGTGGTGTCGTTACCAG
The DNA here is from genome assembly GCF_049238585.1 of Enterobacter cloacae complex sp. IR5428. Lineage (NCBI taxonomy): Bacteria > Pseudomonadati > Pseudomonadota > Gammaproteobacteria > Enterobacterales > Enterobacteriaceae > Enterobacter > Enterobacter cloacae complex sp. IR5428. The sequence goes on along the minus strand of NZ_JBMKHV010000015.1, from coordinate 33,296 downwards.
TAAAGTATTGGTTGACGTCACTTACGAATAATAATCAGAACAGGAAAAAGGATGAGAATGTTCAACTTTATAAGACAGGGTTTCAACGTGAAAGGCACAATGGCGTTTGCCATGGCGAGCGCGTTATTAACCCTCAGCCACTCCTGCTGGGCAGATGAGTGCCGCATGAATAATGGAAAAGGCGGCACAACCACGCTGATCAATTCTGACTACTCAGGTGGCACCGTACGTCTTCCCCCTCCGGGTAATTATGCCAGTACTCTTTTTAACGTTAACCTGACACCAGGCATTCAGGCCGAATGTGGTATGGGGGACGATGGTTTTAACCTCGTGTCACAAACAAACCCGACCTTGCTGATGGGGAGCAGTTATGGCAGGGCTATGTTTGAAACAAATATTCCGGGTATTTATTATTCCGTAAGGGTGCACACCGCAGAAAGCACTGGAGGTATGGGTGGTTACTTCGCTATGAATACTACTGGCTGGACTACCGTTGCATCCTCAGGTAAGTCTGACCCCTGGGATAGAAAATGGATAAACACCTCAGTTCAAATTTATATTGATGAAGGTTACAGAGGCAACCCGAACAAAGAAACCGCAATCAGACCCAAACCCGGCACTCTGGGTAAAATGGCTATTGGTAATCCAGATGATACTAACAACCGACCATGGACATTTGTGGTCAACGAGGACTCATTCCAGATCCCGATCGTTCTTCCAACCTGCGATATGGCCATGCTATCGGATGGGACTAATAATGTTAACCTGGGGGAATATTATGTTTCAGACATTAAAAACAATCGGGTTAAGGATATCCCTTTTTCCATTAGCTTAAGCAATTGTACCGGTGTGGCAAATATCACAACCAAACTCACCACCTCAAAGCTAACCGGAAAAAACAATGATCTTCTTGGTAATACGCTTACGTCCGGAGCTGAGGGCGCAGGCGTGAAAATCATGTATAACGGAACCTCTCAACTTCTGCCGAACAATCCTGACTCATCCTATGTCATAACGGATTACCAAACCCCTGAATCCAAGCAAATTAATTATGTTGCTCAACTGGTAGCAAACGGAAACACAGTGAAACCGGGGTCGTTTAAAGCCACCGGCGTATTCACCCTTTCATACGACTAACCGCTATCCCTGCGGCTGATTACTGATCAGCCGCGACATCGTCTCCAGTGAATCCGTTCTTAAGATATACAAACGCTTCAACAGGAACGGATTATCCCCCGGCTTCACCTTCCCTTTCATCGTCGTCACTGCCAGATGAAAACCAGCGTCATTCGCTGCCTTTATCGCTTTATTGTCATAGCCGCCAAATGGATACGACACATACAATACGCGCGGGTTGAACTGAGCCAGTGCACGACGTGAGCGTTCAAAATCAAACAGGATCACGTGATAGCTACGGCTCAACAGGATGGGGTGTTTATAGCCATCCACGCGATGCAGGAAATGAGTGTGAGACTGAATGTCGAACACATCCTGGATGCCCTTGATTTCCTGAACGCTCATAAACTGTAGCGATTTTGGATCCCACTTCTGCGGATGGCCTTTGATTCGGGATGAAATTATAAACGCCGTCGCGTTGAAGCCATATTCTTTCAGCACCGGATACGCATAGCGGCTCACCGATTTGAGGCCATCATCAAAGGTGATCACCACCGCTTTCGCGGGCAGGTTCATCTTGTTACGCACGTACCCTTCAAGCTGGTACATCGTCAGCGTGGTGTAGCCCTGATCGCGTAACCAGGCCATCTGATTATTAAACGCACGTACGCTGGTCGTCGTGGAGGTATGTCGAAAACGGGTGTTCTCTTCATCACGCAAAATATGATGGTAGGTCAGAACCGGTAGCCCGTTATCTTCCTGCGCATCCAGGCTGCTTACCCATGCCAGACGATTACCGATACGGATCTGGAACCAGGTCTGGTTCAGGCGGTCTTTCAGCTTATTCAGAATCGGATAGCGAAGATTAGCGCTTAAGGTGCCAAAGGGCGCGCTTCCGCTGCTGGGGGCGTTATAAACCGGCGTGTCTTTCCAGGTAATGAGGTTTTGATTACTGAGCGGCTTGTTCAAGTCACCCAGGCTATCCTCAACGCGTTGTTTGCCCTGAACTTTTTCAAGGTGGTCTTTATCAATAAACCCCGTACCGAATCCGAAACGAAATTCATAGTAATCCGCCGCGGCCGGAAAGACAGCGAGGATCTGCCCGGCGCGGACATTCCCCACATTCACAACGGCATTTCCCACCTGCGCCCAGATGGCCGCATCTTCGGTGGTTTGCATATACTGAGCAGGAAGGCCTTGCTGGCTGGTCAGGCTGGCAGACGCACCACCGGAAACCACGAGCAGAAGGATAAAGATAACGCGCTTGAGCATGGAATATAAATCGACACAGAAAATCAGCCGCCATTGTAACAAAAGCGGCATCAATACCAATGTTTAATGCTTATACAGATCGTGAAGCAGAACAAAAGGCGGGTTCTTCTGCTGCTGGTGCCACAAGCTGCTCACGCCCGGCGAGCCCTGCGCCACAATGGCGTGACGAAACTCAGCGCTGCTCAACGTTGCGCGCAGCGGATACATCGCTTCGAGTAAAGGCAGGCTGATACCGGAGATTACTTCACAGTTATCGTGCTTATGGCTCATTAGGGCAGCCGCACGGTATGGCGCCGCGCCGGATCTGTCAGTGAGAAAAATCACGCCATCGCCGGTGTCGGTTTCATGCAGCGCGTCACACATCATTCGGCTGAGCATATTGGTGCTCAGCCCTCGCCAGTAATTTACCGCACGACATTGCGCCAGGGGGCCAAATCGGGCCTCCAGCTTAAGCAGCATTTCCTGTGCCTCTTCATCGTGGCAGGTGATCACCCATCCCAGCATAACGTCTCTCCTTAGCAGGCGAGTAGTTTATCCAGGTGAAGGTTAGTTTACGGTGATAACTGTCAAAGAAAGTGCCCGGCAAACAGAACGTCGCCGGGCAGAAGGTTAGCTACGCAGCCCGCGTCCGCGCTGGATCAGATACCAGCACAGCAGATAGAATGCCACGATAAACACCACCAGCACCACAACGGTGGTGAACAGCGGGACATCGGCAATGCCGAGGAAGCCAAAGCGGAAGCCGCTGATCATGTAGACAATCGGGTTCAGGTGCGACAGCGCCTGCCAGAACGGCGGCAGCAGCGTCAGGGAGTAAAACACCCCGCCCAGATAGGTCAGCGGCGTCAGCACGAAGGTCGGGATCAGGCTGATGTCATCAAACGTTTTAGCAAACACCGCGTTCAGCAGCCCGGCGAGGGAGAACAGGATCGCCGTCAGCAATAATGTGAGCGCCACGAACAGCCACGAATGCACCTGGAACGGGACGAAGAACAACGAAATCGCCGTCACCAGAATCCCCACGCACAGCCCGCGCGCTACGCCGCCGCCCACGTAACCGGCGATGATCACATGCGTTGGCACCGGGGCCACCAGCAGCTCTTCAATGTTGCGCTGGAACTTGGCGCTAAAGAACGACGACGCTACGTTCGCGTAAGCGTTGGTGATCACCGCCATCATGATCAGGCCCGGCACGATAAACTGCATATAGGTAAAACCGTGCATCTCACCAATGCGGGAGCCAATCAGGTTACCGAAAATGATGAAGTAGAGCGTCATGGTGATCACCGGCGGCACCAGGGTTTGCACCCAGATACGCATAAAGCGGTTAATCTCTTTTGCCCAGATGCTTTTCAGCGCGACCCAGTAAAGATGCGTCATGCCTTGTCTCCTTGTTTGTCGTGCACCAGAGAGACAAACAGCTCTTCCAGTCGGTTTGCTTTGTTACGCATGCTTAATACCTGAATGCCCTGCGCACTCAACTGTGAGAACACGCTGTTGATACCCTGCTCGCGCAGCACTTCTACCTCCAGCGTCGAGGTATCGACCAGGCGATAGTTGTAGCCTTCCAGTTTCGGCAGCGCGCTTTTCGCCGCCAGATCGAGGATAAAGGTCTCTGATTTGAGCTTGGAGAGCAGATTCTTCATCGAGGTGTTTTCCACCAGCTCACCGTGCTGAATGATGCCGATATTGCGGCACAGCATTTCCGCCTCTTCCAGGTAGTGCGTGGTCAGAATGATGGTGGTGCCTTTATCGTTCAGATCTTTCAGGAAGCCCCACATGGAACGACGCAGTTCAATATCCACGCCAGCAGTCGGCTCATCAAGGATAAGCAGCTTTGGCTCGTGCATCAGCGCGCGGGCAATCATCAGGCGGCGCTTCATCCCCCCGGACAACATCCGCGCGCGTTCGTTACGCTTCTCCCACAGGTCGAGCTGTTTCAGATACTTTTCGCTGCGCTCAAGCGCCTCTTTGCGCTCAACGCCATAGTAACCCGCCTGGTTAACAACAATCTGCTGTACCGTCTCAAACGGGTTGAAGTTGAACTCCTGCGGCACCAGCCCCAGCTGACGCTTGGCGTTGACCACATCTTTTTGCAGATCGTAGCCAAACACGCTGACGCGGCCGGAGGTTTTATTGACCAGCGAGCTGATGATCCCGATGGTGGTGGATTTCCCCGCCCCGTTCGGCCCCAGAAGCGCGTAGAAATCTCCCGCTTCGACTTTAAGATCTATCCCGCGCAGCGCCTGAACGCCCCCCGGGTAGGTTTTTTTGAGCTGTTCAAGCTCCAGTGCAATCGCCATGAATTCAACTTACCTTAAGTTCTGACACACGTTGTGTGGTTTCATTAAAAGTCGGGTTACCCTATAGTAGCGCAACGCAATCACTTGGTTACAGGTCGCTAACCTCCATGAACGACATAGATACACTCATCAGCAACAATGCACTATGGTCAAAAATGCTGGTGGAGGAAGACCCCGGATTTTTTGGAAAACTCGCGCAAGCGCAGAACCCGCGCTTTCTCTGGATTGGATGTTCTGACAGCCGTGTCCCCGCCGAACGTCTGACGGGTCTTGAACCTGGCGAACTGTTTGTTCACCGCAATGTGGCTAACCTGGTTATTCATACCGATCTCAACTGCCTTTCGGTTGTGCAGTACGCCGTTGACGTTCTTGAGGTTGAGCACATCATTATTTGTGGCCACTACGGCTGCGGCGGCGTGCAGGCGGCGGTCGAAAACACAGAGCTGGGGTTAATCGATAACTGGCTGCTGCACATTCGTGATATCTGGTTCAAACATAGCTCACTGCTGGGCGAAATGCCGCAGGAGCGCCGTCTCGACACCCTGTGTGAGCTGAACGTAATGGAGCAGGTCTATAACCTGGGCCACTCGACGATTATGCAGTCTGCCTGGAAACGCGGGCAGAAGGTCTCCATCCACGGCTGGGCGTACGGTATTCACGACGGTCTGCTGCGCAATCTGGAAGTGACCGCCACCAACCGCGAAACGCTGGAACAGCGTTACCGCTCGGGAATTGCCAACCTCAAGCTTAAGCATGTGAACCATAAATAACAAAGCCGGGGGTTTTCACCCTCTCCCTGTGGGAGAGGGCTGGGGTGAGGGCATCAGCCCGCAATTATTCGTCCAGAATCACTACTTTCCCAACATACGGCAGATGGCGATAACGCTGCGCGTAATCAATGCCGTAACCCACCACGAATTCGTCCGGGATGGAGAAACCAACGAACTCCACCGGCACGTGCACTTCACGGCGTTCAGGCTTATCCAGCAGGGTACAAATCGCCAGTGATTTTGGTTCACGCAGGCTCAGGATCTCACGCACTTTAGAGAGCGTGTTGCCGGAGTCGATGATGTCCTCAACAATCAACACATCTTTGCCACGAATATCTTCATCCAGATCTTTCAGGATTTTCACATCACGGGTTGTGGACATGCCGCTGCCGTAACTGGAGGCGGTCATAAAATCGACCTCGTGCGGCACCTGCACTTCACGGCACAGGTCTGCCATGAACATGAAAGAACCACGCAACAGACCGACCAGCACCATTTCGCTGCCGCTGTCCTTGTAATGTTCGGTGATTTGACGACCCAGTTCGGCGATACGCGCTTTGATCTCGGCTTCCGGGATCATCACTTCAACAGTATGTTTCATATTACTAACCAAATGATTTTAGTGAAAATCTCTCAATGCGGATGACTCTCGTTCCGGCATCGATACGCAAGCCAGCCATTATACCAGTAAATGGATAAGCCTGGCGTATGAGTTATAAAAAGCAATATTTGTGATTCCGATCACAGTTGTTAATACCTATAATTAATTGCTAGCAAATAATTAACAAAACTGACGAGTACTTTTCTATGGCTGAAACAAAAACTAAACAGCCGCGTCTACTGGTGACATTAACAGCCGCGTTTGCCGCATTCTGCGCGCTGTATTTGTTAATCGGTGGCGTATGGCTGGTCGCGATTGGCGGCTCCTGGTACTACCCGATTGCGGGTCTGGTTATGGTTGGCGTAACCGTCCTGCTTTTACGCAGAAAACAATCTGCTCTGTGGCTGTACGCAGCGTTACTGCTCGCAACCATGATCTGGGGCGTCTGGGAAGTCGGGTTCGACTTCTGGGCGTTGACGCCGCGCAGCGACATTCTGGTCTTCTTCGGTATCTGGCTGATCCTGCCGTTTGTCTGGCGTCGTCTGATCGTCCCTTCCAGTGGTGCTGTAGCCGGTCTGATCGTTGCCCTGCTGATTAGTGGCGGCATCCTGACCTGGGCCGGATTCAACGACCCGCAGGAGATCCACGGTACGCTGAACACTGAATCCACGCCGGCTGCGGCTATCTCGCAGGTGGCTGACGGCGACTGGCCAGCCTATGGTCGTAATCAGGAAGGTCAACGTTACTCCCCGCTGAAGCAGATCAACGCTGACAACGTGAAAAACCTGAAGGAAGCCTGGGTATTCCGTACCGGCGACCTGAAGATGCCAAACGATCCGGGTGAGCTGACCAACGAAGTGACCCCGATTAAAGTGGGCAACATGCTCTACCTGTGTACGGCGCACCAGCGTCTGTTCGCGCTCGACGCGGCCACCGGTAAAGAGAAATGGCACTTTGATCCACAGCTGAACTCCAACCCGTCGTTCCAGCACATCACCTGCCGCGGCGTCTCTTACCACGAAGCGCGCGCTGATAATGCCAGCCCGGAAGTCATTGCCGACTGTCCTCGCCGCATTATGCTGCCGGTGAACGATGGCCGCCTGTTTGCCATCAACGCTGAGACCGGTAAGCTGTGCGAAACCTTCGCTAACAAAGGCATTCTGAATCTTCAGACCAACATGCCGGACACTACGCCGGGTCTGTATGAGCCGACCTCCCCGCCAATCATTACCGATAAAACCATCGTGATTGCCGGTTCGGTAACGGATAACTTCTCTACCCGCGAAACCTCCGGCGTTATCCGTGGTTTCGACGTGAACACCGGTAAACTGCTGTGGGCCTTCGACCCGGGCGCGAAAGATCCCAACGCGATCCCATCGGATGAACACACCTTTACCTTTAACTCACCGAACTCCTGGGCACCGGCAGCGTATGACGCGAAGCTGGACCTGGTTTACCTGCCGATGGGCGTGACCACGCCGGATATCTGGGGCGGTAACCGTACGCCGGAGCAGGAACGTTACGCCAGCTCCATCGTGGCGCTGAACGCAACGACCGGTAAACTGGCATGGAGCTACCAGACCGTTCACCACGATCTGTGGGATATGGATATGCCGTCCCAGCCGACGCTGGCGGACATTACCGTTAACGGTAAAACCGTTCCGGTGATTTACGCCCCGGCCAAAACCGGCAACATCTTCGTGCTGGATCGCAGCAACGGTAAGCTGGTTGTTCCTGCGCCGGAAAAACCGGTTCCGCAGGGCGCGGCTAAAGGCGACTACGTTACCAAAACGCAGCCGTTCTCTGATCTGAGTTTCCGTCCGGAGAAAGACCTCAGCGGTGCAGACATGTGGGGTGCCACGATGTTTGACCAGCTGGTATGCCGCGTGATGTTCCACCAGCTGCGCTATGAAGGCATCTTCACGCCGCCGTCAGAGCAGGGCACGCTGGTCTTCCCGGGTAACCTGGGGATGTTCGAGTGGGGTGGGATCTCCGTTGACCCTAACCGTCAGGTCGCCATCGCTAACCCAATGGCGCTGCCGTTCGTTTCCCGTCTGATCCCACGCGGTCCGGGTAACCCAATGGAGCAGCCTAAAGATGCGAAAGGCAGCGGTACCGAAGCCGGTATCCAGCCGCAGTATGGCGTTCCTTATGGTGTGACCCTGAATCCGTTCCTTTCTCCGTTCGGTCTGCCGTGTAAACAGCCTGCCTGGGGTTACATCTCCGGTCTGGATCTGAAGACCAACAAGATCGTCTGGAAGAAACGTATTGGTACGCCACAGGACAGCATGCCGTTCCCGATGCCTGTTCCAGTGCCGTTCAATATGGGTATGCCAATGCTGGGTGGCCCAATCTCCACCGCCGGTAACGTGCTGTTCATCGCGGCAACCGCAGATAACTACCTGCGCGCGTACAACATGACCAACGGTGAAAAACTGTGGCAAGGCCGTCTGCCAGCCGGTGGACAGGCTACGCCGATGACCTATGAAGTGAATGGCAAGCAGTACGTTGTCATCTCCGCAGGTGGTCACGGTTCGTTTGGCACGAAGATGGGCGACTATATTGTCGCGTATGCACTGCCTGACGACGCTAAGTAATGAAAAAGCCCGGTGGCGCTAACGCATACCGGGCTTTCGGGTGTCCTATGTAGGCCGGGTAAGGCGAAGCCGCCACCCGGCTTTTTTTATACGGTAAAGCCCAGCATCATCCCCGTATCTTCATGCTCCAGCAGATGGCAGTGGGCCATATAGGCAAACTCTTTCGGCGCTTCGTGATCGAACTTCACCAGCACCTCGCTGACACCGCCTTCCACCCTCACCGTATCTTTCCAGCCCCGGCGATGCGCGTCCGGCGCTTTACCGTTCTCAGAGAGAATACGGAACTGCGTGCCGTGGATATGGAACGGGTGCAGCATCATGTCGCCTTCGCCTGAAATTACCCAGCGTTCAAACTGCCCTTTCGTGGCGGCGAACATGGGCGTGTTCATATCGAACGCTTTGCCGTTGATGCGGTTGGCGTTGTGGAAATCGAAACCATGGCCGCCGTGATCCATGCCGCCCATTTTACCGTGGTCCATATTCATATGGCCCATCATCTGGCCGTGGTGCATTCCCGCCATGGCCTGATTGCCGTACTTCTTCATCAGCGCCTGCATGCCCATCATGTCGAGCATCGGGTCCATGGAGAGCTGAAGTTTACGCTGCGTAAGCCCGTCCAGCGACGGGAGTGTGGGTAGCGTGGTGAGGGCGTCCGGCAGCGTACCGGAAGCGGCGATCTGTAGCGGCTGAATGCGCAGGACCGGATGGGGTTTATCAAACGGCGCAACGGCCATCCCCATCTGGCTGACCGGCAGAGTCACCAGGTCAAACGCTTTGCCATCGCTGATATCCACCAGCACCTCGAAGCGCTCGCCCATCAGCATCGGCAGCTCGCTCACCTTCACCGGTTCCGGCAGCAGGCCGCCGTCGCTTGCCACCACATACAGCGGGCGTTTATCGCTGGTGGCGAAGTTCAGCGAGCGGGCGTTACAGCCATTTAGCAGGCGTAAACGCAGCCAGCCTTTTGGCGCGGCATGCTGCGGGTAGATTGCGCCGTTGGTCAGCAGCGTATCGCCAAACCAGCCTACCGCCGCGCTCATTACGTCCAGCTGATAGTCAATTTGCCCGTCAGCGCTGAATTTTTTGTCCTGCACAATCACCGGGACATCGTCGATCCCCCACTGTTTTGGCAGGCGCAGCAGGCGGCTTTCATCGTCTTCAATCAGCACCAGACCGGCCAGCCCCATCGCCACCTGATGGCCCGTTTTGCCATGCTGATGCGGGTGGAACCAGCAGGTCGCCGCACGCTGGTCAGGAGTAAAGGTGACGCTGCGTTTACCACCAGGCCTGATGACGCCCTGAGGCCCCCCATCCACTTCGCCCGGGACTTCCAGCCCATGCCAGTGCAGCGTGGTCTCTTGCGTAAGCGTGTTATGAATGTCTACCGTCACCGCCTTCCCTTTGCGTAACTGCAACGCAGGGCCGAGCAAATTGCCGTTATAACCCCACGTCGTGGCGGCGTGCTGACCGAACGTGGTTTTACCGGCCTGCACCACAAGCTGAATGCGGCTGCGGGCATCTGCGGCGAGTAATTCAGGTATGGGTAAAGCAGGTCTGTCGGCGGCAAAAACGGCGCGGCTCCAGAGCGGTAACGCGCTGGCAACCCCCAGCGCGGCAGAAAATTTTAAAAAATCACGACGTTGCATGTGCATTTCCTTATTTCCAGCAGGCGATCTTTTGAGCATAAACCCTCCCCTTACCGGAAGGTCAAGCACGGCGGCAATAATAAAGATCGTCGGCCTGGCATCAAGTATGCTAACGTTAATTTTCCGTGATGCAGTGGTAAAGGCAATGAAGACGTTTTTCAGAACAATTTTGTTCGCCAGCCTGATGGCGATGTGTGCGAACAGTTACGCGCTAAGTGAAAACGAAGCGGAAGATATGGCCGATCTGACGGCAGTTTTTGTTTTTCTGAAAAACGATTGTGGTTACCAGAATTTACCCAATGGGCAAATTCGTCGCGCACTGGTCTTTTTTGCCCAGCAGAACCAATGGGACCTCAGCAACTACGACAGCTTCGACATGAAGGCGCTCGGTGAAGACAGCTACCGTGATTTAAGCGGTATTGGCATTCCCACTGCTAAAAAATGCAAAGCGCTGGCTCGCGATTCACTCAGCCTGCTCGCCTACGTGAAGTAACCTTCCCGACGCCCCTTGTTGACCCGCTAACCGCTTCACGGCGGTGTTGTGTTGCGCCCATCTGCCGGATGTAATGGATGCTAACGAAGGAGGTGCTCCCCATGACCGAAAAAACGGTATGGCAAGAAACGCTGCATGACCAGTTTGGTCAGTATTTTGCCGTGGATAACGTGCTCTATCATGAGAAAACCGATCATCAGGATCTGATAATCTTCGAAAACGCCGCCTTTGGCCGCGTGATGGCGCTGGACGGCGTGGTGCAAACCACCGAGCGCGACGAGTTTATCTATCACGAAATGATGACCCACGTCCCGCTGCTGGCCCACGGCCACGCGAAGGACGTGCTGATTATCGGCGGCGGCGACGGCGCGATGCTGCGTGAAGTCTCTCGCCATCAGAATGTCGAAACCATCACCATGGTGGAAATCGACGCCGGTGTGGTGTCGTTCTGCCGCCAGTATCTGCCCAACCACAATGCTGGCAGCTATGACGATCCGCGGTTTAATCTGGTTATCGACGATGGCGTCAATTTTGTTAACCAGACCACGCAAACGTTTGATGTCATTATCTCTGACTGTACCGACCCTATCGGCCCCGGCGCGTCGCTGTTTACCTCGTCGTTTTACGAAGGCTGCAAGCGCTGCCTGAAGCCTGGCGGGATTTTTGTGGCGCAAAACGGCGTTTGCTTCCTGCAACAGGATGAAGCGCTTGATAGCCACCGTAAGCTGAGCACCTATTTTGCTGACGTCAGCTTCTACCAGGCGGCGATCCCCACTTACTACGGCGGGATCATGACCTTTGCCTGGGCGACGGATAACGACGTCCTGCGCCATCTCTCCACCGAAATTATCCAGGCCCGCTTCCACCAGGCCGGACTCAAATGCCGATACTACAACCCGGCGATCCACACCGCAGCCTTTGCGTTGCCTCAATATCTGCAAGACGCGCTGTCCTCAAAGGAGGTGAACTAATTGAAAAAGCTTAAACTGCATGGCTTTAACAATCTGACCAAAAGCCTGAGTTTTTGTATTTACGATATCTGCTACGCCAAAACAGCAGAAGAGCGCGATGGTTATATCGCCTATATCGATGAACTCTACAACGCCAACCGTCTGACCGAGATCCTGACAGAGACCTGCTCGATTATCGGCGCCAACATCCTGAATATCGCGCGCCAGGATTACGAGCCGCAGGGAGCAAGCGTCACCATTCTGGTCAGTGAAGAGCCGGTTGACCCGCAGCTTATCGACAAAACCGAGCACCCCGGCCCGCTGCCAGAAGTGGTTGTCGCCCACCTGGATAAAAGCCATATCTGCGTGCACACCTACCCGGAAAGCCACCCGGAAGGCGGACTGTGTACCTTCCGCGCGGATATCGAGGTGTCGACCTGCGGCGTGATTTCACCGCTGAATGCGTTGAATTATTTAATCCACCAGCTGGAATCCGATATCGTCACTATTGATTATCGCGTACGCGGTTTTACCCGTGATATCAACGGCATGAAGCACTTCATCGATCATGAGATCAACTCCATTCAGAACTTCATGTCCGACGACATGAAGTCGCTATACGACATGATGGATGTGAACGTCTATCAGGAGAATATCTTCCACACCAAAATGTTACTTAAGGAATTCGACCTTAAGCACTACATGTTCCACACGAAGCCGGAAGATTTAAGCGAAGAAGAGCGTAAGGTCATTACCGACCTGCTCTGGAAAGAGATGCGCGAAATTTACTACGGCCGTAACATTCCGACCGTGTAATCGTGGCCCGAAGCAGGGACGCTTCGGGGAGTTACTTCTGTTTCATAAAGTCGCGGTAGGCGTTCACCACTTTCAGGAAATCTTCCACACCGCACAGCGACAGGCTCTCTTCGTCGTAGTAGCTCATCCCCTCTTCCATCTCATCACCCGAGAACTCAAGCTGGTTGGCACGCACCATCACCTCTTCGCCATCCATCCACAGGGTGTATTCGTGTCCGGCGCGTTGCCAGGAGCGTTCACTGCCTTTCACCGTTTCCGCTGCCTGTTCGACTTCATCCAGCAGCGCGAGGTTCTCTTTCACCTCTTCGTTAAACCAGTGTCCAACGGCTTCGTGCCCCATCGACATTCGCACTTTCACCACGCCGGTGATGTCGCGCAAAAATTCGTAATCCATAGCGTTTTCCTCTGCAAAGCCATTAGGGTAATTATCGCAGCAGAGAGGAAGAAAAAAAGCGGGAGAGGTGGGAGGAATGAAAATAAAAAAAATACCCCTCACCCTGGCCCTCTCCCAAAGGGAGAGGGAATAAAATCCCCCTCGCCCCTTTGGGGAGAGGGGTTAGGGGTGAGGGGTTGGTGTTTATACTGCCGTCTGGAAGATCACCCCGTCAGCCTTCTCGGTGTACTGAGAGAGCTGGTCGAAGTTGAGATAGCGATAGGTATCCACCGCCGTCTTATCTACCTGAGCCACAAAGGTCTGGTACTCTTCCGGCGTTGGCAGTTTGCCAATCAGCGCCGCAACCGCTGCCAGCTCCGCAGAAGCCAGGTAGACGTTCGCCCCGGTACCCAAACGGTTCGGGAAGTTACGGGTGGAGGTGGAAACCACTGTCGCACCGTCGGCCACGCGCGCCTGGTTGCCCATGCACAGGGAGCAGCCCGGAATTTCAATACGCGCCCCGCTCTTACCGAACACGCTGTAGTAGCCCTCTTCGGTCAGCTGCGCCGCATCCATACGGGTTGGCGGCGCCACCCACAGACGGGTCGGCAGCTGGCCTTTGTGAGTATCCAGCAGCTTACCGGCAGCACGGAAGTGGCCGATGTTGGTCATACAGGAGCCGATGAACACTTCGTCGATCTTATCGCCCTGTACGTCAGAGAGCAGACGCGCATCGTCCGGATCGTTTGGCGCACACAGGATTGGCTCTTTGATATCCGCCAGATCGATGTCGATCACCGCCGCGTACTCTGCGTCAGCGTCAGCTTCCAGCAGCTGCGGATCCGCCAGCCATTTTTCCATGCCCTGAATACGACGCTCCAGCGTACGGCGGTCGCCGTAGCCTTCCGCAATCATCCACTTGAGCAGCACGATGTTGGAGGTCAGATACTCAATAATCGGCTCTTTGTTCAGCTTGATGGTACAGCCCGCCGCAGAACGCTCGGCAGAGGCATCGGTCAGCTCGAACGCCTGCTCAACTTTCAGATCCGGCAGACCTTCAATTTCCAGAATGCGGCCAGAGAAGATGTTTTTCTTGCCCTTCTTCTCAACGGTCAGCAGACCCTGTTTGATGGCATACAGCGGGATTGCGTGAACGAGGTCGCGCAGAGTGATGCCCGGCTGCATTTTGCCTTTGAAACGCACCAGCACGGATTCAGGCATGTCCAGCGGCATCACGCCGGTCGCTGCGGCAAACGCCACCAGACCGGAGCCCGCAGGGAAGGAGATACCAATCGGGAAACGGGTATGGGAGTCACCGCCGGTACCCACGGTATCCGGCAGCAGCATGCGGTTCAGCCAGGAGTGGATAACGCCGTCGCCCGGACGCAGGGAGACACCGCCACGGTTCATAATGAAGTCAGGCAGCGTGTGGTGCGTAGTGACGTCAACCGGCTTCGGATATGCCGCAGTGTGGCAGAAGGACTGCATCACCAGGTCAGACGAGAAGCCCAGGCACGCAAGGTCTTTCAGTTCATCACGGGTCATTGGACCGGTGGTGTCCTGAGAGCCCACGGAGGTCATTTTCGGCTCGCAGTACGCGCCAGGACGGATACCAGCGACGCCGCAGGCGCGACCGACCATTTTCTGTGCCAGCGAGAAGCCGCGATTGCTTTCCGCCACGTCTTTCGCCTGACGGAACACGTCACTGTGCGGCAGACCCAGCGCTTCACGCGCTTTGGTGGTCAGGCCACGGCCAATAATCAGCGGAATACGGCCACCGGCACGCACTTCGTCGATCAGCACGTCGGTTTTCAGCTCGAAGCTTGCCAACAGTTCGTTGGTTTCGTGGTTGCGCACTTCGCCTTTATACGGGTAAACGTCAATCACGTCGCCCATGTTCAGGTTGCTCACGTCCACTTCAATTGGCAGAGCGCCCGCATCTTCCATGGTGTTGAAGAAGATTGGCGCAATTTTGCCGCCGAGGCACAGGCCGCCGCCGCGCTTGTTCGGCACGTGCGGAATGTCGTCGCCCATGAACCACAGCACGGAGTTGGTGGCGGATTTACGGGAAGAACCGGTACCAACCACATCACCGACGTAGGCCAGCGGGAAACCTTTCTCCTGAAGCGCCTCGATCTGTTTAATCGGGCCAACGCTACCCGGCTGATCCGGCTCGATGCCTTCGCGGGCGTTTTTCAGCATCGCCAGGGCGTGCAGAGGGATATCAGGACGAGACCACGCGTCCGGAGCCGGAGAGAGGTCATCGGTGTTGGTTTCACCGGTAACCTTAAAGACGGTCACGGTAATTTTTTCAGCAAGCGCAGGGCGGTTCAGGAACCATTCGGCATCGGCCCAGGACTGCATCACCTGCTTCGCGTAAACGTTGCCTGCTTTGGCTTTTTCTTCTACATCGTAGAAGTTATCGAACATCAGCAGCGTTGAAGAGAGCGCTTTGGCAGCAATCGGTGCCAGCTTTTCGTTGTCCAGCGCGTCAATCAGCGGATGAATGTTATAGCCGCCCTGCATGGTGCCGAGCAGTTCAATGGCTTTTTCAGGAGTAACCAGTGGGGAGGTGGCTTCGCCTTTGGCGATAGCAGCAAGGAATCCGGCTTTTACGTAGGCAGCTTCATCTACGCCAGGCGGTACGCGGTTGATCAGCAGATCTAACAGGAATTCTTCTTCGCCCTCAGGCGGGTTCTTCAGCAGCTCGACGAGCGCGGCCATTTGGGTTGCATCTAAAGGTTTGGGTACAATTCCCTCGGCGGCACGTTCTGCTACGTGCTTACGGTATTCTTCTAGCACGACGGTTCTCCTCGCTCTCATTGTCATATGCGGCGGGCGTTCTCTTCACGCTCCTGTGAGACAGCAGTTTGTAGGGTAAATGCCCGATACCGCGTCGGGCAGCATAGCAGGATTTCTGCACAGTGTTAATCTGTTTACAAAAAAGCAACATTAAATTATTTGCTGAATCGTTAAGCATGGTGTAGCGGGGAGACGAGGCGAATCTTGTCCTCTTTCCCGTCGCCTTTTCAGCTATCCGATATAATTGTGTAATAAATACTCACACTCTTTATCCGGACGCTCCGGTTGGTTTCCCAACAATAGTCAAAACTGTAAAACACGAGTGAATGATACTCGCGGCAACAGCAACGCCTCACGGCACTGCACTCGTCTCGTTGGAGTCAATCTATGAAGTTGCCTTTTAAGCCACATCTTCTTGTTCTGCTTTGCAGTGCGGGACTGTTTGCCGCCTCGGGTGTCATGTACGTTAAAAGCCGCGCAACGGAACCTGCTACGCCTGCTCCGGTTACACAACAACCTGGCGCACCGATAACCCAGCCTGCGCCCGTCGCTGCCCCGGTCTACACTGCGGCGCAAATCGACCAATGGGTTGCCCCTGTCGCGCTTTACCCGGATGCCTTGCTGTCGCAAATCTTGATGGCGTCGACTTACCCGTCAAATGTTATTCAGGCCGCGCAGTGGTCGAAAGACAATCCTAAAATGCAGGGTGATGCCGCCCTTCAGGCGGTAGCCACCCAGCCGTGGGATCCCAGCGTAAAATCCCTGGTTGCGTTTCCTCAGCTGATGTCGTTGATGGGCGAAAATCCGCCATGGGTACAAAATCTGGGAGACGCTTTCCTTGCACAGCCGAAAGATGTGATGGATTCCGTACAGCGGCTGCGCCTGCTGGCCCAACAAACGGGTGCGCTGCAATCCACACCGCAGCAGACGGTCACCACCGTCACGAAACCTGCATCGACAAAAACCACGACAACCGCAACGCCTACCAGCCCAACGGTGATCAAGATTGAATCCGCCGATCCGCAGGTGGTGTATGTTCCCACGTATAATCCGAATACGGTTTATGGTAGCTGGCCTAACACCGCTTACCCGCCGGTCTATCTTCCGCCCTCACCCGGCGAGCAATTCACGGACAGTCTGGTTAAAGGATTAGGTTTTAGCCTCGGGGTCGCTACAACCTACGCCATTTTCAGCAATATTGACTGGGATGACGACGACTGGGATCACCATCATCACGATGATGACTGGGACAATCACGGCGGTTATAACCGCAACGGTGATAACAACATCAATATCAACGTGGATAATTTCAACAGAATCAGCGGGCAGCACCTGAACGGTAATAACCACACCTGGCAGCACAATCCTGCCTATCGTGAAGGCGTGCCTTACCCGAATAACCAGCTGGCTAACCGCTTCCACTCTACACATACAGCCACCGGGCTAAGCGCGACGCAGCAAAATCCAGTCAATCGCGACAGCCAGCGCCAGGCCGCTCTCAGCCAGATGGAAAAATCAAGGGTAAAATCCTCCCACACTCAGTACATACAGCCACGCGGGACGCACAACGTCTGGCCTCAACGCAACAGTTGAAGCAGATCTCGCAGCGAAATAACTATCGTGGATATGACACCAGGCCACAGGCCGTAAAACGGACGAGCACGCCGCAGCGTGAACATCATCAGACTGACATGCACAGACAGGAGAAGCGGGTTTCACAGACGGTACAGCAGCCAGCCAGGCTGCATCGGGCCAATGCCCTGAGCGGCAACGACAGCCGCTCCGCGAACTGGCAAGCCCAGCAGCAGCGCGGGGCGCAAAGCCGGCAGCTCGCTACTCGTCAACATCAGCCGCGCCAGCTCACTGGCGAACGCGCTGAACGCCATGAATTCCGTCATCGTTAAGGGAGCCGACATGAAACGTCAATTACTCAGTGGAATGGTGTTGTTCATGGTCTCGGCGGCCGTCATGGCACAGCAATCGTTCAGTTCGCCAGAACAGGCGACCTGTGCGCTGGCAAGCGCCATCAGTGAGCAAAACGAAAGTGCGATGAACAATTTGCTCGGTGAAAACTGGCGCGATTTCCTGCCGCCCGAAGGCGTTGATCCTGATGCGGTCGATCGCTTCCTGCGCGACTGGAACGTTCATCATAAAACCGTCATCAGTGGCAACGTGGCGCACCTGGTGGTGGGCGATAACGGCTGGCAGCTACCGATCCCGGTGGTCAAAACGGCATCTGGCTGGCAGTTTGATATGCAGGAAGCCGCAGAAGAGATCCTGACCCGCGAAATCGGGCGCAACGAACTCGCAGCCATCGAAGCGCTTCACGCCTATGTTGATGCCCAGCAGAGCTATTTTGCGATGAACCAAAAGTACGCGCAGAAGATAGTCAGTTCTGAAGGTAAAAAGGATGGACTGTACTGGCCCGTCGCTCCCGGTGAAACGCCCAGCCCACTGGGTCCGGCGTTCAGTCCTCCACAGTCGGGGGCGGGTTACCATGGTTACCGATTCCGCGTCCTGCCGGATGAGAAAGGATTTGCAATGATCGCCTGGCCGGTCAGTTACGGCCAGTCAGGAGTGATGAGTTTTATGATCAATCAGGATGACAAGGTGTACCAGAGCAATCTCGGCGGTGAGTCAGCCAGGAAAGCCCAGGCATTGACCATGTACAGACCCGATATATCCTGGCAACCCGTTGCGCCTTGATAGCATGATTGCACTTCGCCTGCAGTGGCGAAAAAGTGAGGAAAACACCTCCAAAGAGGCGTTTACAGAGCTGAAGAGGCTTATTTCGTCTATGCTTTCAGGCAAGTGCAGGTGAATTATTTAACAAAGCTATAGGTAACATTCCCCTGCAAATCTGCTGGCATCTTTGTGATATCTGTTCTGGCCTCTTCGCCCCATTCAAAGAGACGATCATCGTTGCGCAGGGCGCAAAAACGATAGCCGCAGGCATAGATAGCACGAATATCATAAAGCTCGTTTGCAACGGGCGTGGTGTCACCACCCTCCCCAGGATGTCCCCAAGCCACTACGGAACCATCACGGCGAAGCGCGGCAAAAGCCCCCCACCCAGCGGACAGAGAAACCACATCGGACAAATCCTCAGGCATCTTTTTTGCAAAATCTGCAGCAGATCCCCAGCAGTACACTTTGCCTTCAGAAGTTAAAAAAGCATAACTGCCATTAGCTGCCCCCTGGGCATCTATAATATTCGTCAGACTGGCAATCTCCTCCGGAAGCTCGACCAGAGAATAATCCTGTCCCCAAAACACGACGCTGCCGTTCTGTCTCAAGGCAATAAAAGTCGAACTGGTACAATGTACGGAAACAATATCCGTCAGACTGGCGATGTTATCCGGAATGACAGCACCATACTGGGTACTTCCCCATGAAAAAATACTGCCTGAAGCTCTGAGTGCGACAAATGCACCAAAGTTGCTATAAAGGGTGATCACATCATTCACTTCTTTCAGATGAACCGGCAGCTCACCACCATAGGCTGCATCCCCCCAAGTAATAACATGGCCATTTTGGGTAATTCCCGCAAAGGCATATTCTGTAGTCTGGATGGCAATGAAGTCTTTACGCTCGGCAATGTCTGCTGGAAAATCATTATGTGAAGTACCATCTGTCCACTGCACCACTTGGTTATTAGCCCGCAATGCCAGATAGGTATAATTACCCTGATCGGTAAAATATTGGGCCACTTTAATATCTACAATATCATTCAACGCCGCCACGTTTCCCGGTAAAGGGTTATCATCATCGACGGACCAGGTAAATACCTGACCATTGGCATTAACCGCTGCAGACGTATCCCAGCCACCGAAAACGGCTCTGACGTTATGATTTCGATCGCTTGTTGGTGATGTACCACCATTTTTGGGCATTCCCCACGCTTCAACAGTACCGTCATTTTTAATGGCCGCTAATGCGGACCCAGAACCACCAAAATTACTGATATTAATGACGTCCCCCAGTCGATAAACATCGGAATTTGCCAGCAAGCGTATATCCGGACGAGTGTCAGTAAAAACGGGGCCGGTAAAGCGAGATGAGGTCTCATCTTCATACCACCAGTCAACGCTCACCGGTTGCAGCGTTTCTTTATCCAGGGCAACGAGTTTATGCGTCGCACTTGCCCAGCTACTTCCTGATTGCGTTCTGGCCCCCATTACTTTTAAATCACGAATATCAGATGTTAATTCATTACTATTCATAATAATACCCTTTCTGGAGTAAAGTATTTACCCGAACAGTAATACACTCTTTATAATTTAAGTCAAATTAACTAAACCACCATCAGAAAAAAATAAAAATACTGGAAATATATAATCGCTTTTAAAAAAGAATTGGAATAATTTAAACTATAAATACACTTGCTGAATGGCATATAAATAATTGATTGATTGTCTTATTAACATTAATAGTTAGCAATTTGGAATTACTGCCAAAAAAAACGCCTCCTTCGGAGGCGTTTCGCAATCAAGAAGAAACTTATTTCTTCTTCGCTTTCGCGTTTGGCAGGTCAGTAATGCTACCTTCAAACACTTCTGCCGCCAGGCCCACGGACTCATGCAGAGTCGGGTGTGCGTGGATGGTCAGCGCGATGTCTTCTGCGTCGCAGCCCATTTCGATAGCCAGACCGATTTCACCCAGCAGCTCGCCGCCGTTGGTACCGACAATCGCACCACCGATGACGCGGTGAGTCTCTTTGTCGAAGATCAGTTTGGTCATACCGTCTGCGCAGTCGGACGCGATAGCACGGCCAGAAGCAGCCCACGGGAAGGTGGCAGTTTCATAGCTGATGCCTTTCTCTTTCGCTTCTTTCTCAGTCAGACCAACCCATGCAACTTCTGGCTCGGTATACGCGATAGATGGGATCACTTTCGGATCGAAGTAATGCTTCATGCCGGCGATAACTTCAGCGGCAACATGACCTTCGTGAACACCTTTGTGCGCCAGCATTGGCTGACCGACGATATCGCCGATAGCAAAGATGTGCGGCACGTTGGTACGCAGCTGTTTGTCAACGCGGATGAAGCCACGGTCGTCCACTTCCACGCCAGCTTTGCCCGCGTCGAGATTTTTACCGTTCGGCACACGGCCGATAGCCACCAGCACGGCGTCGTAACGCTGTGGTTCGGATGGGGCTTTTTTGCCTTCCATGGAAACGTAAATACCGTCTTCTTTCGCTTCAACGGCAGTCACTTTGGTTTCCAGCATCAGGTTGAATTTCTTGCTGATGCGTTTGGTGAAGACTTTAACGATATCTTTGTCGGCTGCCGGGATTACCTGGTCGAACATTTCAACCACGTCGATCTCTGAACCCAGCGCATGGTACACAGTACCCATTTCCAGACCGATGATACCGCCGCCCATAACCAGCAGACGCTTAGGAACGGTTTTCAGCTCCAGCGCATCGGTGGAATCCCACACGCGTGGATCTTCATGTGGAATGAATGGCAGTTCGATTGGGCGAGAGCCTGCCGCGATGATCGCGTTGTCGAAGTTGATCACGGTTTTGCCGTTTTCGCCTTCCACTTCCAGGGTGTTCGCACCGGTGAATTTACCCAGACCGTTTACTACTTTCACTTTACGGCCTTTGGCCATACCCGCCAGACCGCCGGTCAGCTGAGTGATAACTTTCTCTTTCCAGGTACGAATTTTGTCGATATCGGTTTTCGGCTCGCCGAAGACGATACCGTGTTCAGCCAGCGCTTTGGCTTCTTCGATAACTTTCGCTACGTGCAGCAGCGCTTTAGAAGGGATACAGCCGACGTTCAGACAAACACCGCCGAGGGTGCTGTAACGTTCTACGATGACGGTTTCCAGACCTAAATCCGCGGCGCGAAATGCTGCGGAGTAACCTGCCGGGCCTGCCCCAAGTACTACGACCTGAGTTTTGATTTCTGTGCTCATCATGACCTCTTAATGTATACCCGTCGTCCACCGGGTCGTTCTATCCGCCCGTATTTTACAAAATTGTTAACAATTTTGAAACAACAAACGGCTCACGAATTATCGCTTTCACCAATAACCTCAAAAACCCCATGAGATTATCAGAAAAAAGCCGGCCGACTGGCCGGCTT
This sequence comes from Enterobacter cloacae complex sp. IR5428, assembly GCF_049238585.1. Classification (NCBI taxonomy): domain Bacteria; kingdom Pseudomonadati; phylum Pseudomonadota; class Gammaproteobacteria; order Enterobacterales; family Enterobacteriaceae; genus Enterobacter; species Enterobacter cloacae complex sp. IR5428. The sequence continues at coordinate 11,462 of NZ_JBMKHV010000015.1, read as the reverse complement.
TTCGATTACATCACCAGGCGGCGAATGTCGCTCAGGGTGTTGTTAATGATGGTGATGAAACGCGCACCATCAGCCCCGTCGATTACGCGGTGGTCGAAGGACAGAGAGATTGGCATCATCAGACGCGGCACGAACTCTTTGCCATTCCACACCGGCTCCATCGCGGACTTGGACACACCGAGGATAGCCACTTCCGGCGCGTTTACAATCGGCGCGAAGTGGGTGGTACCCAGGCCGCCGATGCTGGAGATAGTGAAGCAGCCGCCCTGCATTTCGCCGGCAGTCAGCTTACCATCACGCGCTTTTTTGGAGATGGTGGTCAGTTCACGGGACAGCTCAGTAATGCTCTTCTTGTTCACGTCTTTGAAGACCGGAACCACCAGACCATTTGGCGTATCAACCGCAACACCGATGTTGATGTATTTCTTCAGCGTCAGCTTCTGGCCGTCTTCAGACAGGGAGCTATTGAAGCGTGGCATCTGCTCAAGGGCAGCGGCAACGGCCTTCATGATAAAGACCACTGGGGTGAACTTCACGTCCAGCTTACGCTTCTCAGCTTCGGCGTTCTGCTGTTTACGGAACGCTTCCAGATCGGTGATATCGGTCTTATCGAAGTGCGTAACGTGCGGGATCATCACCCAGTTACGGCTCAGGTTAGCACCAGAGATTTTCTGGATACGGCCCAGCTCCACTTCTTCGATTTCACCGAACTTACTGAAGTCCACTTTCGGCCATGGCAGCATGCCCGGGATACCGCCGCCAGCGGCTGCCGCAGGTGCAGCTTCGGCGCGTTTCACCGCGTCTTTCACGTAAGCCTGAACGTCTTCGCGCAGGATACGACCTTTACGGCCGGTGCCCTTCACTTTCGCCAGGTTCACACCGAATTCGCGCGCCAGGCGACGAATCAGCGGAGTCGCGTGGACGTAAGCGTCGTTTTCAGCGAACTCAGATTTTTCTGCTTTAGCAGCAGGGGCAGCAGCAGGTTTAGCAGCCTGAGCCGGTGCAGCAGCAGGTGCCGGAGCAGCCGCGGCAGCCGGAGCGGCGGCAGGCGCTGCGCCTTCCACTTCGAAGACCATGATCAGAGAGCCGGTAGACACTTTGTCGCCGGTGCTGATTTTGATCTCTTTAACGGTACCGGCGAACGGCGCAGGCACTTCCATGGAAGCTTTGTCGCCTTCAACGGTGATCAGTGACTGTTCAGCGGCAACTTTGTCGCCCACTTTCACCATCACTTCGGTCACTTCAACTTCGTCACCGCCGATATCCGGTACGTTAACGTCTTTCGCGCCGCCAGCAGCCGCTGGTGCAGCGGCCGGAGCCGGAGCAGCAGCCTGAGCAGGCGCAGCGGCAGGTGCTGCACCCGCCACTTCGAAGACCATGATCAGCGAGCCGGTAGACACTTTGTCGCCGGTGTTGATCTTGATCTCTTTAACGGTACCGGCGAACGGTGCTGGCACTTCCATAGAGGCTTTGTCGCCTTCTACGGTGATCAGTGACTGCTCAGCCGCAACGGTGTCGCCCACTTTCACCAGGATTTCGGTAACTTCAACTTCGTCACCGCCGATGTCAGGCACATTTACTTCTTTCGCTGCCGCGGCCGCTGCTGGAGCAGCAGCAGGAGCGGCTTCTTTCTTCTCTTCCTGCGCAGGTGCAGCAGCTGCTGCACCGTCGGCGGAATCGAAAATCATGATCAGTTTGCCAGTCTCGGTTTTATCGCCAACAGAGACTTTGATCTCTTTAACGATGCCAGCCTGAGGAGACGGGACTTCCATAGAGGCTTTGTCGCCTTCTACGGTGATCAGCGACTGTTCAGCTTCAACTTTGTCGCCTACTTTGACCAGGATCTCGGTGATTTCAACTTCATCAGCCCCGATGTCCGGTACATTGATTTCGATAGCCATTCTTCTTTTACCTCTTACGCCAGACGCGGGTTAACTTTATCTGCATCGATGTTGAATTTGGTGATTGCGTCTGCAACCACTTTCTTATCGATTTCGCCACGTTTAGCCAGTTCGCCCAGTGCTGCTACTACCACGTAGGAAGCATCAACTTCGAAGTGGTGACGCAGGTTTTCGCGGCTGTCAGAACGACCGAAGCCGTCAGTACCCAGTACGCGATAATCATCAGCTGGAACGTAAGTACGAACCTGCTCAGCGAACAGTTTCATATAGTCAGTAGACGCCACCGCTGGCGCGTCGTTCATCACCTGAGCGATGTACGGAACGCGTGGGGTTTCCATTGGGTGCAGCATGTTCCAGCGCTCACAATCCTGGCCATCACGCGCCAGTTCAGTGAAGGAGGTCACAGAGTACACATCGGAACCCACACCGTAGTCTTTCGCCAGGATCTGCGCTGCTTCACGAACGTGACGCAGGATAGAACCGGAGCCCAGCAGCTGAACTTTACCTTTGCTACCTTCGATGGTTTCGAGTTTGTAGATACCTTTACGGATACCTTCCTCGGCACCTGCTGGCATTGCCGGCATGTGGTAGTTTTCGTTCAGGGTGGTGATGTAGTAGTAAACGTTCTCTTGCGCTTCACCGTACATGCGCTGCAGACCGTCATGCATGATGACTGCCACTTCGTACGCGTAAGACGGGTCGTAAGAGATACAGTTAGGGATAGTCAGAGACTGAATGTGGCTGTGGCCATCTTCGTGCTGCAGACCTTCACCGTTCAGGGTCGTACGACCAGAAGTACCACCGATCAGGAAGCCGCGAGCCTGCTGGTCGCCTGCCTGCCAGCACAGATCACCGATACGCTGGAACCCGAACATGGAGTAGTAGATGTAGAACGGGATCATCGGCAGGTTGTTGGTGCTGTAAGAGGTCGCAGCAGCCAGCCAGGATGCGCCTGCGCCCAGCTCGTTGATACCTTCCTGCAGGATCTGACCTTTCTCGTCTTCTTTGTAGTATGCAACCTGCTCACGGTCCTGCGGGGTGTACTGCTGGCCGTTCGGGCTGTAGATACCGATCTGACGGAACAGACCTTCCATACCGAAAGTACGCGCTTCGTCGGCGATGATTGGAACCAGACGATCTTTGATTGACTTGTTCTTCAGCATCACGTTCAGAGCACGAACGAAAGCGATAGTGGTAGAGATCTCTTTGTTCTGCTCTTCCAGCAGTTGAGAGAAGTCTTCCAGGGCTGGCAGTTCCAGCTTCTCGGTGAAGTTAGGCTGACGAGCAGGCAGGTAGCCTTTCAGTGCCTGACGACGTTCGTGCAGGTATTTGTGCTCTTCAGACCCTTCCGGGAAGGTGATGTAAGACAGGTTTTCTACCTGCTCATCGGTCACTGGAACGTTGAAACGGTCGCGGATATAACGCACGCCGTCCATGTTCATTTTCTTAACCTGGTGAGCGATGTTTTTACCTTCTGCGGTATCACCCATGCCGTAACCTTTGATGGTGTGGGCCAGGATCACAGTCGCTTTACCTTTGGTTTCCTGCGCTTTTTTCAGTGCAGCGTAAACTTTCTTCGGATCGTGACCACCGCGGTTCAGCGCCCAGATCTGCTCGTCAGTCCAGTCTGCAACCAGGGCTGCGGTTTCAGGATATTTGCCGAAGAAGTGCTCACGAACGTAGGCACCGTCTTTGGATTTGAAGGTCTGGTAGTCGCCGTCAACGGTTTCGTTCATCAGCTGGATCAGTTTACCGCTGGTGTCTTTACGCAGCAGCTCATCCCAACGACCGCCCCACATGACTTTGATCACGTTCCAGCCTGCACCCGCGAAGATGCCTTCCAGTTCGTTAATGATCTTGCCGTTACCGGTTACCGGACCATCCAGACGTTGCAGGTTACAGTTGATGATGAAGCACAGGTTGTCCAGCTTCTCACGGGTCGCGATGGTGATCGCGCCTTTAGATTCTGGCTCATCCATTTCACCGTCGCCCAGGAAGGCGTAAACGGTCTGCTCAGAGGTGTCTTTCAGACCACGGTGTTCCAGGTACTTCAGGAATTTAGCCTGATAGATTGCACCAATTGGGCCCAGACCCATAGATACGGTCGGGAACTGCCAGAACTCAGGCATCAGTTTAGGGTGCGGATAAGAAGACAGACCCTTACCGTGAACTTCCTGACGGAAGTTGTTCATCTGCTCTTCAGTCAGACGACCTTCCAGGAAGGCACGTGCATAGATGCCCGGAGAGATGTGGCCCTGGAAGTACACCAGATCGCCGCCGTCTTTCTCGTTGGCTGCACGGAAGAAGTGGTTGAAGCACACTTCGTAAACGGTCGCAGAGGACTGGAAGGACGCCATGTGGCCACCCAGTTCCAGATCTTTCTTGGATGCGCGCAGAACGGTCATGATAGCGTTCCAGCGGATAGCAGAACGGATACGGCGTTCCAGATCCAGATTGCCCGGGTATTCCGGTTCGTCTTCGACGGCAATCGTGTTTACGTAGTTGCTAGCCCCTGCACCTGAAGCCACTTTCACGCCGCCTTTGCGCGCTTCTGAAAGCAGCTGATCAATCAGATACTGAGCACGCTCAACACCTTCTTCACGGATGACCGATTCGATCGCCTGTAGCCAGTCGCGAGTTTCGATCGGATCCACGTCATTTTGGAGACGTTCTGACATGGGGGTATTCCTTATCTATCTAATACGTTGATTTGTCTGGAACCTGTCCCATTGTGCTCTCGGTTAAGAACACAATAAGACAGGTTCTGCGTTTAGTTGCCGCGCTCTAAAAGTACCTGGCGCTTAATCCTTTCGTTGCTGTATGCGGCGCAATGAACGCTCGCGACGCGATTGTTCACGGCTGCGGTCCAGCAAGATTTCCTCAATGAAAGCCAGATGGCGGTGCGACGCTTCACGCGCCTGCTCCGGTTCCCCGGCCATTATCGCCTCGAATACTCGGGTGCGATGGTTGCTTACCAGCGGGAGCATCTCCCGACGGGCATACAACAATTCAAAATTCTGACGAACGTTCTGGGCCAGCATGGGCTCCATGCAGCGTAGCAGATGGAGGAGCACCACGTTGTGCGCTGCTTCGGTGACGGCAATTTGATACTGGACAACGGCGCTGGATTCGGCGTCTAAGTCGCCGGACTGCTGTGCCCGTTCAATGGCCTGATGCAGCTCGCGAATACGTACGCGGTCTTCATCAGTGCTGCGAAGGGCGGCGTAATAGGCCGCGATACCTTCCAGCGCGTGACGGGTCTCAAGCAGATCAAACTGGGATTCTGGGTGGTCAGAGAGAAGTTCTACCAGCGGGTCGCTGAAGCTCTGCCACAGGCTGTTTTGCACAAAGGTTCCGCCACCCTGACGACGGAGCAACAGGCCCTTTGCTTCGAGACGTTGAATCGCCTCACGCAGAGAGGGGCGTGAAACGTCGAACTGTTTTGCCAGCTCGCGTTCTGGCGGGAGTTTCTCGCCCGGGCGCAGTGTCCCTTCGAGAATCAAAAACTCCAGCTGCTGCTCAATCACATCGGAAAGTTTTGGTTGGCGAATTTTGCTGTAGGCCATATTCCCTGTCTTACGCCTTTTTGCCCGGAGTCAATTGGTCTTACCAATTTCATGTTCGTATCGCTAAAGTAACAAAGTATTCACCTTCTGTCCATATTGGTTTTGATTGAAATCAGGAAACCCGGCACATTTTAACAACCTTACAGAACTAACGTTTCAGGAATGTAACTTTGCACAAATGAAATGGTTACTCCCAAAGGGGCAGTTTTAACCATATTTAAACGAGGGATTTTGCAATCTGAAGCGATTCAACAAGGCAAAATATGAAAATTCGTCCACTTATGACGCATTTCTATTCTATAGGTTGGGGTATGAGGGGTTAACGTACCGATTTACAATTGGTTTCTTTTTATTCAAGTCGTCATCATCCCTTCATAAAGCAGGTGCATTCGCTGGCACTTACCACTATTCTGGCGCTAACGGAAGCCATCTCCGCTTTTTTCGGTATCGTTAACCGTAAAGAAATAAATACAGAATATGGACTTTCATAATTACACACGCACAGCGTGAACATAACAACCACACACGAGGTTTCAAATGGAAGCTCAACAGCATGGCGATCAGCTAAAGCGCGGCCTTAAAAACCGCCATATTCAGCTCATCGCCCTGGGCGGTGCTATTGGTACTGGCCTGTTTCTGGGCAGTGCGTCCGTTATCCAGTCGGCCGGTCCGGGCATCATTCTGGGTTACGCGATTGCAGGTTTCATTGCGTTTTTGATTATGCGCCAGTTAGGGGAAATGGTCGTTGAGGAGCCGGTTGCAGGCTCTTTTAGCCACTTTGCCTATAAATACTGGGGCAGCTTTGCGGGCTTCGCCTCTGGATGGAACTACTGGGTTCTTTACGTGCTGGTTGCTATGGCGGAACTCACCGCCGTCGGTAAATACATTCAATTCTGGTACCCGGAGATCCCCACCTGGGCGTCTGCGGCAGTCTTCTTCGTGCTGATCAACGCCATCAACCTGACCAACGTGAAAGTGTTTGGGGAAATGGAGTTCTGGTTCGCCATTATCAAAGTAATTGCCGTTGTAGCGATGATCATTTTTGGCGGCTGGCTGCTCTTCAGCGGCAACGGTGGCCCGCAGGCAACCGTGCGCAACCTCTGGGAACAGGGCGGGTTCCTGCCGCACGGCATGACCGGCCTGGTAATGATGATGGCGATCATTATGTTCTCCTTCGGCGGTCTGGAGCTGGTGGGCATCACCGCCGCGGAAGCCGACAACCCGGAGCAGAGCATCCCGAAAGCCACAAATCAGGTTATCTACCGTATTCTGATTTTCTACGTGGGCTCCCTGGCGGTCCTGCTCTCCCTGCTGCCATGGACACGCGTCACGGCGGATACCAGCCCGTTTGTGCTGATCTTCCACGAGCTGGGCGACACCTTCGTGGCGAACGCGCTCAACGTCGTAGTGCTGACCGCCGCGCTCTCTGTTTATAACAGCTGCGTTTACTGCAACAGCCGTATGCTGTTCGGCCTGGCGCAACAGGGCAACGCACCGAAAGCGCTGCTTACCGTTGATAAACGTGGCGTACCGGTTAACACCATTATCGTGTCGGCGGTCGTGACGGCGCTTTGCGTTCTGATTAACTACCTGGCACCGGAATCGGCCTTCGGCCTGCTGATGGCGTTGGTGGTTTCCGCGCTGGTGATCAACTGGGCGATGATTAGCCTCGCGCACATCAAGTTCCGCCGCGCCAAGCAGCAGCAGGGCGTAACCACGCGCTTCCCTGCCCTGCTCTATCCGCTGGGGAACTGGGTTTGCCTGCTGTTCATGGCGGCCGTGCTGGTCATCATGCTCATCACGCCAGGCATGGCGATTTCCGTCTACCTCATTCCGGTGTGGATTGCGATCCTCGGCGTGGGCTATATGGTGAAACAGAAAAACGCCAAAACGGTGAAAGCGCACTAAGTGTTTTCTCGCTGTACCCGCGGTTGCGGGTACAGCGTCTTGTTACCTTCCTCACAAATTCACGCCAACAGCAAAATCCTCCATATCACCGCCCTTATATTGCAACGCATATATCCGTTTGCCAGCGAATAATTCTCTCCATACCGAAACCCGGAGATCTGTCGATGGATAACAACAAACTGTCAGTAAAAGAAAAGATCGGCTATGGCATGGGTGACGCCGGATGCAACATTATCTTTGGCGCCATCATGTTATTTGTTAACTATTTTTATACGGATATTTTTGGTCTGGCGCCTGCGCTGGTTGGGGTACTGCTGCTGTCCGTTCGCGTGATTGACGCCGTAACGGACCCAATCATGGGCGCGATTGCCGACCGTACCCGCAGCAAATATGGCCGATTTCGTCCATGGCTACTGTGGATTGCCTTCCCCTATGCGCTGTTCAGCATCCTGATGTTCACCACCCCAGAGTGGAGCTATAACAGCAAAGTTATCTATGCATTTGTCACCTACTTCCTGCTGTCGCTGACCTATACCGCCATCAACATTCCGTACTGCTCGCTCGGCGGCGTAATCACCAACGACCCGAAAGAGCGCGTTGCCTGCCAGTCCTATCGTTTTGTTATGGTCGGTATCGCCACGCTGCTGCTGTCGCTTACGCTCCTGCCAATGGCCGACTGGTTCGGTGGGGATAACAAAGCCAAAGGCTACCAGATGGCGATGACCGTGCTGGCGCTGATTGGTACCTGCATGTTCCTGTTCTGCTTCGCCACGGTGCGCGAGCGCGTTCGCCCGGCTGTACAAACCCACGACGAACTGAAAAACGACCTGAAGGATGTGTGGAAGAATGACCAGTGGGTGCGCATTCTGCTTCTGACGCTCTGCAACGTCTGCCCGGGCTTTATCCGCATGGCGGCCACCATGTATTACGTCACCTGGGTAATGGGGCAAAGCACCCATTTCGCCACGCTGTTTATCAGCCTGGGCGTTGTCGGCATGATGTTCGGCAGTATGCTGGCGAAAGTGCTGACCGACCGCTGGTGCAAGCTGAAGGTCTTCTTCTGGACCAACATCGCGCTGGCGATTTTCTCCTGCGCCTTCTACTTCTTCGACCCGAAAGCGACGACAACCATTGTTGTGCTTTACGTCCTGCTGAATATCCTGCACCAGATCCCATCCCCTCTGCACTGGTCACTGATGGCCGACGTGGACGACTACGGTGAATGGAAAACCGGGAAACGTATCACCGGGATAAGCTTCTCCGGCAACATCTTCTTCCTGAAGCTGGGTCTGGCGATTGCCGGGGCGATGGTTGGCTTCCTGCTCTCCTGGTACGGTTATGACGCGGGCGCAAAAGCGCAGAGCGCGGATGCCATCAACGGCATTGTGCTGCTCTTTACCGTCATTCCTGGCATTGGATATTTAATTACCGCGGGCGTTGTACGTCTGCTGAAAGTGGACCGTGAGACCATGAAGCAAATCCAGTCCGATCTGGAGAAGCGTCGCACCAACTATCGTGAACTGAGCGACTATCAGGAATTTAAAGCCGCTGAGACTAAATAAGGAAAGCCGAATGCAAACCTGGCCAAACCCGTTTATTGAACAACGCGCCGACCCGTATATCCTGCGCCACGAAGGACAATATTACTTTATCGCCTCCGTGCCGGAGTATGACCGGCTGGCGATCCGCCGCGCGGACTCGCTGGAAGATTTAGGCAATGCCGAAGAGGTAGTTGTCTGGCGCAAGCCCGACACCGGCCCGATGAGCCAGCTGATCTGGGCACCGGAACTGCATCATATCGACGGCAAGTGGTACATCTACTTTGCCGCCACACATACCCAGGCGCTCGACGAACTCGGGATGTTCCAGCATCGCATGTTCGCCATTGAATGCGCAGATCGCGATCCGCTCACCGGTACATGGGTGGAAAAAGGGCAAATCAAAACCCCGTTTGACACCTTCGCGCTGGATGCCACTACCTTTGTGCATCAGGGCAAACGCTGGTATCTGTGGGCGCAAAAAGCCCCGGACATTTCCGGTAACTCCAATCTTTACCTGTGTGAAATGGAAAATCCGTGGACGCTGAAAGGCGAGCCGGTGATGCTCAGTAAACCGGAATATGACTGGGAGTGCCGCGGATTCTGGGTCAACGAAGGCCCGGCGGTGCTGTTCCATGGCGATAAGCTATTTATCAGCTATTCCGCCAGCGCCACCGACGAGAATTACTGCATGGGATTACTGTGGATAGACGTAGATGCCGATCCGCAAAACCCGACTAACTGGCATAAATCCCCGCGCCCGGTGTTCGTCACCAGCTACGAAAACCGTCAGTATGGACCAGGCCATAACAGCTTTACGCAGACGCCGGAAGGCGACGATGTGCTGGTCTACCACGCGCGAAACTACACTGAAATTGAAGGCGATCCGCTTTACGATCCGAATCGCCACACTCGCCTGAAGCTCGTCCGCTGGGACGACAACGGGATGCCTGATTTCGGCATCCCGCCTGCGGATACGCTGTAACGGCTTCGGCGCGCTGGGTCAGACCAGCGTGCCGTAAATCGTCAGCAACGCCACAATCACCACCACCACAAACGACGTTTTTTTCGCCATCGAGACGGCAGCTTTAGGCGTTTCGACTTTGTTCGTGTGCGGCTCGCGAGCCAGCGAGAATTGAGCCAGTCGGGTTAAGACCTGATACTGCGCGGTATGGCGGTCTGCAAGGGAGGCAAACCACGCTGGCAACGCCTTTTCACCGTGACCGATGAGGGCATAGACCACGCCGACCAGTCGCACCGGAAGCCAGTCGAGCACGTGCAGAATGGCATCAATGCCGGACTGGAGACGTTCATGCGGCGTAAGGTAGCGGGCAAGCCAGGTCTGCCAGGCGCGCAGAAAAGCATAGCCCATCAGCAGTACTGGTCCCCATGGACCGCCCACCACAAACCAGAACAGCGGCGCCAGGTAGTAACGGAAGTTAATCCACAGCAGCGCGTTTTGTAGCTCGCGCAGAAATTCGCGTTCATCGCAGTCCGGCGGTACGCCGTGGATCATCGTCAGCTCGCTCGCCATCGCGCCGCGCGCGTGGACATCATCCCGGGAAGCAGCTTTCAGATACGCGTGATAGTGCAAACGCACCTTGCCCGCGCCAATACACAACACGCCCAGCAGTATCCATACCACCAGCAGCGGCACGTTGAAAAAGAGGCCGTAAAGTGAGCGTAGCAACAGGAACGTAATCACCATCACACCTGCCGTCATAAGCAGCGTGCGTAGCATGGAAAAATGCCTGATCCGGCGGAATAACACTTCCAGCCGATGATCCAGATGCCAGTGCTCGCCGAGCTTAAACAGGCGTTCGGCGATCATAACCAGCAGCATGGTAAACAACGTCATGTTATCTCCTTATCTGACGACGTGGTAAGCATGGCGTGAAACCGGGACCAGTCAAACGCCGGGCCGGGGTCGGTTTTTCTTTCGGGGGCGATGTCGCTGTGCCCCGTAATATTGTCTGCAATGGCGGGATAAAGCCCCACTAAAGTTTGCGTCACAGCAACCAGTTTCTGATATTGCGCATCGGTGTAAGGCGTGGTGTCCGTTCCTTCCAGTTCAATTCCAATGGAGAAATCATTGCACCGCTCGCGCCCCTGATACATCGACACGCCGGCATGCCAGGCTCGCTTATCAAAAGGAACATACTGAACCACTTCGCCATCACGGCGGATCAGGCAGTGCGCCGATACGCGCAAATGCGCAATCTCAGCAAAGTAAGGATGAGCATCGGGATCTATCGTTCCCGTGAATAACGCGTCGATCCACGGACCGCCAAACTCACCTGGCGGGAGACTTATGTTGTGAACCACCAGCAGTGTGGGCTTTTCATCCTCCGGGCGGCAATCGTGGTGCGGCGACGGTACATGTCGCGCGTCCACCAGCCATCCGTTTTCTAACAACATGCTAGGGAAGGTGCGAATAAGCGGGGAAATTCTTCTCGGCTGACTCAGTCATTTCATTTCTTCATGTTTGAGCCGATTTTTTCTCCCGTAAATGCCTTGAATCAGCCTATTTAGACCGTTTCTTCGCCATT
>NZ_JBMKHV010000014.1:17129-107226 GCF_049238585.1 Enterobacter cloacae complex sp. IR5428 | reverse complement strand
TAGCAAGGAACATAAAGTGAACGGAATGACCACCACCGCCGTATGTTCCCCTCACCCTAACCCTCTCCCCGGAGGGGCGAGGGGATTGCTCAGTGCTCGCATTAATTTGTGGGGAACCCTCAGCCCTGTGGGAGAGGGCCGGGGTGAGGGCACCAGACCGCCCTCAATCCTAGCGAATCCCACCATACGCCATCGTCACCTCTTTTGCGGCCTTAATCACCAGCGCACCCAGCTCGGTGACGCGGTCGTCGGTCATACGTGAAATCGGCCCGGAGATGGAGATGGCGGCAAACGGCTCGCGGTGTTCGTCGAAAATACAGGACGCGAGGCAGCGCAGCCCGAGGGCATGTTCTTCGTCATCAAACGAATAGCCGCGCTTGCGGGTCAGAGCCAGATCTTCTTTCAGATGCACCGGCGACACCAGGGTGGCGTGGGTGTAGGCGTGCAGACCTTTACGGTGCAGCAGACCCGTCACCTGCTCTTCGCTAAGCTGCGAGAGAAACGCTTTCCCTGCGCCAGAGGCATGCATCGGCAGCTTGCCGCCAATCGGTGCGGACATGCGCATCAGCTGCGTACACTGCACCTGGTCGATGATAATCGCCTGATGATCGCTCTGATCCAGCACGGCCAGGTTTACCGTCTCGCCGGACTCCTCCATCAGCTTGCGCAGAATCGGGTGGACAATCGCCAGCAGGTTGCGGCTTTGCAGGAAGCTGCTGCCGACAATAAACGCATGTGCGCCCACCGCCCAGTGTCCCAGCTCGCCCACCTGACGCACGAAGCCCAGCTGCTGCATGGTGGTCAGCAGACGGTGCGTGGTGGAATTCGGCAGGCCAGCCTGCTGCGCCAGCTCTGTCAGGGCCACGCTGCCGTGCGATTCGGCTATCCATTCCAGCAGCTTCAGGCCGCGCGTCAGGGATTGAACCTGTCCGCCAGGTTGTGCAGCGGTGGTTGCAGCAGGTTTTCTGCCGCGTTTAGCGGGAACGGTCGTAACCATGACGAACTCCTTTTTCTGTATCGTGGAAATCATTTTCGTTTTATTTGATGGTTTTGCAACCGCTTTCCTGACTGATCGGATGAGTGATAGTGAACATGTCTCATGTTACCGCTGTGTGACTTTTCGACCCTTAGAGATTATGCCAGTATGGAACGCAGCCTTTTGGCCATGTTGAACGTTGTCGGGAGCAAGTGTGAGCAGCAAAGTAGAGCAACTGCGTGCGCAGTTAAATGAACGAATTCTGGTGCTGGACGGCGGCATGGGCACCATGATCCAGGGCTATCGTCTGAGTGAAGACGATTTCCGCGGCGAGCGCTTTGCCGACTGGCCTTGTGACCTGAAAGGAAACAATGACCTGCTGGTGTTGAGCAAACCCTCTGTCATCAGGGATATCCACAACGCCTACTTCGAAGCGGGTGCGGATATTGTAGAAACCAACACCTTCAACTCGACAACCATCGCCATGGCGGATTACCAGATGGAATCCCTGTCGGCGGAGATCAACTTTGAAGCGGCGAAACTCGCCCGCGCCTGCGCCGACGAGTGGACGGCCCGCACGCCGGACAAGCCGCGCTATGTTGCCGGGGTGCTGGGCCCGACCAACCGCACCGCGTCGATTTCTCCGGACGTGAACGATCCAGCCTTCCGCAATATCACCTTTGACCAACTGGTGGCCGCGTATCGTCAGTCCACTAAAGCGCTGGTGGAAGGCGGTTCCGACCTGATCCTGATTGAAACCGTATTCGACACTCTCAACGCCAAAGCCGCAATTTACGCGGTGAAAGAGGAGTTCGAGGCGCTGGGCGTTGACCTGCCGATCATGATTTCCGGCACCATCACCGATGCCTCGGGGCGCACGCTTTCCGGCCAGACAACCGAAGCGTTTTATAACTCTCTGCGCCATGCCGAAGCGCTCTCCTTCGGCCTGAACTGCGCGCTGGGGCCGGACGAGCTGCGCCAGTACGTGCAGGAGCTTTCGCGCATCGCAGAGTGCTACGTCACCGCCCACCCGAACGCCGGTCTGCCGAACGCGTTCGGTGAGTATGATCTGGATGCCGATACCATGGCGGCGCAAATCCGCGAGTGGGCCGAATCTGGCTTCCTCAACATCGTCGGCGGCTGCTGCGGCACCACGCCAGAGCACATCGCCGCCATGAGCCGCGCCGTCGCCGGGCTTGCACCGCGCAAGTTACCCGAGCTTCCGGTAGCCTGCCGTCTGTCCGGCCTTGAGCCGTTGACCATCGGCGACGACAGCCTGTTTGTGAACGTGGGTGAACGTACCAACGTCACCGGTTCTGCGAAGTTCAAGCGCCTGATCAAAGAAGAGAAGTACAGCGAAGCGCTGGATGTTGCTCGCCAGCAGGTGGAGAGCGGCGCGCAGATTATCGATATCAACATGGACGAGGGGATGCTCGACGCCGAAGCGGCGATGGTGCGCTTCCTCAACCTGATTGCCGGCGAGCCGGACATCGCCCGCGTGCCGATCATGATTGACTCTTCCAAATGGGACGTCATCGAAAAGGGGCTGAAGTGCATTCAGGGCAAAGGCATCGTTAACTCCATCTCAATGAAAGAGGGCGTCGATACCTTTATCCACCACGCGAAGCTGGTGCGTCGCTACGGGGCCGCCGTGGTGGTGATGGCCTTCGATGAAGTGGGCCAGGCCGATACCCGCGAGCGCAAAATTGAGATTTGCCGCCGGGCGTACAAAATTTTGACCGAAGAGGTGGGCTTCCCGCCGGAAGACATTATTTTCGACCCGAACATCTTTGCTGTCGCAACCGGCATTGAAGAGCACAACAACTACGCCCAGGACTTTATCGGCGCGTGTGAAGACATCAAACGCGAGCTACCGCATGCGCTAATTTCCGGCGGCGTGTCGAACGTCTCGTTCTCGTTCCGCGGCAACGACCCGGTGCGTGAGGCCATCCATGCCGTGTTCCTCTACTATGCCATCCGCAACGGGATGGACATGGGGATCGTTAACGCCGGACAGCTGGCGATTTACGACGACCTGCCCGCAGAACTACGCGACGCAGTAGAAGATGTGATCCTCAACCGTCGCGACGACGCCACCGAACGCATGCTGGATCTGGCGGAAAAATACCGCGGCAGTAAAGCTGACGAATCAGCCAATGTTCAACAGGCCGAATGGCGTTCCTGGGATGTGAGAAAGCGTCTGGAGTACTCGCTGGTAAAAGGCATTACTGAGTTCATTGAGCAGGATACCGAGGAAGCGCGTCAGCAGGCAGCCCGTCCGATTGAAGTGATCGAAGGGCCGCTGATGGACGGCATGAACGTGGTCGGCGATCTGTTCGGCGAGGGCAAAATGTTCCTGCCGCAGGTAGTGAAATCCGCCCGCGTCATGAAGCAGGCCGTAGCTTATCTTGAGCCGTTTATCGAAGCCAGCAAAGAGAAGGGCTCCAGTAACGGTAAGATGGTCATTGCCACCGTGAAGGGCGACGTACACGACATCGGCAAAAACATTGTCGGCGTGGTACTGCAATGCAATAACTACGAAATTATCGATCTTGGCGTGATGGTCCCGGCGGATAAAATCCTCAGGACCGCTCGCGAAGTGAATGCGGATCTGATTGGTCTTTCCGGGCTGATTACGCCGTCGCTGGACGAAATGGTCAACGTGGCAAAAGAGATGGAGCGCCAGGGCTTCACTATTCCACTGCTGATTGGCGGGGCAACCACCTCGAAAGCCCACACCGCAGTGAAAATCGAGCAGAACTACAGTGGGCCGACGGTGTATGTCCAAAACGCCTCGCGCACCGTGGGCGTGGTCTCCGCGCTGCTGTCTGACACCCAGCGCGATGACTTTGTCGCCCGCACCCGCAAAGAGTATGAAACCGTCCGCATTCAGCATGGACGTAAGAAACCGCGCACGCCGCCGGTTTCGCTTCAGGCGGCGCGCGATAACGATCTGGCGTTCGACTGGTCCAGCTATACGCCGCCGGTCGCGCACCGTCTGGGCGTGCAGGACGTGACGGCCAGCATCGAAACGCTGCGTAACTACATCGACTGGACGCCGTTCTTCATGACCTGGTCGCTGGCGGGCAAATATCCGCGCATTCTTGAAGATGAGGTAGTAGGCGAAGAGGCGAAACGCCTGTTTAAAGATGCCAACGATATGCTCGACAGACTGAGCGCAGAGAAAGCCCTCAACCCGCGCGGCGTGGTGGGGCTGTTCCCGGCGAACCGCGTGGGCGACGACATAGAAATCTACCGCGATGAAACCCGCACCCATGTGCTGGCCGTGAGCCACCATCTGCGCCAGCAAACCGAGAAAGTGGGCTTTGCCAACTACTGCCTGGCGGATTTCGTCGCGCCGAAACTCTCCGGTAAAGCCGACTATATCGGTGCCTTTGCGGTGACCGGCGGTCTGGAAGAAGACGCGCTGGCGGGCGCGTACGACGCACAGCACGATGATTACAACAAAATCATGGTGAAAGCGATTGCCGATCGCCTGGCGGAAGCCTTTGCCGAGTATCTGCATGAGCGCGTACGTAAGGTGCACTGGGGCTACGCGGCGAATGAGAATCTCAGCAACGAGGAGCTGATCCGCGAAAACTACCAGGGCATTCGTCCGGCACCCGGCTATCCGGCCTGCCCGGAACACACCGAGAAGGGCACTATCTGGAAACTGCTCGACGTGGAAGCGCATACCGGCATGAAACTTACCGAGTCGTTCGCCATGTGGCCGGGCGCGTCCGTTTCCGGCTGGTATTTCAGCCACCCGGACAGCAAGTACTTCGCCGTGGCACAGCTTCAGCGGGATCAGATTGAAGACTACGCCCTGCGAAAAGGCATGAGCGTGTCAGAGGTGGAACGCTGGCTAGCGCCGAATTTAGGCTACGACGCAGACTAACGTCACTTTTCCTTACAACAAACAGGACACCGCTATGGTGCCTTGTCTCTTTCTTACGTTTAAACCCTTATACTGAACCTAAGGAAAATGAATAACGATAAGGAGGAAAACCCACTGTGTTGACGTTGTTACACCTGCTCTCCGCAGTCGCACTGCTGGTATGGGGCACCCATATCGTTCGTACCGGCGTGATGCGCGTGTTTGGCGCACGTTTACGTACCGTTCTCAGCGGCAGCGTTGAGAAGAAGCCGCTCGCCTTCTGTGCGGGTATTGGCGTCACGGCGCTGGTGCAAAGCAGCAACGCCACCACCATGCTCGTCACCTCGTTCGTGGCGCAGGATCTGGTGGCGCTCGCCCCGGCGCTGGTGATTGTCCTGGGCGCCGACGTCGGTACCGCGCTGATGGCACGTATCCTGACCTTCGATCTCTCCTGGCTGTCGCCGCTGCTGATTTTTATCGGCGTCATTTTCTTCCTCGGTCGTAAGCAAAGCCGTGCCGGGCAGCTTGGCCGCGTCGGTATTGGCCTCGGGCTGATCCTGCTGGCGCTGGAGCTGATTGTGCAGGCTGTCACGCCGATCACCCAGGCCAACGGTGTGCAGGTCATTTTCGCCTCGTTAACCGGCGATATTATGCTGGATGCGCTGATCGGCGCGGTGTTTGCCATTGTCAGCTACTCCAGCCTGGCGGCCGTGTTACTGACGGCCACGCTAACCGCTGCGGGCGCGATCTCTTTCCCGGTGGCGCTATGCCTGGTCATCGGTGCGAATCTTGGCTCTGGCCTGCTGGCGATGCTCAACAACAGCGCAGCCAATGCTGCCGCCCGCCGGGTGGCGCTGGGGAGTTTGCTCTTCAAGCTGGTGGGTAGCCTGATCATTCTGCCGTTTGTGCACCCGCTGGCGAACCTGATGGACAACCTCTCTCTGCCGAAAGCGGAGCTGGTGATCTACTTCCACGTCTTCTACAACCTGGTACGCTGTCTGGCGATGGTGCCGTTTGCCGCGCCGATGGCCCGCTTCTGCGAGCGGCTAATTCGTGATGAACCGGAGCTGGACGCGCGCCTTAAACCCAAGCATCTGGACACCTCGGTGCTGGACACGCCCGCGCTGGCCATCGCGAATGCCGCCCGCGAAACGCTGCGCATGGGTGACGCGATGGAAACCATGCTGGAAGGGTTGCAAAAGGTGATGCACGGCGAGCCGCGCGAAGAAAAAGAGCTGCGCAGGCTGGCGGACGATATCAACGTGCTGTATACCGCCATCAAGCTCTATCTGGCGCGGATCCCGCAGGACGAGCTGGCGGAAGAGGAGTCGCGCCGCTGGGCGGAAATCATTGAGATGTCGCTTAACCTGGAGCAGGCTTCGGATATTGTCGAGCGTATGGGCAGTGAAATCGCAGACAAATCCCTGGCCGCACGTCGGGCGTTTTCTGTCGAAGGGCTGAAGGAGCTGGAAGCGCTCCACGAACAGCTGGTCAGCAACCTGAAGCTGGCGATGTCGGTCTTCTTCTCCAGCGACGTGCCGAGCGCGCGCCGCCTGCGCCGCAACAAGCACCGTTTCCGCATCCTCAACCGGCGCTACTCGCACGCCCACGTTGAGCGTCTGCACCAGCAGAACGTGCAGAGTATCGAAACCAGCTCCCTGCACCTGGGGCTGCTGGGAGATATGAAGCGTCTTAACTCGTTGTTCTGTGCGGTGGCATACAGCGTGATGGAGCAACCGGATGAAGACGATGAGCGGGATGAGTATTAATCTCTGAAAGCGCCTCGCAAAACGGTTTTGTGAGGCGTGACTCCCCATAAAGAGCAATTTATTCTTCAACCCTTACATTTTTAAGGG
Organism: Enterobacter cloacae complex sp. IR5428; assembly: GCF_049238585.1. Lineage (NCBI taxonomy): Bacteria > Pseudomonadati > Pseudomonadota > Gammaproteobacteria > Enterobacterales > Enterobacteriaceae > Enterobacter > Enterobacter cloacae complex sp. IR5428. The sequence goes on along the minus strand of NZ_JBMKHV010000014.1, from coordinate 100,517 downwards.
AATAGGAGATGCTCAATTATTACGCTACACTTCGCCAGTTCATGCGCATTCCAATGGGGGTTCTCATGCGCGGTGCTAATAGCATTAAAAAATCAGTGAATGTTTCCCTGTCGCCGGACATTCTTGAAGAGGCGCGAAGGCTTAAACTTAACCTTTCTGCCGTGCTAACGGCGGCTTTGCAGGAGCAATTTCGTGAACATCGGCGCGCAGAGTGGCTTGAAGAAAATAAAGCTTCTATTGACGCCATTAACCAGTGGGTTGATGAAAACGGCTCCTTTAGTGACTGTCAGAGGTCGTTCTGATGAAGCATGTACTGGTCGCTCCCGCCGTTGAGGTCGCGGGAAAACCCTGCGTGGTGATGATGCACATGATGGCAGGCATATCGCTAAAAGAGTTAGGTGAACGCGTTGCCGATCTTACTAACAGCAGTGCTTCATTGCGGGATGCACTCGATTTTCTGATCAGCGGTTACTAGGACTTTTTTGTCAGGCGCAAGGTAAGGTATATTTCGCCCTTCACAGGAGAAACTATGCTGCCAACTCAATCAACCCGATTAAACAAATACATTAGCGAGAGCGGGATCTGCTCACGTCGCGAGGCTGACCGTTACATTGAACAGGGTAACGTGTTTCTTAACGGCAAACGCGCCACCATTGGCGATCAGGTGGTACCTGGCGATGTGGTGAAAGTGAATGGTCAGGTCATCGAACCGCGTGATGCCGAAGACCTGGTGTTTATCGCGTTGAACAAACCGGTTGGGATTGTCAGCACCACGGAAGATGGCGAGCGGGACAACATTGTTGATTTCGTGAACCACAGCAGCCGCATTTTCCCGATTGGCCGTCTGGATAAAGACTCTCAGGGGCTGATTTTCCTCACCAACCACGGCGATCTGGTCAACAAAATTCTGCGTGCCGGTAACGACCACGAGAAAGAGTACATCGTGACGGTGAACAAGCCGGTGACGGACGAGTTTATCCGCGGAATGGGCGCTGGCGTGCCGATTCTGGGCACCGTGACGAAGAAGTGTAAAGTCAAAAAAGAAGCACCGTTCGCGTTCCGCATCACGCTGGTTCAGGGCCTGAACCGCCAGATCCGCCGCATGTGCGAGTACTTCGGTTATGAAGTGACGAAGCTGGAACGCACGCGCATCATGAACGTCAGCCTGTCTGGCATCCCGCTGGGCGAGTGGCGTGACTTAACGGATGACGAGCTGATCGAGCTGTTCAAACTTATCGAGAACTCCTCGTCCGAAGCGAAGCCGAAAGCTAAAGCCAAACCGAAAACGCAGGCGATTAAGCGTCCGGTGGTGAAGGCACCGCAGGCGGAAGAGAAAGGGCGAGGCAAGCCGGGCAACGGAAAACGCTTTACCCAGCCGGGGCGCAAAAAGAAAGGGCGCTGATTAGCGCCTTCCACGGGTTGATGTGCTGGCGGACCAGGAAAAAGTCGCCTCTGCGTCGGGTTTATACGCCTGCTCTTTTTTCAGCTTGCGGGCTTTTTTCGCCGCGGCATCACGTTGCGCCATCAGCTTATCGATGTACTCTTTTTTAACCTGATTGGTTTCGGCGTTCGTCAGCGTGCGGCCGTGCGCGATGCGGGCGCGGTCGAGAAGCGTTTTAAGTTCGCGCTGCTCGGCTTCGGTCATGTCTTTCTGGGTCAAACGTGGTGTAGCCATTGCTGAAGCCTCCTGATGGGGAGGCTTCAGTGTAAAGCAAGCCGGCTCAATTAACCCTGTTTCACCGCATCTTTTTTCGGTTGGTCATCAATCGGCTTACCGGACCAGTACCCTGCTAACAGCGAACCGGACAAGTTGTGCCAGACGGAGAACAGCGCTCCCGGTAGCGCCGCCAGCGGTGAGAAGTAAATTTTACCCAGCGCCGCCGCCAGGCCAGAGTTCTGCATCCCCACTTCGATCGCCAGCGTGCGGCAGGTGGATTCGTCGAAACCAAACAGCTTTCCACCCCAGTATCCGCCCAGCAGACCAATGGTGTTATGCAGCACAACCGCGACGATCACTACAAAGCCCACCGAAGCAATGTGCGATGCGGAACCGGCTACCACGGCGCTGATAATGGCAAGTATGCAGACCATCGAAAACGCGGGCAGATACGGCTCAACCGCTTTCACCACCCGCGGGAAGAGATGGTGGATCACCAGTCCCAGCGCAATCGGGATCACCACGATTTGCAGAATGCTGAGCAGCATGCCCATCACATCCACCTGGATATGCGCGTCCACGTACAGGCGGGTTAACAGCGGCGTGGCAATCACGCCCACCAGCGTGGAAACGGAAGAAATAGTGACGGAGAGCGCCACGTCGCCTTTCGCCAGATAGATCATGACGTTAGATGCCGTGCCGCTGGCGACGCTCCCCACCAGCACCATCCCGGCGGAAAGGTCGGGCGGCATCTTAAAGGCCATCGCCAGCAGCCAGGCCGCGAGCGGCATCACCAGGTAGTGCAGGAAAATCCCTGCGGCAACCGGTGCCGGGCGAGACAGCACGCGTTTGAAATCGTCAATTTTTAGATGCACGCCCATGCCGAACATAATCAGCATCAGTAGCGTGGTGACCCACGGACCAATGCCCGTGAACGTGGTGGGAGTGTAATACGCGAGTACGGAGAGCAGCAGCGCCCATAACGGGAACAGCCGGGTGATAGCGGAGAGCATAGTGAATTCCTTGCAGTATTGTCGTGTTGTTTTGTTATAAAAAAGCCGGGTCTGTGCCCGGCTTATGGATAATGTTTATCGTGCTAACGAATTTTATTCAAATAAATTCTGATGAAGTTTCTGCACAACCTGCTCGGCCTGATCGGCAGGGACCAGGAAGCAGAGGTTGTAGCTGGAGGCGCCGTAGCAAATCATGCGGATGCTGAACGGGTCGAGCACGCCGAACACCTCTTTGCCCACGCCGCACGCGCGCGACAGCTTATTACCGATGATGGCAACCAGCGCCAGATCTTCTTCCACCTCCACGCGGCACAGCTCGGAAAGCTCAATCAGCAGCGACTGCGTCAGCAGGGTGTCGCCGGTAGAGGTGGAGCCGGTGGTGTCGAGCGTCAGCGCAATGCTGACTTCTGACGTGGTGATCAGGTCCACGGAGATATTGTGGCGTGCCAGGATGCCAAACACTTCCGCCAGGAATCCGCGGGAGTGCAGCATATTATGGCTGTGCAGGGTAACCAGCGTCTGCTTACGACGCAGGGCCAGCGCGCGGAACAGCGGCGGGTTCTCGGTTTTCTTGCAGACCAGCGTCCCGCCCGCCTTTGGATCTTTACTGGAGCCAACGAAGACCGGAATGTCGCTGCGCACGGCAGGCAGCAGCGTGGCCGGATGCAGCACTTTCGCGCCGAAGGTGGCCATTTCAGCCGCTTCTTCAAAGGCGATCACGTCAATGCGTTTTGCCGCAGAGACCACGCGCGGGTCGGTGGTGTAAATGCCCGGCACGTCCGTCCAGATATCCACGCGGGTGGCATGCAGGGCTTCACCCAGCAGGGCGGCGGTATAGTCGCTGCCGCCACGGCCCAGCGTGGTTGTGCGCCCTTTGGCTTCGCTGCCGATAAAGCCCTGGGTGATCACTATGCCTTCATCCAGACGCGGGGCAAGCTGCTGGTTGGTCAGCTCGGCCAGCGCTTCCACGTCCGGCTCGGCGCGGCCAAAGCGGTCGCTGGTGCGCATTACTTTACGCACGTCGAACCACTGCGCCTGAATATTGCGCTCGCGCATGATCTCAACGAACAGCAGGGTGGACATCAGTTCGCCGTGGCTGACCAGTTCATCGGTTAGGGCGGTAGAGGTTGCCAGTGAAGCGGCTTCTGCCAGGGTAGTGATATTTTCCAGCAGGCGTTCCACTTCCTCACGAATGACGTTCGGGTTTTGCAGACGCTCAAGGATGTCGAACTGAATTTTGCGCAGTGCATCCAGCTTCACGAAACGCTCGGTCGCTTCCAGTCCTTCAGACAAAGAAACCAGCAGGTTCGTCACGCCGGCTGAGGCGGAGAGCACCACCAGGCGGGTATTCGGATCGGCCAGCACCACATCGGCGCTGCGGTTCATGGCAGCGTAGTCTGCCACACTGGTGCCGCCAAACTTGGCGACCACAAAACTCGTCATAACAACCTCGTGTCAGGGAATGAATAGAGCGACCTTGGCACAAGAATGAAGCGAGAACAGGTGCAGGCGCAAAATACGGCCCTATAAATAAAATGCGGGGGAGGTCCTGTCAATGCTGGGATTATGCGGATTTTTCATGGGGGGGTACCCCTCAGAAACAGGACTTATAACAGGCCCATATTTTATGCTCCTTTTTACCCCTTTTTGACCAACATTTCGCCACGCCGGAAGGGCGCGACAGCAGCTATACTTTTCGGGTCTTTTCACCTGCGTTTGATGCAGACCAGGGCAATGGCATAAAAACCATCACAATTTTTATTTGCAGGCGCTACAATCGACCGCAGTCACAATTCTCAAATCAGAAGAGTATTGCTATGAAAAACATCAACCCAACGCAGACCGCTGCATGGCAGGCACTACAGAAACATTTTGATGAAATGAAAGACGTCACTATCGCGGATCTGTTCGCGAAAGATGCCGATCGTTTCAGCAAGTTTTCCGCCACCTTCGATGACCTGATGCTGGTGGATTTCTCTAAGAACCGTATCACCGAAGAGACGCTGGCGAAGCTGCAAGATCTGGCGAAAGAGACTGAGCTGGCAGATGCCATCAAATCCATGTTCTCCGGTGAGAAGATCAACCGCACCGAAGACCGTGCCGTGCTGCACGTGGCGCTGCGCAACCGTAGCAATACTCCAATTATCGTTGACGGCAAAGATGTGATGCCGGAAGTGAACGCGGTGCTGGAAAAGATGAAAACCTTCTCTGAAGCGATCATCTCAGGTCAGTGGAAAGGCTACACCGGCAAAGCGATCACCGACGTCGTAAACATCGGTATCGGCGGCTCTGACCTCGGCCCGTTCATGGTGACCGAGGCGCTGCGCCCGTACAAAAACCATCTCAACATGCACTTCGTGTCCAACGTCGATGGGACTCACATCGCTGAAGTGCTGAAAAAGGTGAACCCGGAAACCACGCTGTTCCTGGTGGCGTCTAAAACCTTCACCACTCAGGAAACCATGACCAACGCCCACAGCGCGCGCGACTGGTTCCTGAAAACCGCGGGCGACGAAAAGCACGTGGCGAAACACTTCGCGGCGCTGTCCACCAACGGTAAAGCGGTGGGTGAGTTCGGTATTGATACTGCGAACATGTTTGAATTCTGGGACTGGGTGGGTGGCCGCTACTCACTGTGGTCTGCGATCGGTCTGTCCATCATCCTGTCCGTCGGCTTCGACAACTTCGTTGAGCTGCTCTCCGGTGCGCACGCGATGGACAAACACTTCTCCACCACCGCGCCTGAGAAAAACCTGCCGGTGCTGCTGGCGCTGATTGGGATCTGGTACAACAACTTCTTCGGCGCTGAAACCGAAGCGATTCTCCCGTACGACCAGTATATGCACCGCTTTGCGGCCTACTTCCAGCAGGGCAACATGGAATCCAACGGTAAATACGTTGACCGTAACGGCAACGCGGTGGATTACCAGACTGGCCCAATCATCTGGGGCGAGCCGGGCACCAACGGTCAGCACGCGTTCTACCAGCTGATCCACCAGGGCACCAAAATGGTACCGTGCGATTTCATCGCCCCAGCGATTACGCACAACCCGCTGTCCGACCACCATCCGAAGCTGCTGTCTAACTTCTTCGCCCAGACCGAAGCGCTGGCGTTCGGTAAATCCCGCGAGTTGGTTGAGCAGGAGTACCGTGACCAGGGTAAAGATCCGGCTACGCTGGAACACGTTGTGCCGTTCAAAGTGTTCGAAGGCAACCGTCCAACTAACTCCATTCTGCTGCGTGAAATTACCCCGTTCAGCCTGGGCGCGCTGATTGCCCTCTACGAGCACAAGATCTTCACTCAGGGCGCTATTCTGAACATCTTCACCTTTGACCAGTGGGGCGTTGAGCTGGGCAAACAGCTGGCAAACCGCATTCTGCCAGAGCTGGGTGACGATAAAGCAATCGACAGCCACGACAGCTCCACCAATGGTCTGATTAACCGTTATAAAGCATGGCGTGCGTAATAAATATGTCATGAACAATGCCGGCGATATGCCGGCATTTTTTTATCGGATAATTCCTGATGTCTGTTAGTTATCTCAAATTCTGAATCTGAGTTTAATCCGAAAAACACGGTTACCCCGTTAATTGCTGAGGGTTATTTTAAGAAAATACGGAGTGATACTTTAATGGGTTTATATTATAACTGTTTGATAATGAATGGTTATCTATTTCAATAATTATTTTTTCTTTTCATTTTTAACCATTAGTCTGAAAACCTCATCCCTATTTACCCCCACGGTAAACCCACTGCTTTAGTTGTGTATACTCGAATCCGCCTGAATTTCTTTTCGGGCAAATCTCCATTCATTCATTGAAGGGAAATTGTTATGAAGAAAGTACTGTATGGCATTTTTGCCATATCTGCGCTTGCGGCGACGTCTGTCTATGCAGCTCCGGTCCAGGTCGGGGAAGCAGCAGGGTCGGCAGCGACGTCTGCGTCTGCGGGGAGTTCTACCGCAGCCAGCACCAGCGCCGTAAGTTCAGCCGTGGGTGTCGCGCTGGCGGCAACCGGTGGCGGTGATGGCTCCAATACCGGAACCACGACCACTACGACGACCAGCACCCAGTAATACCGGGTGTTTTAATCATAACCACACTTCGGTGTGGTTATTTCGCCCCTTCGGAGAAGAGTCGTGAAGCGACCTGCAATCATCCTGATTTGCCTGCTGTTGCAGGCGTGCTCAGCTACCACCAAAGGGCTGGGCCACTCACTGTGGGACAGCATGTTCGGCACGCCGGGCGTGCATCTGACCGATGACGAACTTCAGAACATGCCGTATGCCAGCCAGTACATGCAGCTAAACGATGGTCCGCAACTGTTTGTGGTGCTCGCTTTCGATGAAAACGGGCAGCAGAAATGGGTGACGCAGGATCAGGCCACCATCGTGACTCAGCATTCCCGAATCGTGAAAACGTTGCTTGGCGGCGACAACCTGCTTGAGGTAAACAACCTGGCTGAAGATCCGCTCATCAAGCCGAATCAGATCGTCGATGGCGCAAGCTGGACGCGCACAATGGGCTGGACCGAGCACAAACAGGTGCGCTACGCCACGGCCCGCTCTACCTTCCGCTGGGATGGTACGGACAGCGTCAAAGTGGGCAGCGACGAAACGCAGGTGCGCGTGCTGGATGAAGAGGTGACAACCGATCAGGCCACCTGGCATAACCGCTTCTGGGTGGACGAAGAGGGGCAAATCCGCCAGTCCTTACAGTATCTCGGTGCCGGTTTCTTCCCGGTGAAGACCACCCTGATCAAGGCGGCGAAATCATGAAAACGCTTATCCACATTGCGCTTCTCGCCAGCCTTTCCGCGCCGCTGGCATGGTCCGCAGGGACAGTAAAGGTCTACACGCCGGACAATGAAAAACCTAAAACCTTAACCAATGCCGGGCATCTGCTCGATCTGGTGGGGCAGCCGAGGCTGGCGAAAAGCTGGTGGACCGGGGCGGTTATCAGCGAGCGTCAGGCGACGATTGTAGCGGAACAAAAACATCAGGCGCTGCTCGCCCGACTGAGCGGGCTGGCACAACAGGAAGATGCTGACGATGCCGCGGCCATTACTAGCCTGCGTCAGCAGCTTCAGGCGGTTAAGGTGACGGGTCGCCAGAAGGTGAATCTCGATCCGGATGAGGTGCGCGTCGCCGAAAACGGCAATCCGTCGCTGGAAGGGGACTATACCCTGTGGCTGCCGGCTCAGCCTTCCACCGTCACCGTGATGGGGCTTATCAGCAGCCCTGGCAAAAAGCCGTTTACGCCGGGCCGGGACGTCGTGAGCTATCTCGACGAGCAAAGCTTGCTCAGCGGTGCGGATAACAGCTATGCCTGGGTGGTCTATCCGGACGGGCATACGCAAAAAGCGCCGGTGGCTTACTGGAATAAACGCCATATCGAACCTATGCCAGGCAGCATCATTTTTGTCGGTTTTGCCGACCATTTCTGGACGAAAGCGTATGACGGGCTTAATGCCGATATCCTTCGCTCCCTGATACAGCGGATACCGGAATAATGAAAAAAACCTATCTCTACAGCATGCTTGCACTGTGCGTGAGTGCCGCCTGTCATGCAGAAACGTATCCGGCACCCATCGGCCCGTCGCAGTCCGATTTTGGCGGCGTGGGCTTACTGCAAACCCCGACCGCGCGTATGGCCCGCGAGGGGGAAATCAGCCTTAACTATCGCGATAACGATCAGTACCGTTACTACTCTGCGTCCGTGCAGCTGTTCCCCTGGCTGGAGACCACGCTGCGCTACACCGACGTGCGTACAAAACAGTACAGCAGCGTGGACGCCTTCTCCGGCGATCAGACCTATAAAGACAAAGCCTTCGACGTGAAGCTGCGCCTGTGGGAAGAGAGCTACTGGATGCCGCAGGTCTCCGTCGGGGCGAAAGACATTGGCGGGACCGGCCTGTTTGATGCGGAATACATCGTTGCCAGCAAAGCCTGGGGACCGTTTGATTTCTCGCTGGGTCTTGGCTGGGGCTACCTCGGCACCAGCGGCAACGTAACCAACCCGTTCTGTACCTACAGCGACAAATACTGCTACCGCGATAACAGCTATAAAAAAGCGGGTTCCATCAACGGCGACCAGATGTTCCACGGCCCGGCCTCGCTGTTTGGAGGCGTAGAGTATCAAACGCCATGGCAGCCGCTGCGCCTGAAGCTGGAGTACGAAGGCAATAACTACAGCGAAGATTTTGCCGGCAAGATTGAGCAGAAGAGCAAGTTTAACGTCGGCGCCATTTACCGCGTCACCGACTGGGCCGACGTTAACCTCAGCTATGAGCGCGGTAATACCCTGATGTTTGGCTTTACGCTGCGCACCAACTTTAACGACATGCGGCCGCGCTACAATGATAACCCGCGGCCCAAATACCAGCCGGAGCCGCAGGATGCGATCATTCAGCACTCCGTGGTAGCGAACCAGCTGACGCTGCTGAAATATAACGCAGGCCTGGCGGATCCGAAGATCCAGACCAAAGGCGATACGCTGTATGTTACTGGCGAGCAGGTGAAATACCGCGACTCCCGCGAAGGGATCGAGCGCGCCAACCGGATCGTCATGAACGATCTGCCGGAGGGGATCCGCACGATCCGCGTGACGGAGAACCGTCTCAACCTGCCGCAGGTTACCACTGAAACCGATGTTGCCAGCCTTAAGCGTCATCTTGAAGGCGAACCGCTGGGACATGAAACCGAGCTGGTGCAAAAACGCGTCGAGCCGGTGGTGCCAGAGAGCACCGAGCAGGGCTGGTATATCGATAAATCCCGCTTCGATTTCCATATCGATCCGGTGCTGAACCAGTCCGTGGGTGGGCCGGAAAACTTCTACATGTATCAGCTGGGCGCGATGGCGACGGCGGATCTGTGGGTGACCGACCACCTGTTGACCACCGGTAGCCTGTTCGGCAACATTGCCAACAACTACGACAAATTTAACTACACCAACCCGCCGAACGATTCAAAACTGCCGCGCGTGCGTACCCGCGTTCGCGAATATGTGCAGAACGATATCTACGTGAATAACCTGCAGGCCAACTACTTCCAGTACTTCGGTAACGGCTTCTACGGCCAGGTTTACGGTGGCTATCTGGAAACCATGTTCGGCGGCGCGGGGGCGGAGGTGCTTTATCGTCCCGTCGACAGTAACTGGGCGTTTGGGATTGATGCCAACTACGTGAAACAGCGTGACTGGCGCAGCGCGCAGGACATGATGAAGTTCACCGACTACAGCGTCAAAACCGGCCACCTGACCGCCTACTGGACGCCGTCGTTCGCACAGGATGTGCTGGTGAAAGCCAGCGTCGGGCAGTACCTGGCGGGCGATAAGGGCGGCACGCTGGATATCTCCAAACACTTCGACAGCGGCGTAGTGGTAGGCGGTTATGCCACCATCACCAACGTTTCGCCAGACGAGTACGGGGAAGGGGACTTCACCAAAGGGGTGTACGTGTCGATTCCGCTGGATCTGTTCTCGTCAGGCCCAACCCGCAGCCGTGCGGCAGTGGGCTGGACGCCGCTGACGCGCGACGGCGGTCAGCAGCTTGGACGTAAGTTCCAGCTGTATGATATGACCAGCGATAAGAACATTAACTTCCGCTGATGCTTGTTTGCCCGGTGGCGCTGCGCTTACCGGGCCTACAAGAATATTTTTGTAGGCCGGGCAAACGCAGTGCCGCCCGGCAAGAATGTTCATGTGGACAAAACATAAACAAAAAATATAGATCCCCGTCACATTTTTGCGTTATACAGGAACCTCGCCCTGGAGAATGAGGTGCTGTATGACATCCCTGACTCGTCCGCGTGTTGAGTTTATCTCAACGATACTCCAGACCGTGCTGAACCTCGGTCTGCTGAGCCTTGGCCTGATCCTGGTCGTGTTTCTGGGTAAAGAGACGGTGCATCTGGCGGATGTGCTGTTCGCACCTGAGCAAACCAGCAAATACGCGCTGGTGGAAGGCCTGGTGGTCTACTTTCTCTACTTTGAATTTATCGCCCTGATTGTGAAGTACTTTCAGTCCGGCTTTCACTTCCCGCTGCGCTATTTTGTCTACATTGGCATCACCGCCATTGTGCGGCTGATCATCGTCGATCATAAATCCCCGCTCGACGTGCTGATCTACTCGGCGGCGATCCTGCTGCTGGTGATCACCCTCTGGCTGTGCAACTCAAAGCGGCTGAAACGCGAATAAAAAAAGGGCGCTCCGAAGAGCGCCTAACAACAGTCACAAGTTGGTTCAATACAATACGTCTAAAGTTGAGGGTTGCAGTGGCATAACAGATGAAACTTAACCTTTCACACCGCCCGCCGTCAGGCCGTTGACCAGCCAGCGCTGGGCCAGCAGGAACACCACGGTAATCGGGATGGCAGAGAGGACGGCCGCCGCGGCAAAGTCGCCCCACAGGTAGTTTTGCGGGTTGAGGTATTGCTGCATACCGACGGCCAGGGTGTAGCTGTTCACATCGCGCAGTAACAGAGAGGCGACCGGTACTTCGGTGATCGCCGCGATAAACGACAGGATGAACACCACCGCCAGAATCGGCACCGACAGCGGCAGCAGCACCAGACGGAACGCCTGCCACGGGGTGGCGCCATCCAGCGCGGCGGCTTCTTCCAGTGAACCATCGATGGTTTCGAAATATCCCTTGATGGTCCACACATGCAGGGCGATGCCGCCAAGATAGGCGAAGATCACGCCGCCGTGGGTGTTCAGGCCGATAAACGGCACGTACTGGCCCAGACGATCAAACAGGGCATACAACGCCACCAGTGACAGCACCGCCGGGAACATCTGGAAAATCAGCATCCCTTTCAGCAGGGTCGCTTTGCCAGGGAAACGCATACGGGCGAAGGCGTAAGCACAGGTGGTGGAGAGCGTCACGATGCCGATGGCAGTAATGGTCGCCACTTTTACCGAGTTCCACAGCCACAGCAGCACCGGGAACGGCGGTGGAGTGACGCGGCCATCCGCGTGTTCTACACTGAAGCCCAGCGCGAGTTTCCAGTGCTCCCAGGAGATTTCATCCGGGATCAGGCTCCCGGTGGCGAAGTTCCCCGAACGCAGGGAGATGGCGATAACCATCAGCAGCGGGAACATGATCGCCGCGATGAAAATCAGCAGGCCTAAGTGCGTCGCGAGGAGGCGCAGTTTCTGAGATTTGGGTTGTACCATTGCCATGTTCAGTGCCCTCCTTAGTCAAATTTCATACGTGTAGCTTTCAGGTTCACGATCGCCAGGGCGCCCACCAGCAGGAAGATCAGGGTGGCAATCGCCGCCGCCAGACCGAAGTCCTGACCGCCGCCGCCTTCGAAGGCGATACGGTAGGTGTAGCTCACGAGCAGGTCGGTATAGCCTGCCGGCGTGGTGGTGCCGAGACGGTCCGGTCCACCGTTGGTCAACAGCTGAATCAGCACGAAGTTGTTAAAGTTAAAGGCGAAGCTGGCAATCATCAGCGGCGTCAGCGGCTTAATGAGCAGCGGCAGGGTAATTTTGAAGAAGTTCTGGAACGGACCCGCGCCGTCCATCGCCGAGGCTTCGTACAGGTCGTCCGGGATGGCCTTCAGCAGCCCCATGCACAGGATCATCATGTACGGATAACCGAGCCAGGTGTTCACGATGATAATCATCGAGCGAGCGGTGGTCGGGTCGCTGAACCAGGCCGGTTTGATGCCGAACAGCGCGCTCAGCATCATGTTGATTTCACCAAAGCTCTGGTTAAACAACCCTTTGAAAATCAGAATCGAGATGAACGATGGCACGGCGTACGGCAGAATCAGCAGCACGCGGTAAATCGCTTTCCCTTTCAGGGACTCCCACTGGACCAGACAGGCCAGCACCATGCCCACGGCCACGGTCAGGATCACGGTCAGGATGGAGAAGACTACCGTCCAGACGAAGATGGCGAAGAACGGTTTCTGGATGCCTTCGTCGGTAAACACGCGGGTAAAGTTATCCCAGCCGATGGTAACGGTATAGCCCGGGCTGAGCTTGTCGTCGCCCCAGCTGCCGTCGGCATTCACCGACTGATAGAAACCAATGTCGTTATTCGGGCGGTACTTCACGCCGCTCTGGTTGTTGGTCAGCGTGCCGTCATCCGCCAGAGTATAAAGCGGCTGCGTGCCGGAAAACTGGCGCAGCGAGCTCATGGTTACTTTGCTGTCATCGGGCAGCACGGCGGTGAGCTGGGTCAGCGCCTGGCGATTTTGAGTGATGATACGCAGGTTGGCACGTTCACCTTCCGGCAGGGCCGCGGCCTCTTTTAAGACCAGCTTCTGCTCGCCGCCAAATTTGAACGCGTCGGAAAGATAGTTTTTGCCGCTCTCACCGTCAGTGAGCGCTAACTTCCACTCATCTCCCGCAGGATACAGGCCGAAGTTAAAGGTTTTACCCGCCTGATAAGAACGATCCAGAAGCACCTGGGTGGCACGCTCCTGCGCGAGCTGGTTGGTGCTGCTGTAGTTAGTAAAGGCAATCGCGATGGTGCAGATCAGCGGAAAGAGGACAAACAGCCCCATCCCGGCAACACCGGGGTAGACATAGCGCCAGGCATACGCTTTACGGTTGGCGAAAATATACAGGCCAACCGAGCTTAAAATCAGCGTCATGATGGCAAAAAGGTATTCCCCTTGCACGTACATTAAAACAACAAGGTAACCCACCAGCAGACACAGCAGACCTATCACTGACCACTTCAGTGCGTCGCTTTGCCACCAGCGTTTCTTTTTAATGACATCCATGGGGTTCTTCCTCTACAACGGTGGAAACTTATCGTCAGGTGGCGCTGCGCTTACCTGACCTACGGATCGTGCCGTAGTCGTAGGGCGGGTAAGCGCACGCGCCACCCGCCGTTTTTCAGACTTACTTAGTAATACGACCCTGAGCATCTTTCAGCGCGGCATCAACAGTCTGGCGACCGCTTGCAGCGTTGATGACGGCGGTACGGGTGGCGTACCAGAACGCAGCCATCTGTGGGATGTTCGGCATGATTTCGCCTTTCTGGGCGTTATCCATGGTGGCCGCAATGCGTGGATCTTTCGCTAACTGATCCTGGAAGGATTTCAGCGCAACGGCGCCCAGCGGTTTGTCCTTGTTCACTTCATCCAGACCCTGATCGGTCAGCAGGTAGTTTTCGAGGAACTCTTTCGCCAGCTCTTTGTTCGGGCTGGCGGCGTTGATACCCGCGCTCAGCACGCCAACAAACGGTTTAGACGGCTTGCCGTTGAAGGTTGGCAGCAGGGTCACGCCGTAGTTGACTTTGCTCTTGTCGATGTTGGTCCAGGCCCACGGACCGTTGATGGTCATCGCGGTTTCGCCTTTGTTGAACGCCGCTTCCGCGATGGAGTAGTCGGTATCCGCGTTCATGTGTTTGTTCTTAATCAGGTCAACCAGGAAGGTCAGGCCTTTTTTCGCGCCCGCGTTGTCCACGCCCACGTCTTTCACGTCATATTTGCCGTTTTCAAACTTGAACGCGTAGCCGCCGTCGGCAGCAATCAGCGGCCAGGTGAAGTACGGCTCTTGCAGGTTGAACATCAGAGCGGATTTACCTTTCGCCTTCAGCTCTTTATCCAGAGCAGGGATCTCTTCCCAGGTTTTCGGTGGATTTGGCACCAGGTCTTTGTTGTAAATCAGTGACAGGGCTTCAACCGCGATTGGGTAAGCGATCAGCTTGCCGTTATAGCGAACGGCGTCCCAGGTGAACGGGAACAGTTTGTCCTGGAAGGCTTTGTCTGGCGTGACTTCTGCCAGCAGGCCAGACTGCGCGTAGCCCCCGAAACGGTCATGCGCCCAGAAGATAATGTCCGGACCATCGCCGGTTGCCGCAACCTGCGGGAACTTCTCTTCCAGTTTGTCCGGGTGTTCTACGGTGACTTTGATACCAGTGTCTTTCTCGAATTTTTTGCCCACTTCGGCCAGACCGTTATAGCCCTTGTCGCCGTTAATCCAGATAACCAGCTTACCTTCTTCAATTTTGGCGAGAGCCGGTGCGGAAATCATCATTGCTGCGAGGGCGGACAATGCGAAAACGCGTGCGCCAGTCTTGATCTTCATATCTGCCATCCTTTATTGGTGATGTGCTCGTGGATACATAAGGTGGTTCAACGTGACTCAGTCTCCTTATTTGACATCCTCTTTCCATCCTCCCAGTCCCTACGCCCCACCCCCTGTTTGTGTGATCCCTGTAACATAAATTTAAGTTATGAGTGCTGGCGCACATAAAAACCCACTGAATTTTGCAGGCCGCTTCACGATTTTCGCCTTAGCCCCTCCGCTGCGGTCGCAGAGCCTGCTCTCTCATCCTCCCGCCTCCTCCCCCATAAAAAAGCCGGGGGGTGGAGGATTCACGAAAGTAATGGAACACGCATAGTGAACTTATCTTGAATGTTTCTGTCGGTGACAGGTTGTAACGAAGGGAGAAGGGCATGGCGAGCGTACAGCTGCGTAATGTAACGAAAGCCTGGGGCGACGTTGTGGTGTCAAAAGACATCAATCTGGACATCCACGAAGGTGAGTTTGTGGTGTTCGTTGGTCCATCAGGCTGTGGTAAATCTACTCTGCTGCGTATGATTGCCGGTCTTGAAACCATCACCAGTGGCGATTTATTTATTGGTGATACCCGAATGAACGACATCCCGCCAGCTGAACGCGGCGTGGGCATGGTGTTCCAGTCTTATGCGCTTTATCCGCATCTTTCCGTTGCCGAGAACATGTCCTTTGGCCTGAAGCTGGCCGGCGCGAAAAAAGAGACCATTAACCAGCGCGTCACCCAGGTGGCGGAAGTGCTCCAGCTGGCACATCTGCTGGAGCGTAAACCGAAGGCGCTCTCCGGTGGTCAGCGTCAGCGTGTGGCGATCGGCCGTACGCTGGTGGCCGAGCCGCGCGTGTTCCTGCTCGATGAACCTCTCTCTAACCTGGATGCCGCCCTGCGCGTCCAGATGCGTATCGAAATCTCCCGTCTGCACAAGCGTCTTGGACGCACGATGATTTACGTCACCCACGATCAGGTCGAAGCGATGACGCTGGCCGACAAAATCGTGGTACTGGACGCCGGTCGCGTGGCGCAGGTGGGCAAACCGCTGGAGCTGTATCACTACCCGGCAGACCGCTTTGTTGCGGGCTTTATTGGCTCGCCAAAGATGAACTTCCTGCCCGTAAAAGTGACCGCGACAGCAATCGAACAGGTACAGGTGGAGCTGCCAAACCGTCAGCAAGTCTGGCTGCCGGTCGACAGCGCCAATGTACAGGTGGGGGCCAATATGTCCCTCGGTATCCGCCCTGAGCATTTACTGCCGAGCCACATCGCTGATGTGACGCTGGAAGGTGAAGTTCAGGTCGTCGAACAGCTTGGTCACGAAACACAGATTCATATCCAGATCCCCGCCATCCGTCAGAACCTGGTCTACCGCCAGAATGACGTGGTGTTGGTAGAAGAGGGTGCCACATTCGCTATCGGTTTGCCGCCAGAGCGTTGCCATCTGTTCCGTGAGGATGGCACTGCATGTCGTCGGTTGCACAAAGAGCCAGGCGTTTAAGCATTCCAATTACAAAGAAAAGCAATGATCTCAGGAGATAGAATAATGATTACTCTGCGCAAACTTCCTTTGGCAGTTGCCGTCGCAGCGGGCGTAATGTCTGCTCAGGCACTGGCAGTGGATTTCCATGGTTATGCTCGTTCTGGTATCGGCTGGACGGGTAGTGGCGGTGAACAACAATGTTTCCAGGCAACAGGCGCACAAAGTAAATACCGTCTCGGTAACGAATGTGAAACCTACGCCGAACTGAAACTGGGCCAGGAAGTGTGGAAAGAAGGCGACAAGAGCTTCTATTTCGACACCAACGTAGCGTACTCCGTGGCACAGCAGAATGACTGGGAAGGTACCGATCCGGCGTTCCGTGAAGCTAACGTGCAGGGTAAAAACCTGATTGAATGGCTGCCTGGCTCTACCATCTGGGCCGGTAAGCGCTTCTATCAGCGTCATGACGTACACATGATCGACTTCTACTACTGGGATATCTCTGGTCCTGGTGCCGGTATTGAAAACATCGATCTGGGCTTCGGTAAACTGTCTCTGGCAGCGACGCGTTCCCAGGAAGCTGGCGGTTCTTATGCCTTCAGCAGCCAGAACATCTATGACCGTACCAAAGATACCGCGAACGACGTATTTGACGTGCGTTTAGCGGGCCTGGAAACTAACCCGGACGGCGTGCTGGAACTGGGTGTGGATTATGGCCGCGCGAACACGACCGACGGCTATGATCTTGCCGACGGCGCGTCGAAAGATGGCTGGATGTTCACCGCTGAACATACCCAGAGCATGCTGAAAGGCTACAACAAGTTTGTGCTGCAGTATGCGATGGACTCAATGACCACGCAGGGTAAAGGTCTGAGCCAGGGTTCCTATGGTTCTTCCAGCTTTACCATCACGAATCCTGATGGCACGACGACCAACTACGCCAACGATGTGATTAACAACAACGGCAGCCTCTGGCGCATTCTGGACCACGGTGCAATCACCCTGGCCGACAAGTGGGACCTGATGTATGTCGGTATGTACCAGAAACTCGACATGGATGATAACCAGGGGAGTGACTGGTGGACCGTGGGTGTACGTCCGATGTACAAATGGACGCCAATCATGAGCACCCTGCTGGAAGTGGGCTACGACAACGTCAAATCCCAGGAAACCGGCGATCGCAACAGCCAGTACAAAATCACCCTGGCGCAACAGTGGCAGGCTGGCGACAGCATCTGGTCTCGTCCGGCCATCCGTGTCTTCGCAACCTACGCGAAGTGGGATGAGAAATGGGGCTACGCGAAGAACGGTAACGGCGATGCCACCCGTTACGCGATCTCTGACTCCACCGGTAACGGTCGATTCTCTACCAGCCGCGGCGATGACGATGAGTTCTCCTTCGGCGCCCAGATGGAAATCTGGTGGTAACCGCATCCTGATCTGACGATGTAATCTGGGGGGCGAAAGCCCCTCAATTCCTGAGGTACTGCGCGCTATTGCCTGGCCACCGCAGTGCTTACGCTTTCTGAGGTGATAACAATGAAAATGAAGAAAAATCTCGTCGCGCTGTGCCTGTCAGCGGGTCTGCTGGCCTGTGTGCCTGGCGTTACGCTCGCTGACGTCAATTATGTCCCGCAGAATACCAGCGCAGCGCCTGCCATTCCGACAGCCGCTCTACAGCAATTAACCTGGACGCCGGTGGATCAGTCCAAAACGCAGAGCACACAGCTTGCGACGGGTGGCCAACAGCTCAATGTGGCTGGCATTACCGGGCCGGTAGCCGCCTATAGCGTACCGGCTAATATCGGTGAGCTAACGTTGACTTTATCCAGTGAAGTTAACAAACAGACCAGCGTTTTTGCGCCGAACGTTCTGATCCTCGATCAGAACATGACGCCTTCCGCCTATTTCCCCAGCAGCTATTTTACCTATCAAGAGCCGGGTGTAATGAGCGCGGACCGCCTGGAAGGGGTAATGCGTCTGACCCCGGCGCTCGGGCAGCAAAAGCTCTACGTACTGGTCTTCACCACTGAAAAAGATTTGCAGCAAACCACCACTCTGCTCGATCCGGCAAAAGCCTATGCCAAAGGGGTTGGTAACGCCATTCCCGATATTCCCGATCCGATTGCGCGCCATACCACCGACGGCCTGCTTAAGCTGAAGGTGAAAACCAACAGCAGCTCCAGCGTACTCGTAGGCCCACTGTTTGGCTCATCTGGCCCGGGTCCGGTAACGGTGGGTAATACTGCCGCGCCTGTGTATGCCGCGCCAGCCGCAGCCCCGGCCCCGGCGAAAAAAGCCGAGCCGGTGCTTAACGATACTGAAACTTACTTTAACAACGCCATCAAGCAGGCAGTTAAAAACGGCGATGTCGATAAAGCGCTGAAACTGCTTGATGAAGCCGAGCGTTTAGGTTCAACCACTGCCCGTTCCACCTTTATCAGCAGTGTAAAAGGCAAGGGGTAACCGTCTCCCCACAGTGCTGATTTTGTTAGTCGTTTGGTGCGCCTTCGCGGGCGCACTTTTTTTGGCTAAGTTGCACCTTTGTTGCGATAGTGATCGTTAAATTCTGTTTGTCCGTCCTCATTTTGCCAATCTGCGATACAATGCTTTTACGTTATGTATCGGAGAGTCTGGCATGTCACACCCCGCGCTAACGCAGCTGCGTGCGCTACGCTATTTCGACCACATCCCTGCGCTTGACCCGGAACAGCTGGACTGGCTGCTGCTGGAAGATTCCATGACAAAACGTTTTGAGCAACAGGGTAAAACAGTCACGGTGACGATGATTCAGGAAGGGTTTGTCTCGCCTGCGGAGATTGCCAGCGAGCTGCCGCTGCTGCCGCAGGAAGAACGCTACTGGCTGCGTGAAATTTTACTCTGTGCGGATGGCGAGCCGTGGCTTGCCGGGCGAACGGTGGTTCCTGAGTCTACACTTTCCGGGCCGGAGCTTGCACTGCAACGCCTCGGCAAAACGCCGCTGGGGCGATATCTGTTCACCTCGTCTGAACTGACCCGTGATTTTATTGAAATTGGTTGCGATGCCGATTTGTGGGGGCGCCGTTCCCGCCTTCGTTTGAGTGGCAAGCCGTTAATACTGACGGAACTCTTTTTGCCTGCATCGCCGTTGTACTAAGAGGGAGAAAAAATGGAGTGGAGTCTGACGCAGAATAAGCTGCTGGCCTATCACCGCCTGATGCGTACTGATAAACCCATTGGCGCGCTGCTGCTGCTGTGGCCGACCTTATGGGCGCTGTGGGTTGCCACGCCGGGCGTACCGCCGCTGTGGATCCTGGCGGTGTTTGTGGCGGGTGTCTGGCTGATGCGCGCTGCGGGCTGTGTGGTCAACGACTATGCTGACCGGAAATTTGATGGACATGTTAAGCGCACCGCGAATCGTCCTTTGCCGAGCGGTCAGGTGACCGGGAAAGAGGCGCGCATCCTGTTTGTGGTGCTGGTGCTTCTCTCTTTCATGCTGGTGTTAACCCTTAACACCATGACCATTCTGCTGTCCGTCGCTGCTCTGGCGCTGGCCTGGGTCTACCCATTTATGAAGCGATACACCCATCTGCCGCAGGTGGTATTGGGTGCGGCATTTGGCTGGTCGATTCCCATGGCGTTTGCCGCGGTCAGCGAGTCCGTTCCGCTCAGCTGCTGGCTGATGTTCCTGGCGAATATTCTCTGGGCCGTTGCGTACGATACCCAATACGCGATGGTCGATCGCGATGACGATCTCAAGATTGGCATCAAATCGACGGCGATCCTGTTTGGCCGTCACGACAAACTGATCATCGGCATATTGCAGGTGGCGGTGCTGGCGCTGATGGTGGCGATTGGTCGCCTGAACGGGCTGAACTGGGAGTTTTACTGGTCCGTGCTGGTGGCGGGTCTGCTGTTTGCGTATCAGCAGAAGCTGATCGTGAAGCGCGAGCGTGAAGCCTGCTTTAAAGCGTTTCTGAATAATAACTACGTCGGGCTGGTGCTGTTTATGGGGCTGGCGATGAGTTACTGGTCATAAAAAAACCGGGTGGCGGCTTCGCCTTACCCGGCCTACGATTTAGCAGAATATGTAGGCCGGGTAAGCGTTAGCGCCACCCGGCTTTAACATCACTCGCCCTGCGTCGAACTCTCAATCGTTAAACGCACATCCGCGGTAATCAGCTCTGCCAGCATCTGGTAAACCTTCATCGTCTCTTCCGGCTCAGCATCGCCCGTATCGCTAATGTAACCTTCGTCGCGCAGCGTCAGCACCAGGGAGCTGAATACCGCTTTGTCGAAGAATTCCGGGGCGTTAATGCCATGCAGAACGGACAGGCGCTGGGCCAGCGTCCGACTCTCTTTTTCCAGCGTACCGCGGTTGATTGACGGGTTAGCACTCAATAACCAGAAGGTAATGGCGTAGCGCTGCAACGTCTCACGCGCACCGGAAGCCAGGAGCTGCAAGGTTCGGGAACGTGACGGATTGATATGCAGTTCGTCATCACTGATGGTAATCAGCCCCTGACGACGCATCTCTGCGGACATTTTATCGAGCTCTGCCGCCAGCTCATCGTTACTCCAGCGCAGGAACAGCTCCGCTTTCAGCATCGGATAGATGGCCTGAATATGGCGCAGCAGCTCCTGACGCGAAATACGGCGGTGCTGGGTAATAATGGCTGCCATCAGTGACGGCAGCATCAGCATGTGCGTGATGTTATTACGGTAGTAGGTCATCAGCACGGCCTGCTCGCGCGGCAGAATGATGATGTCACCAATCGTATCTTTCTCGACTTCGAACTTGTTCATCTGCAACGCGTGATCGATCAATTCGCTGGCGGTGGCAGACGGCACGGTCGAATCCACGGAATACGGCACGTTGCGCATGATATCCAGATAGCAATCAATCTGCTCGGTCAGCTGTTCACGGGTCAGTGAACGCTGGCGAGAGGCCAGAAGCGCGGTACAACACAGGTTCATGGCGTTTGCCGCACCAGCATTGTTGATGCGTACCATCAGCTCGGATGCAATGCCGTTGACCGTTGGCGTCAGCCAGGCCGGACGTACCGCTTCGATAGGATCAATAGACTCGCGCCACTCCGGAACATGATGGTTCAGATATGTCATCAGGGGCAGGGGCTCGCCAAAGTTCACGTAGCCCTGACCGAGATTGCGCAATTTACTCAGACCACGCAGCATCTGCGGCAGACTCTCTTTCTCTTTGGTCGCACCGCGCAGCTCTTTCGCGTAGGTGCCCACTTCCATCACGTGTTCATAACCGATGTAAATAGGCACCAGCGTAATAGGACGCGTACCGCCACGCAGCATGGCCTGAATGGTCATCGACAGCGTGCCGGTCTTCGGATCGAGCAGACGACCGGTACGGGAGCGACCGCCTTCAACAAAGTACTCCACGGAATAACCGCGGCTGAACAGCTCGCCCAGATACTCCCTGAAAACGGTGGAGTAGAGCTTGTTACCCTTGAAGGTACGACGAATGAAGAACGCACCCAGACGGCGGAAAATCGGACCTGCTGGCCAGAAGTTCAGGTTGATACCGGCAGCAATATGCGGCGGCACCAGGCCCTGGTGATAGAGCACGTAAGAGAGCAGCAGGTAGTCCATGTGGCTGCGGTGGCAGGGCACATAGACAATCTCGTGGCCGTCATGCGCTAACTGACGCACGCGCTCGGCGTTGTGGACGTTAATCCCCTGATAGAGGCGGTTCCACGTGAAACCGAGGATACGGTCAGAGAGACGAATCATCTCGTAGGAGAAGTTTGCGGCGATCTCTTCCATCAGCGCGATTGCGTTCTGCTGCGCTTTCTCGTGCGAAATCTTCTTGCTGCGCGCTTCGTCTTCTACGGCACGGGCAATCGCTTTGGAAGCCAGCAGCTTGTTAAACAGATCCTGACGCGCCGGGAGACGTGGCCCAACGGCCGCCAGACGCTGACGTGCAAAGTGCATACGCGCAACGCGCGCCAGCTTTTGCGCAATGATTTTGTCAGTACCGTGTTCATCCGCCATGCGGCGCAGTGAAACGGAAGGCGAGAAGCGAACAAAGCTGTCGCGTCCCAGCCATGAGACGGCGAAGAATTTCTGAATGCCGTTGAGCATACGCAGCGGCGGGTTCTCTTCCCCTTTTTCACGCCCCGGACGACGGCCAAACATCACCGACACCGGCACCATCTGCACGTCCAGATCGGGGTTGCTGCGGTGCAGATCGAGGTAATCATGGAACAGCTTAATGGACTCTTCTTTCGGCGTGTAATAGGTGAACACGCGCGGTCCGCCATGGATGAACACGTAGCGCGGCAGCAGCGTACCGTCGACTTCCAGCGGTTCAAGCGGGTCAGGTAAATCGTGCGCCAGACATTGAGCGCGAAGCGTTAGCAGGTCTGCCTTCGAGTTATAAGGCAAAACGTACATAATAGGGCGCGACGTATCGAGCCCTAATTCCAGCGCAGGTTCTGCTGGGATAGACTTACTTTTTACCAGTACGCTTAATGGTAAATTAAGTAATTTGTAGTAAATTCGTGGCCAGCCGGACATAAACGATGTAAAGCCTCTGGTTAATAATGCAATTGCGGCGCAAGGATAACAGAAAGCGCGCAAAATTTCTGTTGTTACCCGTCATACTTCAGGTCGCAGCAAAACGCGCTGCGGCTTTAGTTACTGACGCTATTTATCATAAAAGGTTCTTTTAATGGCCAATAATACCACTGGGTTAACTCGAATCATTAAAGCTGCCGGTTATTCATGGAAAGGTTTCCGCGCCGCATGGGTTAATGAAGCCGCTTTCCGCCAGGAAGCGGTTGCCGCAATCGTTGCCGTTGTCATCGCCTGCTTCCTTGATGTTGATGCTATCACCCGCGTACTGCTCATCGGATCTGTCCTTCTGGTGATGATAGTGGAAATTCTGAATAGCGCTATTGAGGCCGTTGTTGACCGAATCGGGTCGGAATTCCATGAACTGTCTGGCCGGGCGAAAGACATGGGTTCCGCTGCCGTACTGCTGTCGATTATCACGGCGGCGATCACCTGGGTCACGCTACTTTGGTCGCATTTCCGATGAGCCTCGAGGAATAATTAAGTCCCTGGTTTTTTGTGCAGTTTTTGGTTCCAAAATCGCCTTTGACTGTATATACTCACAGCATAACTGTATATACACCCAGGGGGCGGTATGAAAGCGTTAACGACCAGGCAGCAAGAGGTGTTTGATCTCATTCGGGATCATATCGGCCAGACGGGTATGCCACCCACGCGTGCAGAAATTGCGCAGCGTCTGGGCTTCCGTTCTCCTAATGCTGCCGAAGAGCACCTTAAGGCGCTTGCGCGTAAGGGCGTGATTGAGATTGTTTCCGGCGCCTCACGCGGCATCCGTCTGCTGGTGGAAGAAGAGAGCGGTATTCCGCTGGTGGGCCGCGTAGCCGCAGGTGAACCTCTGCTGGCGCAGCAGCACATCGAAGGGCACTATCAGGTTGACCCAGGCATGTTCAAGCCGAGCGCCGATTTCCTGCTGCGCGTTAGCGGAATGTCCATGAAAGATATCGGTATTCTGGATGGCGATCTGCTGGCGGTACACAAAACGCAGGACGTGCGTAACGGGCAAGTCGTGGTGGCGCGCATTGATGATGAAGTGACGGTTAAGCGCCTGAAAAAACAAGGCAATACCGTGCAGCTTCTGCCTGAAAACAATGAATTCTCCCCGATTGTGGTGGATCTCCGCGAGCAGAGCTTCTCTATTGAAGGGCTGGCGGTCGGCGTTATCCGCAACGGTGAATGGCTGTAATCTCTTCCTGACAGGCTGTAGTTCCTCTACAGCCTGGCCTGTTTTCTGATTCCGGTAATTTCCATGGCATTGCTAACTTCTGCCGATAAGGCGTTGTGGCGTCTTGCGCTACCGATGATTTTTTCCAATATTACCGTTCCTCTGCTGGGGCTGGTGGATACGGCAGTTATCGGGCATCTGGATTCGCCGATTTACCTGGGCGGCGTCGCGATTGGCGCAACGGCGACCAGCTTCCTCTTTATGCTGCTACTTTTTCTGCGCATGAGTACGACAGGCCTTACGGCCCAGGCGTATGGTGCAAAAGATCCCCTGCGTCTGGCGCGTGCGCTGGTTCAGCCGCTCATTCTGGCGTTCGGTGCTGGCGCGTTAATCGTTCTGTTGCGTACGCCGCTGATTGATCTTGCGCTCCATATTGTAGGCGGCAGCGATGCCGTACTGGAACAAGCCCGGCGGTTTCTCGAAATTCGCTGGCTCAGCGCGCCCGCTTCACTGGCAAACCTGGTCCTTCTGGGCTGGCTGCTGGGCGTGCAGTACGCCCGCGCGCCAGTGATCCTGCTGGTGGTGGGCAACCTGCTTAACATTGTGCTCGATCTCTGGCTGGTGATGGGACTGCACATGAACGTCCGGGGCGCGGCGCTGGCTACGGCAATTGCCGAGTACGGGACGCTGCTGATCGGTTTGGGGATGGTCTGGCGCGTGCTGGCGATGCGCGGTATCACCCTGGATCTGCTGACATCGGCCTGGCGCGGCAATATGCGTAAGCTGCTGGCGCTTAATCGCGACATCATGCTCCGTTCGCTTCTGCTGCAACTCTGCTTCGGCGCATTAACCGTTTTTGGTGCCCGTCTTGGGCCTGAGATCGTCGCCGTCAACGCAGTGCTCATGACGTTACTGACCTTTACCGCTTACGCGCTGGATGGTTTTGCTTACGCCGTCGAGGCGCATTCAGGGCAGGCTTATGGCGCGCGTGAAAGCGGCCAGTTACGCGAAGTCTGGCGTGCTGCCTGTCGTCAGGCGGGTCTGGTGGCGCTGGTCTTTGCTCTGGTTTACGCCTGTTTTGGCGGGCATATTGTCGCGCTTCTCACCTCGTTGCCCGCGCTACGTGAGCTGGCCGATCGCTACATCCTCTGGCAGGTAGTATTACCGGTGGTGGGCGTGTGGTGCTATTTGCTGGACGGCATGTTTATTGGTGCGACGCGCGGGGCGGAGATGCGCAACAGCATGGCCGTCGCTGCGGCGGGGTTCGGCCTGACGCTGCTGACCTTGCCGTATCTCGGCAATCATGGTCTGTGGCTCGCGCTGGCGGTGTTTCTTTCACTGCGTGGCCTTTCGCTGGCCGTTATCTGGCGTCGTCACTGGCGAAACAAGACCTGGTTTCCAGCCCCGCACGATATATCGTAACGGTTAAAGATTCCGAATATAAAAATAAATGCCGAATCCTTAACTACAATAATAATCACGTCCAGCAGAAAAGAACGAAGCGGACGATACTCATAGACGCTTAACACGAGGACACGATTATGAATAAAGATGAAATCGGCGGCAACTGGAAGCAATTCAAAGGTAAAGCGAAAGAACAGTGGGGTAAGCTGACAGATGACGATATGACCGTCATTGAAGGTAAGCGCGATCAGCTGGTAGGTAAAATCCAGGAGCGCTACGGTTACGAAAAAGATCAGGCGGAAAACGAAGTCAAAGACTGGGAAACCCGTAACGACTACCGCTGGTAACCGGCACTATCCCCAAAGGGCGGCCATGAGCCGCCTTTTTCTTTGGCCTTAACGCGGCTTTTTCTTCACCAGGATAGAGTGATCGTGCTGACAGGCATCCTGATGACGGCATGACTCCACCTCCACGCAGGCAGAACATAAGCCGTGGGCTTCGATCACGTTATGGCGCAGCGCAAAGCCCATTCTGGCTGCCAGCGTATGCATAATATCTTCCACACCTTCCGCACACTCTTCCTTCACCACGCCACAGCGATCGCAGATAAACATGGCGGACGTGTGAGTAGGCTGGTCAAAAAGATGGCACAGCACATAGCTGTTTGTTGATTCCACTTTATGCACAAACCCTTGCTCCAGCAGAAAATCCAGCGCCCGATAGACGGTCGGCGGTTTTGCCTGCGGCTCGCTTTCACGCAGCAGGTCGAGCAGATCGTAAGCGCTGATGGCACCCTGTTGCAGGCTCATCAGACGCAGTACCTCAAGGCGCTGCGGGGTCAGGCGCACATTGCGTTGCGCACAGAGCTTTTCAGCTTGCGCTAACAGCTCTTTTGTGGACTTGTCCATCGGGCACCTCGGATGTGGTAAGGGGTGAAAACCCTCACTTTATCATGTTCTGCTAAAAACACCGAGATCCGCCAGGCTGTGCTATACCTGACGCATCGCAAATCGGGAGATCGCATGATGAAAAGACCTGACTGTATTCGGCACTGGCGGGACGTGGAAGGCGCCGATGACGCAACGTACCCGGACAGCAATGAACGGTTTTCTATTGGCGCGCCGCTGGCCCGCAAGCTGGGTCTCGGCCGCATTGGTATTCACCATGAACGGCTGCCGCCCGGACGCCGTACTTCTTATCCGCATGCGGAAAGCGACGAAGAGGAGTTTGTTTACGTTCTGGAGGGTTACCCTGAGGCCTGGATCAATGGTTATCTGTGGAAGCTTGAACCCGGAGACAGCGTGGGATTTCCTGCCGGCACGGGCGTGTGCCATACCTTTATCAACAACACCGATGAAGAGGTGCGCTTACTGGTGGTGGGTGAGGCTAATAAAAAACATAACCGCATCTACTATCCCCTCAATCCGGTGTATGCCGTGACGCGCGAAGACCACTGGGTAGACCATCCGCCTCAGTTTTTTGGCCCGCACGATGGAAAACCTGGGCGAAAATAATTTCCTCTTCTATAAATATTGATGGTCGTCACACATTAGAACAGGCCGGGATGGAATTTAACTTAGGGAAATAGCGGGTCTTTTTGTACTTATTCACAGCAATAGTTCGTTCCTGTTTGGGTGATAACAGACAGGGTTAACTAATAACAAACTATTTACGAGCACACTGTGAAAAAACATTTTAAATTTTCGATGGTTAGCATTGCTGTCTCCTTTTTTATGGCAAATCAGGCGGGAGCAGCCAATACCTGGACGGAAGCGCGTAGCGACGCAATGGGCGGAACGGGTGTCGCGGCAGGGAGCTATGGCAGCGGGGCGTTAATCAACCCCGCGTTACTGGCAAAATCTAAGCCAGATGATGATGTGACGGTCATTTTGCCGTCCGTTGGCGTGCAGGTGACCGATGAAGACAATCTTCAGGACGAGATTGATACCATTAACGACAAAATCAATCATTACAAGGATGTGGTTGATAGTCTGACCCCCATTGAAGTTATCACCAATCCATTAGGTTCGATCAATCAGTTCCAGGGCGCAGCGAAAGATCTCGCTGATGAACTGGACTACCTGAAAGGCAAGACCGCACACGCCACCGCAGGGGCGGGGATTGCCGTCAGTATCCCTAACGATATTCTTTCCGTGGCCTTTATGGCAAAAGGCTATGCACATGGCCGCGTCAGCTCTTCAATCGATCAGCAGGACATTGATTATCTGCGCGGTATACAACGAAGCGATGCGGTGGCTGCCGGTGTGGCGCTGGATGCCGCGCTAAACGGTACCGATCAGATCACCAAAAACCTTAACTCTACGGCGTCTGGTCGGGCGGCGATTGTATCCGACTACGGTATTGCGGTGGCCCGTCAGTTCGATCTTGGCGGCGTTCCGGTTTCCGTTGGCGTCACGCCGAAGCTGCAAAAAACCTGGCTCTATAACTACACCACCTCAATCTACGATTACGACAGTAATAAGTGGAACGACAGCCGCTACCGTACCGACGACACTGGCTTCAACGTCGATGCCGGTATTGCTGCTGATTTCGGTGAAAACTGGACGGTCGGCGTGAGCGGGCAAAACCTGATGTCGCGCGATATCGATACCAAAGATATCCGCATTCGCAACGGGCGCACAGGAGAGGTGGTGAGTTATAAAGACACCTATCAGATCCGTCCGCTGGTCACTGCCGGGGCCGCCTGGCACAACGATCTGGTCACGCTGACCGCGGATGGCGATCTGACCGAAACCAAGGGCTTTAAAAGCGAAGATACCTCCCAATACGCCGGCATTGGTGCTGAAGTCACGCCGCTGAGCTGGCTGGCTGTGCGCGCCGGTTATCGTGCGGATATGAAGGGGAACGACAGCAACGTCTTTACCGGCGGTGTCGGTTTTGCGCCGTTCAACTCCGTCCATGTTGACCTGATGGGGCTTTATGGCGAAGACGAGACCTGGGGCGCAGGGGCGCAGTTGAGCATGACGTTCTAAAGTACACCGGAGGCGCTGCGCCTCCGGCTTTTCTTTGTGCTATAGTAGCGCCCCTTTTCCACCAGATGCTTAAAAGTTCGCCATGTCGTCAGAATTTCAGACCGCTTTCTCTGCACACCGTTTCTCCATTGCGCCAATGCTCGACTGGACGGACAGACATTGCCGCTATTTCCTGCGTCAGCTCTCCCGCCATACGCTGCTATACACCGAAATGGTCACTACCGGCGCAATTATTCACGGCAAAGGCGACTATCTGGCGTACAGCGAAGAGGAGCATCCGGTTGCGCTGCAACTCGGTGGCAGCGATCCGGCTGCGCTGGCGCAGTGCGCGAAGCTGGCCGAAGAACGCGGCTATGACGAGATTAACCTCAACGTCGGTTGTCCGTCCGACCGTGTGCAAAACGGCATGTTCGGCGCGTGTCTGATGGGAAATGCGCACCTGGTGGCGGACTGCATCAAAGCGATGCGCGACGTCGTCTCTATCCCGGTCACGGTCAAAACCCGTATCGGCATAGACGACCAGGACAGCTATGAGTTTCTGTGTGATTTCATCAACACGGTATCAGGGAAGGGTGAATGCGAGATGTTTATCATCCACGCCCGTAAAGCCTGGCTCTCAGGCCTCAGCCCGAAAGAAAACCGCGAGATCCCGCCGCTGGACTACCCGCGCGTGTACCAGCTGAAACGCGACTTCCCACACCTGACCATGTCGATCAATGGCGGTATTAAGTCGCTGGACGAGGCCAAAGCGCACCTCGAACATATGGATGGCGTGATGGTCGGACGCGAGGCGTATCAGAATCCGGGCATTCTGGCGACGGTTGACCGGGAAATCTTTGGCGTTGAGGGTGCTGACACCGATCCCGTGGCCGTAGTGCGCGCCATGTATCCGTACATTGAGCGCGAGCTGAGTCATGGTACGTATCTGGGCCACATTACCCGCCATATGCTTGGCCTGTTCCAGGGCATTCCTGGTGCGCGCCAGTGGCGTCGTTATCTCAGCGAGAACGCGCATAAAGCCGGTGCGGATATTGAGGTACTGGAACACGCGCTGCGTCTGGTTGCGGATAAACGTTAAATTTCGCTAAAAGATGGTCAAATACGCCACGCCCTGCAACACATTGCGGGGCGTTTTGCTTTCAGAACAACAACTTATTTTTGGCATGATTCTTGTAATGATCGCAGCATCATTCGGGAACTCG
This sequence comes from Enterobacter cloacae complex sp. IR5428, assembly GCF_049238585.1. Taxonomy (NCBI): domain Bacteria; kingdom Pseudomonadati; phylum Pseudomonadota; class Gammaproteobacteria; order Enterobacterales; family Enterobacteriaceae; genus Enterobacter; species Enterobacter cloacae complex sp. IR5428. The sequence goes on along the minus strand of NZ_JBMKHV010000014.1, from coordinate 70,983 downwards.
TGGGAGAGCACCATGCTGGAACTACTTTTTGTGATTGGCTTCTTTATCATGCTGATGGTCACGGGCGTGTCGCTGCTCGGTATTCTGGCCGCGCTCGTTGTGGCCACGGTGGTGATGTTTGTCGGCGGATTATTTGCCCTGACGATTAAACTCTTGCCGTGGTTACTTCTGGCGATTGCGGTGGTATGGGCCATACGGGCGATTAAATCACCAAAACTGCCGACTTATCAGCGTAATAACCGCTTCCGTTACTAAGGTATTGAGGGGTACGTCACATACCTGCAACTTTTCCGGCAGCAATCTTTAGAACAGAATAGGATTTACTTATCGAATCTGTCACTATGGCTGCCGCTAAAGAATTCATCGAGCTGTACCCTACATACAGCCGAACTAAAAAAAAGAAAGGGCTTCCCATGGGAAGCCCAATTTCTTTTTATGGCTCAGGGAATTAACAGACTTGAGCCCTGGGTTGCCCGGCTCTCCAGCACCTCATGCGCACGTTGCGCATCGGTCAGCGGATATTTCTGCGCTTCTGCCACATCCACTTTGATCACCCCACTGGCGATCAGCGAGAACAGCTCGTTGCTGGCTTCCTCAAGTTCTTCCCGGTTGGTGATGTAACCTTGCAGGGAAGGGCGGGTGACATACAGTGACCCTTTCTGATTCAGAATGCCCAGGTTCACGCCGGTGACAGCCCCGGAGGCGTTACCGAAGCTCACCATCAGCCCGCGACGTTGCAGGCAGTCCAGCGAAGATTCCCAGGTGTCTTTCCCCACCGAGTCATACACCACGCGTACCTTTTTGCCGCCAGTGATCTCTTTCAGCCGCTCAACGGTGCTCTCTTCCCGGTAGTTGATCACCTGCCATGCGCCCGCGTCCAGCGCGCGCTGCGCTTTTTGCGCGCTGCCTGTGGTGCCGATCAGCTTCGCCCCCAGGGCTTTCGCCCACTGGCAGGCAATCAGCCCTACGCCACCTGCGGCTGCGTGAAACAGGAATTGCTCGTCAGGCTTAATTTCGTAGGTTTTGCGCAGCAGATAATAGACCGTCAGCCCTTTCAGGAATGAGGCGGCAGCCTGCTCGAAGCCGATCGCATTTGGCAGAAGCGCCGCTTTCTCGGCCGGAACGTTATGGATGGAGCTGTAAGCGCCCAGCGCCGACTGCGCGTACACCACGCGATCGCCTTCCTTAATGTGCTTAACCGCGCTGCCCACTTTGCTGACGATACCGGCCGCCTCGGTGCCCAGTCCGCTCGGCATCGACGGAGGCGGATAGAGACCGCCGCGAATATAGGTATCGATGTAGTTAATGCCGATCGCTTTGTTTTCAACCTGGATTTCGTTCTCGCCAGGTGCCGTGGGGGTAAACTCCACGGCTTGCAGTACGTCTGGCCCGCCATGTTTCTGGAACTCAATGCGTGTTGCCATGCTCCCTCCGTTAGAAAATTATGGTAATCTTTCGACCCACTCTTTATCTCGGTAACTCCATTCACTATGGCAGGAAACAAACCCTTCAACAAACAGACTGAACCCCGTGAACGTGATTATCAGGTCGCCGGGTTAAAAGTCCCGCCGCACTCGATTGAAGCGGAACAGTCGGTGTTGGGCGGTTTAATGCTGGATAACGAACGCTGGGACGACGTCGCCGAGCGCGTTGTTGCGGAAGACTTCTATACCCGCCCGCACCGCCACATCTTTACTGAAATGGCGCGTTTGCAGGAGTCGGGCAGCCCGATCGACCTGATTACACTCGCAGAATCGCTGGAGCGTCTGGGACAGCTCGACAGTGTCGGCGGGTTTGCCTATCTGGCAGAACTGTCAAAAAACACGCCAAGTGCCGCGAACATCAGCGCTTACGCTGATATCGTCCGTGAACGTGCCGTTGTCCGCGAGATGATCTCGGTGGCGAATGAGATCGCCGAGGCCGGTTTCGATCCCCAGGGGCGCACCAGCGAAGATCTACTTGATCTTGCCGAGTCCCGCGTCTTTAAAATCGCCGAAAGCCGTGCGAACAAAGACGAAGGCCCGAAAAACATCGCCGATGTGCTCGACGCCACCGTTGCGCGTATTGAGCAGCTTTTCCAGCAGCCGCACGATGGCGTGACGGGGGTGAACACCGGTTATGACGATCTCAACAAGAAAACGGCAGGTCTTCAGCCATCGGATTTGATTATCGTCGCGGCGCGTCCGTCGATGGGTAAAACGACATTTGCGATGAACCTCGTCGAAAACGCGGCGATGTTGCAGGATAAACCGGTTCTTATCTTCAGTCTTGAGATGCCCTCAGAACAGATCATGATGCGTTCTCTGGCATCCCTGTCGCGTGTGGATCAGACCCGCATCCGTACCGGTCAGCTCGACGATGAGGACTGGGCGCGGATCTCCGGCACCATGGGGATTTTGCTGGAAAAACGGAACATCTATATTGATGACTCCTCCGGCCTGACGCCGACGGAAGTGCGCTCCCGCGCGCGCCGTATCGCCCGTGAACACGGTGGTATCGGTCTCATCATGATCGACTACCTTCAGCTGATGCGCGTTCCGTCGCTTTCCGACAACCGTACGCTGGAGATTGCCGAAATTTCCCGCTCGCTCAAAGCGTTAGCCAAAGAGCTGCACGTGCCGGTGGTGGCGCTGTCGCAGCTAAACCGTTCTCTGGAACAACGTGCAGACAAGCGCCCGGTCAACTCCGACCTGCGTGAATCCGGCTCCATCGAGCAGGATGCCGACTTAATCATGTTCATCTACCGTGATGAGGTTTATCACGAGAACAGCGATCTGAAAGGGATCGCCGAAATTATTATTGGTAAGCAACGTAACGGCCCCATCGGTACGGTACGTCTGACCTTTAACGGCCAGTGGTCGCGTTTCGACAACTATGCCGGTCCTCAATATGATGATGAGTAATTTCTAAGGAATTCAAATGCAAGCGGCAACTGTTGTGATTAACCGCCGCGCTCTGCGACACAACCTGCAACGTCTGCGAGAACTGGCGCCCGCCAGTAAGCTCGTTGCAGTCGTGAAAGCGAACGCTTACGGACACGGTCTTCTTGAGACCGCGCGAACGCTCCCCGATGCCGACGCTTTTGGCGTCGCCCGTCTCGAAGAAGCTCTCCGCCTGCGCGCAGGTGGAATTACGCAACCGATTCTGCTCCTCGAAGGCTTTTTTGAAGCCTCGGACCTGCCGACCATTGCCGATCAGCACCTGCAGACGGCGGTGCATAACGAAGAACAGCTGGCCGCGCTGGAAACGGCCGAACTGAGCGAGCCGGTCACCGTGTGGATGAAGCTCGACACGGGCATGCACCGCCTGGGCGTGCGCCCGGAGAATGCCGAAGCGTTTTATCAGCGGTTGTGCCAGTGCAAGAACGTGCGTCAGCCGGTGAATATCGTCAGCCACTTTGCCCGCGCCGATGAGCCTGAATGCGGCGCAACGGAACAGCAGCTTGATATCTTCACCACCTTCTGCGAAGGCAAACCGGGGATGCGCTCCATTGCGGCGTCCGGCGGCCTTCTGCTGTGGCCGCAGTCGCACTTCGACTGGGCGCGTCCGGGGATTATCCTGTATGGCGTTTCTCCGCTTGAGAACAAACCCTGGGGACCGGACTTCGGCTTTAAGCCGGTGATGTCGCTGGTTTCAAAGCTGATTGCCGTGCGTGAGCACAAAGCAGGCGAGCCGGTAGGTTACGGCGGCACCTGGACGAGTGAGCGCGACACGCGGCTTGGCGTGGTAGCGATGGGCTACGGCGACGGCTATCCGCGCGCCGCGCCAACGGGTACGCCGGTACTGGTCAATGGTCGCGAAGTGAAGATTGTCGGCCGTGTGGCGATGGACATGATTTGTGTCGATCTGGGACCCGACGCGCAGGATAAAGCGGGGGACGATGCGGTGATGTGGGGCGAAGGCCTGCCGGTAGAGCGTATTGCTGAAATAACAAAAGTGAGTGCTTACGAACTTATCACGCGCCTTACCTCAAGGGTAGCGATGAAATACGTCGACTAATCACAGTATCCGGGAAGGGATATGTCACCATCTGAAATGGCTGCTTGTCTGGCCTATGCGCTCTCTGTCTGGCTGGCGGCCAGAAACAATATCAACACGTGGTGGATCGGTATTCTCGGCAGCGGGCTATACGCCTGGGTCTTCTATTCAGTGCAGCTCTATGCTGATGTTACCCTACAGCTCTTTTTCATTATCACGAGCATAACGGGTTGGGTGCACTGGCTGAAAGGAAACCGCGGAGAGGTATTGCCGGTGCGGCGAACCCACCCCAGACATTTTCTCCTTCTGCTGGCCTGTGCCGTGGCAGTAGCGGCGCTGTACGGGCTTTTATTGCATCGGTATACCAACGCCTGGGCGCCCTGGCTGGACTCCATTATTTTAACCTTCAGCATCCTGGCGCAGTTCATGCTAATGGGCCGACGCCTGGAGAACTGGTACGTCTGGCTTGCCGTCAATACCCTTGCCGTGCCGCTGTATGCGATGAGGGGCCTGCATTTGACCGCGGTTCTGTATCTGGTGTTCTGGTTTAACGCCTGGCACGGTTTATATCAATGGCGTAAGGAGATCCGCGCGCGATGAAACCTTACGCAGAGGGTCTGATTGTCGGCAAGTTCGCGCCCTTACACGCAGGACATGAATTGCTTATCAACGCTGCGCTTGCCCGGTGCGAGACGGTATTTATCATCAGCTATTCGCTACCGGAAATGCCGGGGTGCGAACCCGAAAAGCGCCTTCAGTGGTTACAGACGCGTTTCCCGCGGTGTCGTCACCTGGTGTTTTCGCCAGAGATCGCGGCGGGCCATGATATTGAACCGCCGCCGCCCAACGACGCAGATGCCGATCGCCACCGACACTACGTGGCTACCCTATGCGAACGCTTCTTTCACTGCCGACCGGACGCCGTATTCACTGCGGAGGATTACGGCGATGGCTTTGCCCGCGTATTAAGCCAGCGTTTTGGCAAACCGGTCACGCACGTGCGGCTTCAGCGCCCGGAGGGCCCTGATGCGCCCTCAGGCACGCTTATTCGCTCTGATGTTCATCGCTACCGCGAGATGCTCTCGGCGGAGGTTTACCGGAGTTTTGTCTTTCGAATTTGCTTATTGGGCGGCGAGTCGACGGGCAAAAGCACGCTTTCCCGGGCGTTGGCAGCAGCGCTTAACGCGCCCTATGTCGCTGAGTTCGGGCGCGAATACTGGGAAGAAAAGAACGGAGTACTGGAATGCGACGATCTCCTGCATATTGCGCGCGAGCAGGTGCGGCGTGAGGACGCAGCCAGCACGGCGCCTTATCTGATTTGTGATACGTCGCCCTTAACCACGCTGTTTTATACCCTCGACCAGTATGGCTCGGCGCCTCAGGCGCTGCACGACTTAGCCGGGCGGGACTACTCGCTGGTTGTACTGTGCGGCGATGAATTTCCCTTTGTACAGGACGGTACCAGGCAAGGCGCGGCGTTTCGCCGCAGGCAGCAGTCGTGGTATATCGCTGAACTGGCGCGCCGAAACATCCCGTATTTACGCGTCACAGGGTCGACGTCTGAGCGTATCGAACAAATTCGTGGGCATATCCAGGAACGGTTTTCATAACCTTCTCGACCTTCTCCTGCTTCCGGTTTATTGTTGAAAATCCTGCCTCATAACAATCCGGAGAACATCGCGTGTTTCAGAAAGTAGACGCCTACGCCGGCGACCCTATCCTCTCCTTGATGGAGCGTTTCAAAGAAGATCCTCGCAGCGACAAAGTGAACCTCAGCATCGGTCTTTATTACAACGAGGACGGCATCATTCCTCAACTGAAAGCCGTTGCCGAAGCCGAAGCGCGTCTTAACGCAACCCCGCACGGGGCTTCGCTTTATCTGCCGATGGAAGGGTTAAATACCTACCGTAATACCATTGCGCCGCTGCTGTTTGGTGCGGATCACGCGGTGCTCGCGCAAAAGCGCGTGGCGACTATCCAGACGCTGGGTGGCTCGGGTGCGCTGAAGGTAGGCGCAGATTTCCTGAAAAAGTACTTCCCGGATTCCGGCGTGTGGGTCAGCGACCCGACGTGGGAAAACCACGTGGCCATCTTTGAAGGCGCGGGCTTTAAGGTTGCGACCTATCCATGGTTCGACAGCGAAACCAACGGCGTACGCGTTGATGCGCTGCTGGAAAAACTGAACACCCTGCCGGAGCGCAGTATCGTATTGCTGCATCCGTGCTGCCATAACCCGACCGGTGCGGACCTCACCAATGCCCAGTGGGATGCGGTGATCGAGGTACTGAAGGCGCGTAACCTGATCCCGTTCCTCGACATCGCCTATCAGGGCTTTGGGGCGGGCATGGAGGAGGACGCCTACGCCATTCGTGCGATTGCCAGCGCGGGTCTGCCTGCGCTGGTCAGCAACTCTTTCTCAAAAATCTTCTCCCTCTACGGCGAGCGCGTCGGCGGTCTGTCCGTGGTGTGTGAAGACGCCGAAGCCGCGGGACGCGTACTCGGTCAGCTGAAAGCGACGGTCCGCCGTATTTACTCCAGCCCGCCGAATTTTGGTGCGCAGGTGGTCGCGACCGTACTGGGCGATGATCAGCTGAAAGCCACCTGGCTTGCGGAAGTGGAAGGCATGCGTAAGCGCATCCTGTCGATGCGTCAGGAGCTGGTTAACGTCCTGAAAGAGGCCGTGCCTGGACATAACTTTGATTATCTTCTCAAGCAGCGCGGGATGTTCAGCTATACCGGACTGAGCGCAGCGCAGGTCGATCGCCTGCGCGAAGAGTTCGGTGTCTACCTGATCGCCAGCGGCCGTATGTGCGTGGCGGGGCTGAATGCTGGCAACGTCCAGCGCGTGGCGCAGGCGTTTGCAGCTGTGATGTAAGTACTCACTACTTATTATCTCCCTCTCCCTGTGGGAGAGGGCTGGGGTGAGGGCATCAGGCCGCAGAAAATCTTGCCCGGTGGCGGCTGCGCCTTACCGGGCCTACATCACTCATCCACACTTTGTGATCGTCTTCTTTTTATTCAGCTTCATAAGCAAAAACTCCTTTTCTTCCCCTCCCGCTGGGGTTATGGTCGGATAGTTTTTGACCATTCGCTCAAAATAAAAAGATAACAAACTGAATATTCAGGGGAAAACATGCGCAAGATCACACTGGCGCTCAGCGCCGCCTGCTTATTGTTCTCGCTTAATAGTACCGTTGTTGCGCGGGCTTCTGCACCCACGCCGCTTTACACCGGCACCACCGCCGCCATTCTTGCCGAACAGGCCCCCATTCACTGGGTTTCAGTGGCACAAATCGAAAACAGCCTGACGGGTCGCCCGCCGATGGCCGTGGGCTTCGATATTGACGATACCGTTCTCTTCTCCAGCCCCGGTTTCTGGCGCGGCAAAAAAACGTACTCCCCGGACAGCGAAGCCTATCTGAAAAACCCGGAATTCTGGGAAAAGATGAATAACGGCTGGGATGAGTTCAGTATCCCGAAAGAGGTTGCCCGCGCGCTGATCGCCATGCACGTAAAGCGCGGCGACAGCATTTACTTCGTGACAGGACGTAGCCAGACCAAAACCGAAACCGTCTCGAAAACGCTACAGGATGATTTTCTGATCCCGGCGGCCAGCATGAATCCGGTCATTTTTGCCGGGGACCAGGAAGGGCAAAACACCAAAACCCAGTGGCTGGAAAAGAAAAATATCAAGGTGTTCTACGGTGATTCAGATAACGACATCACCGCGGCGCACGATGTGGGAGCCAGAGGCATCCGGGTGTTACGCGCCTCGAACTCCACCTACCGGCCGCTGCCAATGGCCGGAAAATTTGGTGAAGAGGTGATCGTTAACTCCGAATACTGATGCATTAACGGCGGGGTGAATGCTTTTTTAAGCAAATCTCGCCGCGCGGGTTTTACCTTTCGCTTTCTTGCTGCACACTTAGAAAGATTCATCTTTCAACACGGAGCAGCACATGTGGTATCAACAGACCCTGATCTTAAGCGCAAAACCACGCGGATTTCACCTGGTGACGGACGAAGTCATCGGGCAAATCCGCGACCTGTCGCGCGTCAAAACGGGTTTGCTGCATCTGCTGCTTCAGCACACGTCTGCTTCTCTCACGCTCAATGAAAATTGCGATCCCACCGTCCGGTCTGACATGGAGCGGCATTTTCTGAAAACCGTCCCGGATAACGCCCCGTATGACCATGATTACGAGGGGGCGGATGATATGCCTTCGCACATCAAATCCTCTTTGCTGGGCGTCTCGTTGATGCTGCCGGTCCACAACGGACGGCTGCTGCTGGGAACGTGGCAGGGGATCTGGCTGGGAGAACATCGCATTCACGGTGGTTCGCGTAAAATTATCGCAACGCTACAAGGGGAATAAAGATGACAATTTCGGAGATACTTCAGTACTGCATGAGCAAGCCGGGCGCAGAACAGAGCGTTCACAGCGACTGGAAAGCCACGCAGATCAAAGTGGGTGATGTGTTGTTCGCGATGGTAAAAGAGGTGGAGGGACGTCCTGCGGCATCGCTGAAAACCAGTCCTGAACTGGCCGACTTACTGCGCCAGCAGCACGATGATGTCAGGCCAAGCAAGCATCTGAATAAAGCACACTGGAGTACGGTGTTTCTCGACGGCTCGCTGCCAGATTCGCAAATTTACTACCTGGTAGATGCGTCGTATCAACAGGCGGTAGAACTGCTGCCGGAAACGATCCGACAGCAGCTCTCCGTGTAACGATTACAGCAACGGTTTAAGGAAGCGCGCGGTGTGCGAGGCTTCGCACTCTGCAACGGTCTCTGGCGTACCGGAGACGAGGATTTCACCGCCGCCGCTGCCGCCTTCCGGGCCGAGATCGACAATCCAGTCCGCGGTTTTAATCACGTCCAGGTTGTGCTCAATCACCACGATGGTGTTGCCCTGATCGCGCAGCTGGTGCAGCACGTCCAGCAGCTGCTGGATATCCGCAAAATGCAGGCCGGTGGTCGGCTCGTCCAGAATATACAGCGTCTGACCGGTTCCGCGTTTGGACAGCTCACGCGCCAGCTTCACGCGCTGCGCTTCACCACCGGACAGCGTTGTCGCTGACTGCCCCAGACGGATATAGGTCAGACCAACATCCATCAGGGTTTGCAGCTTACGCGCCAGCGCAGGGACGGCGTCAAAGAACTCGCGCGCCTCTTCGATAGTCATATCCAGCACTTCGTGGATGGTCTTGCCTTTGTACTTAATCTCCAGCGTTTCGCGGTTATAGCGCTTGCCTTTACACTGGTCGCACGGCACGTAGATATCCGGCAGGAAGTGCATCTCAACCTTGATTACGCCGTCGCCCTGGCACGCTTCACAGCGGCCGCCGCGCACGTTAAAGCTGAAACGTCCTGGCGTGTAGCCGCGCGAACGCGCTTCCGGTACACCCGCGAAGAGTTCACGGACGGGCGTAAAGACGCCAGTATAGGTCGCCGGGTTGGAACGTGGGGTGCGGCCAATCGGGCTCTGATCGATATCGATAACCTTGTCGAAATGCTCCAGCCCCTGAATGTCGCGGTACGGTGCAGGCTCGGCCAGCGTCGCGCCGTTCAGCGCCGTCTGCGCAATCGGGAACAGCGTATCGTTGATCAGCGTCGATTTACCGGAACCGGACACGCCGGTGATGCAGGTAAACAGCCCGACAGGCAGCGTCAGGGTCACGTCTTTCAGGTTGTTGCCGCGCGCCCCGGTTAGCTTCAGCACTTTTTCCGGGTTCGCCGCCACGCGCTGTTTTGGCACTTCAATTTTGCGCTTGCCGCTCATGTACTGGCCGGTCAGCGACTCGGGCACCGCCATAATGTCTTTCAGCGTCCCTTCTGCCACCACCTGTCCGCCGTGCACGCCAGCGCCCGGGCCGATGTCGATCACGTGGTCTGCGGCGCGAATGGCGTCTTCGTCGTGCTCAACCACAATCACCGTGTTGCCAAGGTTACGCAGGTGAACCAGCGTGCCGAGCAGGCGTTCGTTGTCGCGCTGGTGCAGGCCGATAGACGGCTCATCCAGCACGTACATCACGCCGACTAAGCCCGCGCCAATCTGGCTCGCCAGGCGGATACGCTGGGCTTCACCGCCGGAGAGCGTTTCAGCCGATCGGGAAAGCGTCAGGTAGTTCAGGCCGACGTTCACGAGGAACTTGAGGCGATCGCCGATCTCTTTCAGCACTTTTTCAGCGATTTTCGCGCGCTGGCCGGAGAGCTTCAGGTTGTTGAAGAAGTCCATCGCGTGGCCGATGCTCATGTCTGAGATGGTCGGCAGCGCCGTGTTTTCGACAAACACGTGACGCGCTTCGCGACGCAGACGTGTACCCTCGCAGGTGGCGCAGGAGCGGTTGCTGATGAACTTCGCCAGCTCCTCGCGCACCGCGCTGGATTCGGTCTCTTTGTAGCGGCGCTCCATGTTGTGCAGCACCCCTTCGAACGGGTGGCGACGCACGGAAGTGTCACCGCGATCGTTCATGTACTTGAACTCGATGTTCTCTTTGCCGGAACCGAACAGGATCACTTTATGTACGTTCGCGCTCAGGCTGGCCCACGGGGCTTCAACGTCGAACTTATAGTGCTCTGCCAGCGATTTCAGCATCTGGAAGTAGTAAAAATTACGCTTATCCCAGCCGCGAATGGCGCCACCCGCCAGCGACAGCTCCGGGTTCTGGATCACGCGGTCCGGGTCGAAATATTGCTGAACGCCGAGGCCGTCACAGGTCGGGCACGCGCCCGCTGGGTTGTTGAACGAGAACAGGCGCGGTTCCAGCTCGCGCATGCTGTAGCCGCAAATCGGGCAGGCGAAGTTGGCGGAGAAGAGCAATTCTTCCGCTTTCGGGTCGTCCATGTCGGAGACCACCGCCGTACCGCCAGAGAGTTCCAGCGCCGTTTCGAACGATTCCGCGAGACGTGTGGCGAGATCTTCACGCACCTTAAAGCGGTCAATCACCACCTCAATGGTGTGCTTCTTCTGCAGCTCCAGCTTTGGTGGATCTGACAAGTCACACACTTCGCCGTCGATACGGGCGCGGATATAGCCCTGGCTTGCCAGGTTTTCCAGGGTTTTGGTGTGTTCACCTTTACGCTCTTTAATGATTGGCGCCAGCAGCATCAGGCGTTTGCCTTCCGGCTGAGACAGCACGTTATCCACCATCTGGCTGACGGTCTGGGCCGCCAGCGGAACGTCATGATCCGGACAACGCGGCTCGCCCACGCGCGCATACAGTAGACGCAGGTAGTCATGGATTTCGGTAATGGTACCGACCGTAGAACGCGGGTTATGCGATGTGGATTTCTGCTCAATGGAGATAGCAGGAGACAACCCTTCAATGTGGTCGACATCCGGTTTTTCCATCAGCGACAGGAACTGACGCGCGTACGCCGAGAGCGATTCAACGTAACGACGCTGTCCTTCGGCATACAAAGTGTCGAAAGCCAGTGAGGATTTGCCAGACCCCGAAAGCCCGGTCACGACGATGAGTTTGTCGCGAGGGATTATGAGGTTGATATTCTTGAGATTGTGGGTGCGGGCGCCCCGAACTTCGATCTTATCCATTCACCTTTCCCGGTTGGAACACGGATTGCCTGATTTGTTTGAAGGACAAACGGCTGTCAGAAACGGCTAATTATGACACAAAATGACCTGTTTGAATATACAGTATTGGAATGCATTTTCTGATTCACTGTGTAACAATGTCGAGTCCGCGAGAGAACTCTGGAACATGCTACGCAACTATCAAAGTGTCGCATGGAAATGGTACACTCGCGCGTTTACACTATTAAGAAACGTATTCAGGAGACACGAACATGGCCAGCAGAGGCGTAAACAAGGTGATTCTCGTCGGTAATCTGGGCCAGGACCCGGAAGTACGCTACATGCCGAGTGGTGGCGCAGTTGCCAACATTACGCTGGCTACTTCCGAATCCTGGCGTGATAAAGCGACCGGTGAAATGAAAGAGCAGACCGAATGGCACCGCGTTGTGCTGTTTGGCAAACTGGCTGAAGTGGCCGGTGAGTATCTGCGTAAGGGTTCTCAGGTCTATATCGAAGGCCAGCTGCGTACCCGCAAATGGACCGATCAATCCGGTCAGGAAAAATACACCACGGAAGTGGTGGTCAACGTAGGCGGCACCATGCAGATGCTGGGTGGTCGTCAGGGCGGTGGCGTACCGGCAGGTGGCGGCCAGCAGCAGGGCGGTTGGGGTCAGCCTCAACAGCCTCAGGGCGGCAATCAGTTTAGCGGCGGCGCGCAGTCTCGTCCGCAGCAGCAGTCTGCTCCGGCACCGTCTAACGAACCGCCAATGGACTTCGACGACGATATCCCGTTCTGATATCCAGACGCGTGAAACACAAAAAACCCAGACAATGTCTGGGTTTTTTTATAACAGGCTATCAGGTAATCACCATCGGCCAGTCTGGCGGAGTGTGGCTCATGGCTTCAACCATCACCACTTTAATGTTTTCCCAGACGGCGGCCATATCCACCAGCGTAATGCCGAGCAAACCTGTCGCGAACCAGCATGCGGCACCCAACCCTAACAGGGTGCTAATCACAGCAAGACCTGCGTAGTCGGACTTTCGGAACTGAATGTTTAATGTGCTGGCCAGGAACATCAAAACCGCGCTCAACAACGGCCAGCGCAGGAGCACCATGCTGGTGGTAATGGTTGCCATAAAACCCATCCTCGACAAAACAGACGAACTGGAATGAAACAATGTTTCTCGTTACATAAGATGTGTGAACTATATCACATTTGCTGTTTTATTCGCCAGTATCGTATGAGGTAAAAGTGGGTTTATAACCGGGTAAAATATATCGTCCTCGTTCAGATCGGCGCTAAGCCGGAATTTTTATTTTTAATTCATTCAGATAGCAAAACCTTTGCAAAACACCCTCGGCTGTATAGCGTTTACAGCAGTATGTCTATGGATTATGCTTGTGTGGAACAATAAATGTACCCGCAAAAATAATTCATCACATTGAATTATTTGGTTTTTTTGGATTTTTATTCTTTTTTAACACTCAGCATACTCTTTGATTTCGTGGTCTTATTCTTTTATTCAGATATGAGTTATTGCGGTTGCTCTCTCGATTAATGACCTGCGAAAAGATAATGAAAGAAAAAAGACGCGAGATTATTAACGACAGCATGCAGGCTCTGCACGCCCTGGCGAAGCTGATGCCACAACTCAACGCGCAGTGTTCGCCGGTTGAAATGCTGGAAATCATCAACAGCGCACTGGGGGCAAATCTCTCGTGGGTCAGTGTCGAATCAGCAGACGGGCCGCGCGTGGTTTGTGCCGGCGACGTGACGTGTCACGCCTTCAACGTGGCGGATTTTCTTGCCAGCACCCTGTTGCAGCGGCATCACCGCGCCTGGCGCGTTATCTACTGGAAAGAGCATATTGGCCGGGCGGTATTTTCCCCTCAGCACCCGGGCTATGCGCGGCTGCAAAGCGGCGTGCTGTGTAAACTCTCAGCGCATGGCAGACAGTGCAGTGGTTATTTCTTTTTGGCTTTTAATGAAAAACTGACCTCGTTGCCGATATTGAAAAATATCGTGGTGGTATTGGTCGAGAAGCTAAAAGATTATTTTGATGACATCATCGTGCGGGAAAAAACAGCGCAAGAGATGCAGCGCGTCGTCACGCAATATAAAACTTTATTTGAACGTGCTCCGGTATTGATGAACGCCTTTGACAGGCATAACCGGTGTGTATTGTGGAACGCCGAATGCGAAAAAGTCTTTGGCTGGAGTATGACTGAAATCGGCGAGCACCCCGATCCGCTGGCCCTGTTTTACCCGGATCCCGAGGAGCGACAGCGCGTGCAGGAGTCGGTTCGTTTCGCACCACTTAAGGATATGTACGAATGGCACCCGGTGCGTAAAGACGGGACGCCGTTAACCATCCTCTGGTCAAACATCCTTTTACCGGATAACTCCATTCTCAATATTGGCCTCGATATCACCGAACGTAAAAAAGCAGAACAGCAGCTGACCGTCAAAGCCACCACGGACGATCTGACGGGCTGTCTGAATCGCTCGACAATTTTACAGCGGCTCAAAATGGCGCTGGCAGCCAGTTCGCCGCAGGATGTCAGTAGCCATTTCTGTCTCCTGATGTTCGATCTCGATTATTTCAAGCAGATCAACGATCGGTGGGGACATCAGGTTGGCGATGCGGCATTGATTCACTTTTGCGACCGTATTCGCGAAGTGAGCCCGGCCGGGTCGGCACTGGGACGGGTAGGAGGCGAAGAGTTTGTTCTTCTGCTGGCGCGTACGGATGGTATGGCCGCTACGTTGCTCTCTTCCCGGCTGCGTGCCGCGCTGATCTCAAAACCGCTGCGTGTGGGCGATAAAACGCTGGTACTCTCTTTCAGCGCCGGGGTGGTTGAAGTCTGTCACGGGCAACGGGATACTTCTGCCATACTGATGCGTGCCGATCAGGCATTATATGACGCCAAGCGTACGGGAAGAGGAAAAACGGTTCTGGCGTCTGATTATTTATAAATCAGCATAAGAACAAAGAGCAGGCTATTTCAGCCAACAAATTTTCCACACATGTCGCGGGTAATTATTATCCTTATCAGAAACGAAATGAATACTTTTAGTTTGGCTTACGGGAAAATATTATCGGCATCACGAATTTTAGGATTTTTAATACCAAAAGTCAGTTGCTAACTTTCCATGATTCATGCAACGTAATCACCTGTTTATCAAAGCAGCCGGTCTTCATTGCTACAGGCGTACAACATGCAGGGATACAGAGCGGGAAATGAATCGTAGCGCGCGGCGCAAAATGCTCAAAGCGGTCGGGATTATCATGGTAGTTATGCTGCCGGTGATGCTTGCGCTATGGTTTGCCCAGCTTAGAGCCGTGTCGGAAATCAGCGCTCAGCTGCGCACGTTTGCTGAACTTGCTTTAAACAAAACTGAACGGGTTATTCAACAGGTTGATATGGCCCGGGAAGACGCGGAAAAATATCAGGGTAAAGTGTGTACGCCGGAGCATCGTCAATATATGTTGAACGTTTCCCGCGGTCGCCTTTTTGTTGCCGATTTAATTTATGCTGAAGGCCAGGACTTTCTCTGCTCGACCCTTTTTACGCCGGCTCATCCTTACATCATCCCCGCTGCCAATTACACACGTAAACCCGACGTTGCTATCTATTATTTTCGCGATACGCCATTTTTTAATGGTTATAAAATGATATATATGCAGCGCGGAAATTATGTCGCAGTGGTCAACCCGCTTTCGTACAGTGAGGTGATGTCAGACGATCGTTCCCTGTCGTGGGGAGTGTATGACACCGTCAGCAATGCATTCTTTTCTGTGAGTCAGAAAGCCAATATTTCTTTATTGCATTCGATGCTCCGACATCAGGAAACGACTTTTCAGAAAGATGACCGTTTTTATACGATTGTAAAATCAGAGCAGAGGCCCATTGCGGCCATCGTTTCAACCTCCAATGCCCGTTTTTATAAAACGCTTTATCATCAGGCTACTCTGACGCTACCGCTGGGGATGATTTGCAGCATTATTATTTTGCTGGTGTGGTCGCGAACACACCGTGAATTCAATTCGCCTGGCCGACTTCTGCACCGGGCGTTGAATAAACGCCAGCTGTGCGTCCATTATCAGCCCATTATTGATATAAAAAATAACCAGTGCGTGGGAGCAGAGGCGTTGTTGCGCTGGCCAGGATTCAACGGTCAGGTTATGAGCCCGGCGGAATTTATTCCCCTGGCCGAAAAAGAGGGGATGATTGAGCGCATTACGGATTACGTCGTGGAGGAGGTGTTCACCGATCTGGGCCATTTTCTTGCCGCTCACCCCGATCTGTATGTCTCGATTAACCTGTCGGCGTCGGATTTTCACTCTTCGCGTCTTATTGCCCTGATCTCCGACAAAGCCCGCTTTTACTCGGTTCGCGCGCAGCAAATAAAAATTGAGGTGACGGAGCGGGGGTTTATTGACGTGCCGAAAACCACGCCGGTCATTCAGGCGTTTCGCCAGGCGGGGTATGAAGTGGCGATTGATGATTTCGGAACCGGCTACTCTAACCTGCATAACCTCTATTCGCTAAACGTCGATATCCTGAAAATCGACAAATCTTTTATCGATACCTTAACCACCAACAGCACCAGCCACCTGATTGCCGAGCACATCATTGAGATGGCGCAAAGCCTGCGGCTGAAAACCATTGCGGAAGGGGTCGAGACGGGGGAGCAGGTGAGCTGGCTGCTGAAGCGTGGCGTGCAGTATTGTCAGGGATGGCACTTCGCGAAAGCGATGCCGCCCCAGGCATTTATGGCCTGGCAGCAGCAACCCTTGCGTTAACACGCATTAATTGAGCTGATGGCGGTAGTCGCTCGGCGTACGGTCAAACTCGCGGCGGAAGACGCGGGAAAAGGTCTGCTGCGACACATAGCCCAGATCCATTGCGATATCAAAAATGGGCCGCTGCGTTGAGCGTAACGCCTGCGCCGCCAGCAGGAGCCTGCGCTGGCGAATGTAGTCACCCAGCGTTTGATGCATTACGGTGCGGAACATTCTCTGTAAATACCATTTCGAATAGCCCGACTTCTTAGCGACCACATCAATGTTCAACGGCTGGTCGATATGTTCATCAATCCATTCAATAAGCGTCTGAATAATTTGCTGATGCGACATAAGGTTACCCCTCTGTGGAGACATCTGTCCTGGTTGATTCGTCGTTTTCTCTGCGGGGGAGTATAATTCCTCAAGTTAACTTGAGGTAAAGAGGTTTTATGGAAAAGAGATTACCGCGCATCAAAGCGCTGTTAACCCCCGGTGAAGTGGCGAAACGAAGCGGCGTGGCGGTGTCGGCGCTCCACTTCTATGAAAGCAAAGGGTTAATAAAAAGTATCCGTAACGCCGGAAACCAGCGGCGCTATACCCGCGATGTGCTCCGCTACGTGGCGATTATCAAAATTGCGCAACGTATCGGCATCCCCCTGGCTACCATCGGCGACGCGTTCGGCGTATTGCCGGAAGGGCACTCGCTGAGCGCGAAAGAGTGGAAGCAGCTGTCGTCCCAGTGGCGAGAAGAACTGGATCGTCGTATTCACACGCTGGTGGCCCTGCGCGATGAACTGGATGGCTGCATTGGTTGCGGGTGTTTATCACGTAGCGATTGTCCGCTGCGTAACCCGGGTGACAGGCTGGGCGAGCAGGGAACAGGGGCGCGGTTGCTGGAGGAGGATTGAGAGGTGTGTGCCGGGTAAGGCGCAGCCGCCATCCGGCAACAAGCATAAAGAACTAAAGCGCCACTAAGGGCGCTTTAGTTTTTTCCGGTCTTTGTCTTTCTCTCTATCCCGCTGGCTCACGGGAGGGTTTCCCCCGACATCAGTACTCCTCGTGTCGAGCTTGTGGAGGAGGTTCCGGTTTGTACTGACACTTTAATTCTATGCCCGGCCGCCGTTTTTGCCACCGGAGATGATGAGATTTTAGCCGAATTTTTTTCGTGAAGTTGTTCAGTTTTCTATAGTTAAAAAGTATGAATCACCGGAGAACATCATGCTAACGGTCCACCACCTTAACCAGTCTCGTTCCCATCGCGTCCTCTGGGCGCTGGAAGAACTGGGTCTGACATATGAGATTGTGCGCTACCAGCGCGAAAAAACCATGCTCGCACCAGACGCGCTCAAAAAAGTGCATCCGCTGGGAAAATCCCCGGTACTGGAAGATAACGGACTGGTTCTGGCTGAATCAGGCGCGATTCTGGAATATCTTCAGGAAACGTACGATTCGGCGTCACGATTCAAACCGTTAGATCCCGCCCATAAAGTGCAGTATCGCTTCTGGCTGCATTACGCCGAAGGGTCCTTGATGCCGCTGCTGTTAATGAAGCTGGTATTTAACAGCCTCGGCAACCCCCCCGTCCCGTTTGGCCTGCGCACGCTGGGTAAGGCGCTGGGGCAGGGGGTGCAAAAAGCGTATCTCAACCGCCAGCTGGAAACGCATGCGCGCTTTATTAACGATCATCTTGCCGAAAACAGCTGGTTTGCCGGCGACACGCTGACCATGGCGGACATCCAGATGAGTTTTCCCCTCTTCGCCCTGCTGGCGAGAGGCGGCATCGACAATCTCGACCACATAGCGGCGTGGAAACAGAGAGTGGAGGCACGTCCGGGCTGGCAGACAACGCTTGCGAAAGGCGGCCCGCTGACGATACCCGGCGGGGGATGAAATGTAACGAAATTGCGCATGGACGATAACGTTTGCGCATCCTCTGCTTAATTCTTCATCGTCATGAGGCAATTTTAGCGAAAAACGAGAAAGTTCAGTTGAAAAGGGCGGGTATTAGGCTAGATAATCGTTTGCCTACATTTGACCACCCGTTTTGTAAGCGCGGAGCTAAACGTTTGCTTTTTTTGTGACGCCCCTTTCGTCGCAAACGCAGCACAAGGATTTGACGTTTCGCTGGCAGTGGAGTCTCCACCACGCTTACGGACTTTCAATAAAAATTTTCAGGGGATGTTTTCTATGTCTACGCCATCTGCGCGTACCGGCGGTTCACTTGACGCCATGTTTAAAATTTCTGCTCGCGGCAGCACCGTGCGCCAGGAAGTTGTTGCCGGTCTGACGACGTTTCTGGCGATGGTGTACTCCGTCATCGTGGTGCCGGGCATGCTCGGCAAAGCGGGCTTCCCGCCAGCGGCGGTCTTTGTTGCCACCTGCCTGGTTGCGGGTGTGGGTTCGATTGTGATGGGCCTGTGGGCGAACCTGCCGCTGGCGATCGGGTGCGCCATCTCCCTGACCGCGTTTACCGCCTTCAGCCTGGTGCTGGGCCAGCATATCAGCGTCCCCGTAGCGCTCGGCGCGGTGTTCCTGATGGGTGTTCTGTTCACCGTGATCTCTGCTACCGGCATCCGTAGCTGGATTTTGCGCAACCTGCCGCAGGGCGTGGCGCACGGCACCGGTATCGGCATCGGCCTGTTCCTGCTGCTGATTGCCGCCAACGGCGTGGGTCTGGTCATCAAGAACCCGCTGGACGGCCTGCCGGTTGCGCTGGGTAACTTCGCGAGCTTCCCGGTAATTATGTCGCTGGTGGGTCTGGCGGTGATCATTGGCCTGGAAAAACTGAAAGTGCCGGGCGGCATTCTGCTGACCATTATCGGCGTGTCCATCGTCGGTCTGATCTTCGACCCGTCCGTTCATTTCTCCGGGATTTTCGCCATGCCGTCGCTGAGCGATGACAACGGTAACTCCCTGATTGGCAGCCTGGATATTGTGGGCGCGCTGAACCCGGTGATCCTGCCAAGCGTGCTGGCGCTGGTAATGACCGCGGTGTTTGACGCCACCGGGACCATCCGCGCGGTGGCGGGGCAGGCTAACCTGCTGGACAAAGACGGCCAGATCATTGACGGCGGCAAAGCGCTGACCACCGACTCCCTGAGCAGCGTTTTCTCTGGTCTGGTGGGTGCAGCGCCAGCGGCAGTGTACATTGAGTCCGCAGCGGGTACGGCGGCAGGCGGCAAAACCGGCCTGACGGCTATTACCGTTGGCGTACTGTTCCTGCTGATCCTGTTCCTCTCTCCGCTCTCTTATCTGGTGCCAGCTTACGCGACCGCACCTGCGCTGATGTACGTCGGCCTGCTGATGCTGAGCAACGTGGCGAAAATCGACTTTGCTGACTTTGTTGATGCCATGTCCGGCCTGATCACCGCGGTCTTTATCGTGCTGACCTGTAACATCGTGACCGGCATTATGATCGGTTTCGCCTCGCTGGTGATTGGGCGTCTGGTCTCCGGTGAGTGGCGCAAGCTGAACATCGGTACCGTTGTCATCGCCGTTGCGCTGGTGGCGTTCTACGCGGGCGGCTGGGCAATTTAAGTTATCCATTGATGCGAAAACGGGTGGCTCAGGCCGCCCGTTTTTATTTTCAGGACTCATCCCGTTGTCTTTTACGTTACTCTGGAGAGGATAGAATAAGAGGCACGACGCCTCAGGTTTGGCTTAAAAAGAAACACAGCAAACAGGGAACGCATGGAAATTTTCTTCACAATACTCATCATGACCCTTGTGGTCTCATTATCCGGGGTGGTTACACGCGTACTGCCCTTCCAGGTCCCCCTGCCTTTAATGCAAATAGCTATCGGTGCGCTGCTGGCGTGGCCGACGTTCGGTCTGCACGTGGAGTTCGATCCGGAACTGTTCCTCGTGCTGTTTATCCCGCCGCTGCTGTTTGCCGATGGCTGGAAAACGCCGACGCGCGAATTTCTTGAGCACGGGCGAGAGATCTTCGGTCTGGCGCTGGCGCTGGTGGTCGTTACCGTGGTCGGGATTGGTTTCCTGATCTACTGGGCCGTACCGGGGATCCCGCTTATACCCGCCTTTGCGCTGGCTGCCGTGCTGTCGCCGACCGACGCCGTGGCGCTGTCCGGCATTGTGGGCGAAGGGCGCATTCCTAAGAAAATCATGGGCATTTTGCAGGGCGAGGCGCTGATGAACGACGCTTCCGGCCTGGTCGCCCTGAAGTTTGCCGTGGCGGTAGCCATGGGCACCATGGTCTTTACCGTCGGCGGTGCAACCCTCGAATTCTTCAAGGTGGCGATTGGCGGTATCCTCGCAGGCTTTGTTGTAAGCTGGCTGTACGGTCGTTCGCTGCGCTTCCTCAGCCGCTGGGGCGGCGATGAACCGGCGACGCAGATCGTCCTGCTGTTCCTGCTGCCGTTCGCCTCTTACCTGATTGCCGAACATATCGGCGTGTCGGGCATTCTGGCGGCGGTAGCCGCGGGGATGACCATCACCCGTTCCGGCGTGATGCGCCGGGCGCCGCTGGCGATGCGTCTGCGCGCGAACAGTACCTGGGCGATGCTCGAGTTTGTCTTTAACGGCATGGTGTTCCTGCTGTTGGGCCTGCAACTGCCGGGCATTATGGAATCTTCGCTGATCGCGGCCGAAGCGGATCCAAACGTTGAAGTCTGGATGCTGTTTACCGATATCGTACTCATCTACCTTTCGCTGATGCTGGTGCGTTTCGGCTGGCTGTGGACGATGAAGAAGTTCAGCGTTCGCTTCCTGACCAAAAAGCCGATGGAGTTCGGCTCCTGGACCACGCGCGAGCTGCTGATTGCCTCTTTCGCGGGCGTTCGCGGGGCGATCACCCTTGCTGGTGTGCTCTCCATTCCTCTGCTTCTGCCGACGGGCGACGTCTTCCCGGCGCGCTACGAGCTGGTGTTCCTGGCGGCGGGCGTGATCCTCTTCTCCCTGTTTGTCGGCGTAATTATGCTGCCGATTCTGCTGCAGCATATTGATGCGGGTGACACCTCGCAGCAGCATAAGGAAGAGCGGATTGCCCGTGCGGCGACGGCGGAAGTAGCGATTGTCGCCATCGAGAAGATGGAGGAGCGTCTGGCCGCCGATGCCGAAGAGAACATTGATAACCAGCTGCTGAAGGAAGTCAGTTCACGCGTGATCGGTAATTTGCGTCGCCGTGCTGACGGACGTAACGACGTGGAAAGTTCGTTGCAGGAAGAGAACCTCGAGCGCCGTTTCCGCCTGGCGGCGCTGCGCTCCGAGCGTGCCGAGCTGTATCACCTGCGCGCGACGCGGCAGATCAGCAACGAGACGCTGCAAAAGCTGCTGCACGATCTGGATCTGCTGGAAGCGTTGTTGATAGAGAATCAGTAGCGCTGTAATTGCCCGGTGGCGCTGCGCTTACCGGGCCTACGTGCTCGATCGGTTCCCTCTCCCTATGGGCTGAGGGTTCCCCAGTAATTTTTTTATGCAGAAGCAATAAAGTTGCTTTCTAAATGACTGAGGGCTGTCAGCGATGCCCTGGTCCGGCTGTAAATCGCTGAGGCGTTTCCTGCAGGCCGGGGCGAGGCGCAGGGATGCGCCGAGAGGGCGGCTTTACAGGGACGTTGCCTCCGCCCGTACCCGATAAGCCGGAAGGAATAAGCCGAGGGCACCGCGAAGCGGCGATTTACCGCCGGGAGCCCGGGTCGCCAGGGTGGTGGCGACTGAGCCACCCTGGCACGTTCACCGGTCATGTCGTTACAGAGTAGCAAGGAACATAAAGTGAACGGAATGACCACCACCGCCGTATGTTCCCCTCACCCTAACCCTCTCCCCGGAGGGGCGAGGGGATTGCTCAGTGCTCGCATTAATTTGTGGGGAACCCTCAGCCCTATGGGAGAGGGTTAGGGTGAGGGTACCCAAAACCCCTCACAGCATTGCAACCACGCCTGTGCGCTGTGCGACAGATACACCCCTTCACGCCAGATCATCCCTAACTGCCAGTGCAGATCGCTCTCCAGCGGGATCCAGCGCAGCGTGTTTTTATCCAGCCGCTCGCAGATCGGCTGCGGCAGAATGGCTATCCCCACGCCCGCCTGTACCATCGCCGCCAGAAAATCCCACTGGCCGCTGCGCACCGCAATGCGCGGCTTTACGTTGTGCTGGTTAAACAGCGCCATCAGCTGGCGGCTTAAGGCGAAATCTTCGTTGTAAATCAGCAGCGGGTGTTCGCCGAGCAGCTCGGGTTTTACTGATTCAATCTTCAGCCAGTCGCCGGAGCGCGGCACCAGCACGCACAGCGGGTGGCTGAACAGCGGCAGCGTCGCCAGGCCGCTTTCCTCCTCTACGGGAAGGGCCGTCATGGCCACGTCCAGTTCACCGTTCATCACCGCCTGCTGCACGGTCAGGCCGCCAAATTCAGAAATTTTTAGCTCAACGCCGGGATAGCGCTGGCGAAACAGGCTAATCGGCCCGGCCATCATCATGCCGACCATCGGCGGAATGCCGAGCCGCAGCAGCCCTTTTGTCAGGTGGTTGATGTCCCCAAGCTCGGCCTCCAGCTGGCGGAACTCCGCCAGAATTGCCAGCCCGCGCTCGAACACCACGCGACCGGTATCGGTCAGCAGCAGCTTGCGCCCGTCGCGGATCAGCAGGGTACAGTTCAGCTCATCTTCGAGGTTTTTCAGCATCTTACTGATGGTAGGCTGGGTTACGAATAACTTCTCCGCTGCGCGGGTAAAACTTTGCTGGCGAACCACCTCGACAAAATAGCGCAGCGTTCTTATGTCCATGATTATTCCTCGAAACTATACCTTCGATGATTTTAATTCATTTCAGTCGATACCGTACGCTCACTATACTGGCGCCTCGTCTCATTTCTGAGGAAAACCCCCATGGCCGTGGCGTTAAGCCGTGTTACGCCTGCCGTTGTTCAACGACTCCAGGTACCGGTTCAGGTACTGCTCTACGCGGGACTGTTTGTTTTTGCTGAATATCTTGTCGACTGGCTGAACCTGCCTTTACCCGCCAACCTGGTGGGAATGGTGCTGATGCTGACGTTGATCCTCTGTCGCGCGTTACCCCTTAGCTGGGTGCGGGCCG
Organism: Enterobacter cloacae complex sp. IR5428; assembly: GCF_049238585.1. Taxonomy (NCBI): domain Bacteria; kingdom Pseudomonadati; phylum Pseudomonadota; class Gammaproteobacteria; order Enterobacterales; family Enterobacteriaceae; genus Enterobacter; species Enterobacter cloacae complex sp. IR5428. Next base: position 47,627 of record NZ_JBMKHV010000014.1, on the reverse strand, counting down.
ATGCGCGCTGGCTGCTGGCGGAGATGCTGCTGTTCTTCGTTCCGGCCGTGGTGGCGGTGGTGAATTATGCGCAACTGCTGATGGTCGACGGCTGGCGCATCTTTGCGGTTATCGCCCTGAGCACGCTGATGGTGCTGGGCGCCACCGCCTGGGTGGTGGATAAAGTGTATCGCTTTGAAATCAGCAGGCAGAAGCATGACTAACTTTCAGATAAGCGTGCTATGCCTGATTGCGACAGTCGTCATTTACTTTGCCAACAAGCGCCTGTATCGCCGCTTTCGCACGCTGCCGCTGATGCCGCTGGTCTTTACGCCGATCCTGCTGGTGCTGATGCTGGTCTTCGGCCATATCTCCTGGCAGAACTACATTGGTGAATCCCACTGGCTGCTGTGGCTGCTCGGCCCGGCGACTATCGCCTTTGCGGTGCCGGTGTATGACAACCTGGCAATTATTAAACGCCACTGGATGTCGCTCAGCGCGGGAGTCGTCACCGCGACGGTAGTGGCGGTGTGCAGCTCGGTCTGGCTGGCGCGGCTGTTTACCCTGTCTGATGAAATCCAGCGCAGCCTGGCGGTACGCTCGGTGACCACACCGTTCGCGCTGGCGGCGGCTAAACCGCTCGGCGGACAGCCGGATCTGGTGGCGCTGTTTGTGGTGGTGACCGGCGTGTTCGGCATGGCAGTGGGGGATGTGCTGTTTCTGCGCCTTTCCATTCGCGAAGGGATGGCGAAAGGGGCGGGGTTTGGCGCGGCGTCGCACGGGGCGGGGACGGCACGTTCGTATGAGCTGGGACAGCAGGAAGGCGTTGTTGCAAGCCTGGTGATGATGCTCTCGGGCGTGACAATGGTATTAATCGCGCCGCTGGTGGCGTGGGTGATGTTTTAAGTTCCCCGGCCAGAGCGACCGGGGAGAAAAGGTTTAGTGCGCGCGGCCCTGCTCAACACCCAGGCCGGTTTGCGAGCGGATAAACTGGGCGCGGAATTTCTCACGCTCCAGGTTACCCTCCGGCGAGTTGTCGGTCGCTGAGAAGAACCAGATCCCGATAAACGCCACGGCAATGGAGAACAGCGCCGGGTATTCATACGGGAAGATAGCGCTTTCGTGACCGAGGATCTGCACCCAGATGGTCGGGCCGAGGATCATCAGAATCACCGCCGTCAGCAGCCCCAGCCAGCCGCCAATCATCGCCCCACGGGTGGTCAGTTTTGACCAGTACATGGAGAGCAGAATGATCGGGAAGTTACAGCTTGCCGCAATCGAGAAGGCCAGCCCCACCATAAAGGCGATGTTCTGCTTCTCGAACAAAATCCCCAGCAGGATGGCGACGACGCCCAGCACCAGTACGGTGATTTTGGAGACTTTCAGCTCATCGCGCTCGCTTGCGCCTTTGCGGAAAACGTTGGCGTAGAGATCGTGCGATACCGCAGACGCACCAGCCAACGTCAGCCCGGCAACCACCGCGAGGATGGTGGCGAAGGCCACGGCAGAGATAAAGCCGAGGAACAGGTTACCGCCTACCGCGTCGGCCAGATGCACCGCCGCCATGTTGTTACCGCCGATAAGCGCGCCCGCCGCGTCTTTAAACGCCGGGTTTGCCCCCACCAGCATGATCGCGCCAAAGCCGATGATAAAGGTCAGTATGTAGAAGTAGCCCATAAACCCGGTGGCGTAGAACACGCTTTTACGCGCTTCACGTGCATCAGACACCGTGAAGAAACGCATCAGGATATGCGGCAGGCCAGCGGTACCGAACATCAGGCCGAGACCGAGCGAGAGCGCGGATATCGGATCTTTCACCAGCCCGCCCGGGCTCATGATCGCTTCCCCTTTCGGGTGCACTGACATGGCTTCGGTAAACAGATTATTGAAGCTGAACCCGACGTGCTTCATTACCATAAAGGCCATAAAGCTGGCGCCGAACAGCAGCAGTACCGCTTTGATGATCTGTACCCAGGTGGTGGCCAGCATGCCGCCGAACAGGACGTACATCACCATCAGCACGCCTACCAGCACCACCGCGACGTGGTAGTTCAGACCGAACAGCAGCTCGATCAATTTACCCGCGCCGACCATCTGGGCAATCAGGTACAGCGCCACCACCACCAGCGAACCGCAGGCGGAGAGCATGCGGATGGGGCCTTGTTTGAGGCGGTATGAAGCTACGTCTGCAAAGGTGTAGCGGCCAAGGTTACGCAGGCGCTCGGCAATCAGGAACAGAATGATCGGCCAGCCGACGAGGAAGCCGAGGGAGTAGATCAGGCCGTCATACCCCGAGGTATAAACCAGCGCGGAGATCCCGAGGAACGAGGCGGCAGACATAAAGTCTCCCGCAATCGCCAGCCCGTTCTGGAAGCCGGTAATGTTGCCGCCCGCGGTGTAGTAATCGTTACGGGAGCGCACGCGTTTCGACGCCCAGTAGGTGATGTAAAGCGTTAGCACCACGAAAATCAGGAACATGATAATCGCCTGCCAGTTGGTTGGCTGGCGCTGGACCTCGCCGGTAAGGGCATCTGCCGCATGGGCAGCAAAGGGAAGTGTGGCGGCAAGCGCCGTCAGGACTCGCTTCATGATGCTTTTACCTCGCGCAGAACTTCTCTGTTAAGACGATCGAATTCACCGTTCGCACGCCAGACATACACACCTGTCAGCACAAACGAAATAACGATAACGCCAATGCCAATTGGGATGCCGCGCGTAACGCTGGTTCCGGCGTGCAGCGGCGTACCGAGCCACTGCGGTGCAAAGGCGATCAGCAGAATAAAGCCGACGTAAATAACCAGCATGATGATGGAAAGGATAAAGGCAAACCGTTGCCGTTTTTCGACGAGCTCCCTGTAGTGCGCACTATTCTCTATCTGCTGACAAATATCGTTATTCATCACAGAGTCTCCAAAGGTAAGGTTGGTTTGTTTTTATCCCCTCTCCCCTATGGGGAGAGGGTTAGGGTGATGGAAGGAAGGTGCGGTCTGATGCCCTCACCCCGGCCCTCTCCCACGGGGAGAGGGAGAAAACACTAGGAAGGCATTGCGATGGCCTGCTTCTCTTCGAGCAGTTTGTCCACCACGCCAGGATCGGCAAGCGTTGAGGTATCACCGAGGTTGCTGGTGTCGCCCGCTGCGATTTTGCGCAGAATACGGCGCATAATCTTGCCGGAACGGGTTTTCGGCAGTGAGTCGGTCCAGTGCAGCACGTCCGGCGTGGCCAGCGGGCCGATCTCTTTACGCACCCAGTTACGCACCTCGGTATACAGCTCTGGCGACGGCTCCTCGCCGTGGTTCAGGGTGACGTAGGCGTAGATCGCCTGGCCTTTGATGTTGTGAGGAATGCCGACAACTGCCGCTTCGGCAATCTTCGGATGCGACACCAGCGCAGACTCAATCTCCGCCGTGCCCAGACGGTGGCCGGAAACATTCAGCACGTCGTCCACGCGTCCGGTGATCCAGTAATAACCGTCTTCGTCCCGGCGCGCGCCGTCGCCGCTGAAGTACATGTTTTTAAAGGTCGAGAAGTAGGTCTGCTCGAAGCGCTCATGGTCGCCGAACAGGGTACGCGCCTGGCCAGGCCAGGAATCGACGATTACCAGGTTGCCTTCGGTGGCCCCTTCCTGCGGATTGCCTTCGTTGTCCACCAGCGCGGGCTGCACGCCGAAGAACGGACGGGTGGCCGAACCGGCTTTCAACTGCGTGGCGCCCGGCATCGGGGTGATCATGAAGCCGCCGGTTTCGGTCTGCCACCAGGTGTCCATCACCGGGCACTTCTCGTTGCCGATCTTCTTCCAGTACCACTCCCAGGCTTCCGGGTTGATCGGCTCGCCCACGGAACCGAGGATGCGCAGGGAAGAGCGGTCGGTCCCTTCGATGGCTTTATCGCCTTCCGCCATCAGCGCACGGATCGCCGTTGGCGCGGTGTAGAGAATGTTGACCTGATGCTTATCAACCACCTGACACATACGCGCCGGCGATGGCCAGTTAGGTACGCCTTCAAACATCAGCGTCGTTGCGCCGCAGGCCAGCGGGCCGTACAGCAGGTAGCTGTGACCGGTGACCCAGCCCACGTCGGCGGTACACCAGTAGATGTCGCCCGGATGGTAGTCGAAAACGTATTTAAAGGTGGTGGCCGCGTAAACCAGATAGCCGCCGGTGGTATGCAGCACGCCTTTCGGCTTACCGGTGGATCCGGAGGTATAAAGGATAAACAGCGGATCTTCCGCGTTCATCTCTTCCGGCTGATGCTGGTCGCTTGCGTTTTCAATCAGATCGCTCCACCACAGGTCTCGGCTCTCGTGCCAGTCAATGTTGCCGCCCGTGCGTTTGAAGACAATGACGTTATGGATGGATTTCACGTTCGGGTTTTTCAGCGCTTCATCGACGTTTTTCTTCAGCGGAATGCCGCGCCCGGCACGCACGCCCTCGTCAGCGGTGATCACCAGCTTTGAGTTCGAGTCGACGATACGTCCGGCAACCGCCTCCGGCGAGAAGCCACCAAAAATAACGGAGTGGATCGCGCCGATGCGCGCGCAGGCCAGCATAGCCACCGCGGCTTCCGGCACCATCGGCATATAGATCGCCACCACATCGCCTTTTTTAATGCCCTGGGCCAGCAGCACGTTGGCGAAGCGGCAGACGTCGCGATGAAGCTCTTTATATGAGATGTGTTTGCTCTGAGAGGCATCGTCGCCTTCCCAGATAATGGCCGTTTCGTTGCCGCGTTCGGCAAGATGGCGGTCCAGGCAGTTCGCCGCCAGGTTCAGCGTGCCGTCTTCATACCATTTAATGGAGACGTTGCCCGGCGCGAAAGAGGTGTTCTTTACCTTCTGATAAGGTTTGATCCAGTCGAGGATGTGGCCCTGTTCACCCCAGAATGCGTCAGGGCTGGAAATGGACTGCTGGTATTTCTCCTGGTACTGCTCCGGGCTTATCAGGCAACGGTCCGCAATGTTTGCGGGAATGTCGTGTTTGTGTATTTGGCTCATGGCTTTTTTTCTCCTTGTAAGATGTTAATAATATGTCGCAAAAACGTTAATAGTAGGGGCTTTACAAGCTTTGTTTAGTATTTGGGCGACAGATCACGCAATGTCTGAAGAGTATGAAAATTGAGCGAATGAAACTTTGAAGGGAAATAATTCATCTGAAGAATTATTCACTTTTTTGTTTGTAAAAGTTTTTTCATAACAATCGGTTATTGATGTGGATTGCTATTAATTACCGTCAATGACGCTTTTTGCAGTGAAATGCCTTGTTCTTTAAGGCTTGCGCAGCATGCCGTGCAAATGATACTCATACGGCGCGTTAAAAAATCCCATAAACCAACGCAACACAATTCATACCCTTTCAGTATGTCTCCATATTCATGCAGTTTTGCTGGTGCGGAGATTTCATTGAGGAAGTCAGTTTCTATGAAAAATTTGAAAGTCAGCCTGGCCTGGCAGATCCTGCTGGCCCTTGTGCTGGGCATCTTGCTGGGCAGTTACCTCCATTACCATAGCGACAGCCGCGAGTGGCTGATTGCGAACCTTCTCTCGCCAGCGGGCGATATCTTTATTCATCTGATCAAGATGATTGTTGTGCCGATTGTGATCTCGACGCTGGTGGTCGGTATTGCCGGGGTAGGTGATGCGAAACAGTTAGGCCGCATCGGCGTTAAAACCATTCTCTATTTCGAAGTGATCACCACGGTTGCCATCATTCTTGGTATCACCCTGGCGAACGTGTTCCAGCCAGGTTCCGGGATTGATATGTCGCAGCTGGCGACGGTGGATATTTCGAAATACCAAAGCACCACCGCCGACGTGCAGAGCCATTCGCATGGGCTGATGGGGACTATCCTCTCGCTGGTGCCGACCAACATTATCGCGTCAATGGCGAAGGGCGAGATGCTGCCGATCATCTTCTTCTCGGTGCTCTTTGGTCTGGGGCTTTCTTCCCTGCCCGCGACGCACCGTGAACCGCTGGTAACGGTGTTCCGCTCTATCTCTGAAACCATGTTCAAAGTCACCCACATGGTGATGCGCTATGCGCCGGTGGGTGTTTTTGCGCTGATCGCCGTAACCGTGGCGAACTTCGGCTTTGCTTCCCTGTGGCCGTTGGCGAAGCTGGTGATTCTGGTGCACTTCGCGATCCTGTTCTTCGCGCTGGTGGTGCTGGGGATTGTGGCGCGCCTGTGCGGGCTGAGCATCTGGATCCTGATCCGCATTCTGAAAGATGAGCTGATTCTGGCGTACTCCACGGCAAGTTCTGAGAGCGTGCTGCCGCGTATCATTGAGAAGATGGAGGCCTACGGTGCACCGGCGTCCATTACCAGCTTCGTTGTACCGACCGGTTACTCCTTCAACCTGGATGGTTCAACGCTGTATCAGAGTATTGCGGCAATCTTTATCGCTCAGCTGTACGGCATTGACCTGTCGCTGTGGCAGGAAATCGTGCTGGTGTTGACCCTGATGGTGACCTCAAAGGGTATCGCAGGCGTGCCGGGCGTCTCCTTCGTGGTGCTGCTGGCGACGCTGGGCAGCGTCGGTATTCCGCTGGAAGGCCTGGCGTTTATCGCCGGTGTGGACCGTATCCTCGACATGGCGCGTACCGCGCTGAACGTGGTGGGTAATGCGCTGGCGGTGCTGGTAATCTCCAAGTGGGAACACAAGTTCGACCGTAAAAAAGCGCTGGCGTATGAACGCGAGGTGCTGGGTCGTTTTGATAAAACGGCTGACCAATGATGTAAAAATGCCGGGTGGCGGCTTCGCCTTACCCGGCCTACATAACCGTAGGCCCGGTAAGCGCAGCGCCACCGGGCAATAATTTACTCTCCGCTCAACGCATCAAACTCTTCACACCCGGTATCAAACCCTTCCGTACAGCTCAGGTTTAACCAGTAAAGCGCTTTCTGTTTATTCGGTGTGATAAAGCCTTTCTCACCCTGCCTGAACAGCATGCCTGCCCAGTACTCCGCATAGCCCGTCCGGGACAGAGCCGAACTCCGCTTGAACCACGCCGCAGCCTGCACGTCATCCTGAGGGACTTCAACGCCGTTGGCATAGATCAGCCCCAGCAGCTGTTGCGCGTCTACCGCCGAGTCGCTATCGATGTCTTCGGTCGCCGTTTGCAGCAGTTTAATGGCCTGCGGGTAGTCGCTCTTGCCTGCTTGCGTGTTCACCAGCACCCGCGCCAGCATGATCGCGCCGCGTTTGCTGCCCGCAATGTTTGCCTGTTGGGCCAGAGCTTTGGCCTGTGCGTAGTCGCCCTGCGTAAAGAGGATTTGCGACAGCAGCGCCATGGCGTCGACATTGCCGCCTTTCGCCGCTTTCTCGGCCCACAGCGCGGCCTGCTTGCTGTCGCCGGAGCTGAAGTACGTATCGGCAAGATAATACTGGGCGCGCGCATCACCGGCTTCCGCCTGTTTTCGATACTGGCTGCCTATCTCATCGGCACGGGCAAAGGCGGTTAAAAATAACAACAACAGAAAAATGGCTTTCATGGATTCTTATCATCGGGGTACATGCCGCGCAGTATAATCGCGGTGACAGAAGAAAAAAACGGGTGCGTTAAGACCTCAGCATCCCACAAGCCGGGCGGAACACGCGTTCCACCCGAAGAGGTTAGCCTGCGTTACAGGCTAATTTCGCCGCCACCTCCTGATGTTCACTCTTTATTGAAAACTCACATAACTTACCGCGAGTAATAAAGGTAAAGATCACTATCGTCAGGCAAATAATAAAGACGATGCCTAACGCAGTTTTTAATGGCGTCATGCCTTTTACTCCTTGTGAAAAAAAGAATAAGAGGCTACTCTCAACTTGTTGGGGTTGAGGGGTAGCCTCGGGTAAATGCAAATTTCCCGGGGCTTTCCACTTTCTGTCCCTCAACAATGCTCAAGACAGAAAGTCTTAAGCACCCGCCGCATATCTTATCCCTCTGAATTAAAATGCAAAGATGTAATTAATTTTCGCGCAAATTACATTTTTCTGCGAGACGTCTTCAGAGAAATATATTGATATTATTAATAGCGATGCCAGAAATAATAATGGGGTGAATATCTCACCCCATTTAGTCAGCGATTAATTAACAGCTTCATCCCATTGCGCTTTCACGCAGGCGGGTTTTCAGCTTGTTATATTCGTCGATCACGTACTGTTCCGCTGCGCGCTGATCCGCTATGGGCTCCACGTTTACGGCGCAGTATTTATACTCCGGCGTTTTGGTTATCGGGCTTAAGTTCTCCGTCACCAGCTCGTTACAGGCGCCAATCCACCACTGGTAGGTCATATAGACCGCGCCTTTGTTCGGACGGTCGCTGACCTGCGCGCGGGTAATGATGCGGCCTTTACGCGAGTTCACCCACACCAGCGCTTCATCTTCAATACCGAGCCGTTCGGCATCGGCGGTGTTGATCTGCGCGTAGCCCGGTTCATCCGCCAGCGCCGCCAGCGCGGCGCAGTTGCCGGTCATGGAACGGCAGGAGTAATGGCCCACTTCACGCACGGTGGAGAGCACCATCGGATACTCGTCGGTGAGTTTATCGATCGGCGCGACCCAGTCGCAGGTGAAGAATTGCGCCAGCCCGTTCGGGGTGTCGAATTTTTCTTTAAAGAGGTACGACGTTCCCTGATCCGCCTCTGACTCATCCCGGCATGGCCACTGGATGTAGCCTAGCTCACCCATTTTTTCATAGGTTGCCCCATAAAAGTCCGGGCACAGATGCCGCAACTCGTCCCAGATCTCCTGGGTGTTGTTGTAGTGCATCGGGTAGCCCATGCGGGTGGCGATTTCGCTGATGATCTGCCAGTCCGTTTTCAGATCCCACTTCGGCTCGACAGCCTTGAAGAAGCGCTGGAAGCCGCGGTCTGCCGCCGTATAGACACCTTCATGCTCTCCCCAGGAGGTCGACGGTAAAATCACATCCGCCGCCGCCGCGGTTTTGGTCATAAAGATATCCTGAACAATCACCAGCTCCAGATCCTCAAACCCTTTACGCACCGCAGACAACTCGGCGTCGGTCTGGAGCGGATCTTCACCCATGATGTAGGCCGCACGCACTTCACCGTGCGCCGCGCGGTGCGGCAGCTCGCTGATGCGATACCCCGTGTGCTCAGGCAGGCTCTCCACGCCCCAGGCCTTCGCGAATTTCTCGCGATTTTCCGGGAATTTGACGTACTGGTAGCCCGGATAGGTGTCCGGCAGCGCGCCCATGTCGCACGCGCCCTGCACGTTATTCTGACCACGTACCGGGTTCACGCCCACATGCGCTTTACCCAGATTGCCGGTCAACATGGCGAGGCTGGTGAGCGAGCGCACGGTTTCCACGCCCTGGTAGAACTGGGTCACGCCCATACCCCACAGAATGGCGGCGGTTTTCGCTCCGGCGTACATCCGCGCCGCCTGGCGGATCTCCTGTGCACTGACGCCGGTTATCGCCTCTACGGACTCCGGCGTATAGCCTTCGACAATCTTGCGATACTCTTCAAACCCTTCCGTACGGCTCGCGACAAACGCCTGGTCGTAGAGGTTCTCCTCAATAATGACGTGCCCCATCGCATTCAACAGCGCGATGTTTGAGCCGTTTTTCAGTGCGATGTGCATATCGGCAATGCGCGCGGTTTCAATTTTGCGCGGATCGCAGACGATGATTTTCGCCCCGTTCTGTTTGGCGCGAATCACGTGATTCGCGACGATAGGGTGAGAATCCGCCGGGTTATAGCCGAAGATGAACACCAGATCGGTGTTATCTATCTCGTTGATGGCATTACTCATTGCGCCGTTACCGACCGACTGGTGCAGACCTGCAACCGATGGGCCGTGTCAGACGCGAGCGCAGCAGTCGACGTTATTGGTACCAATAACGGCGCGCGCGAATTTTTGCATCACATAGTTGGTTTCATTCCCGGTTCCGCGTGAGGAGCCGGTGGTCTGAATCGCATCCGGGCCATACTTGGCCTTGATGGCGCTAAGGCGCGTGGCAACATAATCCAGCGCTTCATTCCAGGAGACGGCTTCCAGCTTGCCGCCGCGCTCGCGGCGGATCATAGGGGTTTTCAGGCGCGGGGTGAGGATTTGGGTATCGTTAATAAAATCCCAGCCGTAGTACCCTTTCAGGCACAGCGTGCCCTGATTGGTTTTACCCTGCGCCGCTTCCGCCCGGACGATTTTGCCGTTATCGACCACCAGGTGGATCTTGCAACCTGAGGCACAATAAGGGCAAACCGTGACGACTTTTTTCATCACTTTGCTCCAGTTAAACAGTTCTTACCTGCCCAATATGCAGCTTCTATGCCATGTTTTTACTATGGGTATTTCCTGACTTTACGACCCTTTGCGGGGCAAAACCCTGACGAAAAACAGCCAATCGTCAAAATTGACGTGTCGAAAGGGCAGGGGATGTGACATGGATTGAATTTCCGTCACGTAAAAAACAATTCGGCTGGAGCCGGCGGCAGAATGGTTCAGACTTAACATAATTCCCTGACGGAAGCATGCGATGAAACCGGCGATTCTGGTGGTTGATGATGATGTCGCAGTCTGCGAACTGCTACAGGATGTGCTCAGCGAGCACGTCTTTACCGTGCTGACGTGTCACACCGGTCAGGAAGCGGTGAACCGTGTCCAGCAGGACTCCGGCATTGCGCTGGTTCTGCTGGACATGATGCTGCCGGATATCAACGGATTACAGGTTTTGCTGCAGATGCAAAAGCGGCGACCGTCGCTACCGGTGGTGATGCTGACGGGGCTGGGAAGTGAATCAGATGTGGTCGTCGGGCTGGAAATGGGCGCTGATGATTACATCGGAAAACCGTTCAATCCGCGCGTGGTGGTCGCCCGCGTTAAGGCGGTGCTGCGTCGTACCGGTGCGCTGGCCGCGGAGCCTGCCGCGCCGCGCGTTGAAGGTATTGCCTTTAACGGCTGGACGCTGGACACCACCCGCTGCGAGCTGAGCGATCCGCAGCGTAATACCGTGCCGTTAACCCAGGGCGAATATGGCCTGCTGCTGGCATTAACGCAAAACGCCCGCCGGGTACTGAGCCGTGAACAACTGCTTGAACTGACCCACAGCGAAAGCGCCGAGGTCTTTGACCGCACTATCGACGTGTTGATCATGCGGTTGCGGCGAAAAATTGAGGTTAATCCGCACCAGCCTCTGCTGATCAAAACCATTCGCGGTCTGGGCTATGTTTTTGCCACGGACGTTTCCCATCATGAGAAAGCCGCCTGACCGTTCTCCTGAATAAACGTCTGAAGCTCGGCCAGCGTTTTCGCGCCGTCAATTGCATTAGCCGCCAGCAGGCTGGCCCGCGCGCAGGCGTGCGCCAGATAAATACTCTCCGTCAGCGGCAGGGATTCATGGCAGCCGTATAAAAAGCCCGCGCAAAACGCGTCGCCCGCGCCGACGCTGCCGATAATCTCGTCCTGCGTCAGCTTCCACGACGGAACCCATTGCCCTTTTTCACCCGGCGCTTCACCCCATGCCCCTTCCGGACAGTGGATCACCACCCGCTGTCGCACGCCTGCCGCCAGCAGCTGTGCGGCAGCGTCGGCGATATGGGCCATGTTCAGCGCATCATGGCCGTCGCGGATCTCAAGCCCGCTAAACTCACCGGCTTCCAGCTCGTTAATCACCAGATAATCAAGATGGCGCAGGGCAGGGAGCACCAGCGGCTGATAGCGCGGGTCGCCCTTGCGGGACACCAGATCGAGCGAGGTTTCATACCCCTGATCGTGCATCTGTGCCAGTAACCGCGCGCTGCGGGTGCCAAATTCCTCGTCCGGCATATCCAGGCTGTCGAGCAGCAGCAGATAGCCGAGATGGAAGATCTTCAGCGATCCGTCTAAACGATCGAAGGCGGGAAGATCCAGCAGGCGGTTGGCGCCCGGCGAGTGGAAAAAGGTGCGCTGTCCGCTGGGGTCGGTCATCACCTGCGACATCGACGTTGGGGAGAACGTCGTGCGCTGCACGCGCTGGCGATTGACGTGATACTGGTCGAGCATCGCCAGAATATAGTCTCCGTCGCTGTCTTCCCCAATCAGCCCCACCGCCTGTAACGGCAGGCCGACGTGCATTTTCGCCAGCGTCAGCAGAACGTTGAGTGGCGCACCGCCGGTTGAGCGTTCGCTGTGGGTGATTTCTGCCAGCCAGCCGCGCTCCGGCCACTGTACGATCTGGTGGACGTGATCCACCAGCATATTGCCTGCGGCGACGATCCCTTTGCGTTCCATTAGGCCTGCCCCGCACTGCCGAAGATGCGCATCTGTTCCGCAACCGTATCGGTAATGGCCTCTTCAATGCCCAGCAGCAGCTCGGCAAACTCATCGTAAAGCGATTGGCGGTTCGCCATGCGTTGCTCAACGGCGGCAAGTGCGGCCTGCGACATGCCGGTATAGAAATTGATTTTATGAATACCGAGTTCAATGGCGCGGCGGAAATCAGTGTCGCTTATGCCAGAGCCACCGTGTAAAACCAGCGGCAGGCCCGTCTGCTGGCGAATGGCGTCCAGACGCGGAAAATCAAGCTTCGGCTCGCCCTTGTATTTGCCGTGCGCGTTGCCAATGGCAACCGCCAGCGCATCGATGCCGGTTGAATCAACAAATTCGCGCGCCAGTTGCGGGTCGGTAAAGAAGGCTTCATCCGCATGACCGTACAGCGCGCCACCTTCATCCCCGCCTACCGCGCCCAGCTCCGCCTCTACCGAGACGCCCACCGCGTGGCACATCTTCACCACTTCCCGGGTCTGGCGGATATTTTCCTCATAGCTCAGCGTGGAGCCGTCGAACATCACCGAGCTGAACCCTAAACGCAGGGCGCGCACCACCGCCTCAAAATGCAGGCCGTGGTCGAGGTTCAGCACCACGGGAATATCGTGGCGGGCAGCTTCGAATTTCACCGCTTCCACCAGCGACTCCAGAGACACGTACTTAAAATGCACTTCGGCGATGTTGATGATAAACGGCGAGCGTTCCTGCTTCGCGGCGGCAAACAGCGCGCGCAGAAAATGGGAGTCGAGCACGTTGAACGCGCCCAGGGCGTAGCGGTGTTCCCTGGCGTGGGCCAGACCGTCGGCAAGAGAAATCAATGGCATCATTCACTCCTTATATCCGAAAGAGGGTGTACTCGTTGCACAGCACCAGCACCGCCGGTTCGTCTTCTTCAATGGTGTTGTAGCGGTCAATGGGCTGTAAAAAGTGGTTGTCGTGTTCATCGTCATTGACCGACGACACTTCGCCCACCAGCACGTCACCAAAGCCGCGTTCACCCCAGAAACTGTGGTACAGGCCGGGCGTCAGGCAGATGCTCTCCCCAGGCGTGAGGCGCAGCTGGCTGCCGGGCGCGTGCGTCTGCCGACAGCCGTCTATCGTGACGGTCACGTCGGTGTTTTCGGTCTCTTCATGCGCGCCCGCATTCCATAACTCAATAATCAGATTCCCGCCGCCGCGGTTAATAATGTCCTCCCGCTTGCGCCAGTGAAAATGCATCGGCGTCACCTGGCCGTCGCGGACGTGCATGATTTTTTCGGCATAGCACTTTTCATAGGGCACGCCGTTGGGGGAGCCGTTGCGCAGGGTGAACAGCGTTAACCCCTGTGCAGCGAAGTTGTTGCCACCAAATGCCGTCACGTCCCAGCCGAGCCTGAGGTCAAACACCTCCTGCCAGGCGGCCTGGTCAAGCTGCTGCCATTTTGTCGGCGGAAAGCTGGCAAAAGGGGGGAGATGCACGTCGTGCATGGAGAAGAACTGCCGTGTGTGGCCGAGGATTTCATTGATGTCGGAGCGTTTCATGGGGACTCCTTACTTTTTTTGCCGCCCCCTCACCCCAAAGGGGAGAGGGAACTTGAACACCCTCTCTCCTTTGGGGAGAGGGTCGGGGTGAGGGGCTTACTTAACCGTCCACCCCTTATACGTGCCGACGTTCTTTTTATCGATCATCGTCACCGGGATCAGCACGGGCTCTTTCGGCGCAGGTTTGCCCTGAAGAATGTCATAGCCGATCTCCACCGCCTTCGCCGCCATCACCTGCGGATCCTGCGCCGGGGTAGCAACAAACAGCGAGTTTTCGCGCTTCAGGGCTTCTTCACCATCCGGGCTGCCATCCACGCCAACGATAAAGAATTCATTGCGTTGCGCCTGTTTAGCCGCCAGATCGGCGCCGATCGCGGTCGGATCGTTAATCGCGAATACGCCGTCGATCTTCGGATTGGCCGCCAGCAGGGAGGTCATGACCTCCAGGCCGCCTTCGCGGCTGCCTTTGGCGTTCTGATTATCCGAGAGCACTTTGATATCCGGGTGGCGCCTGAACTCGGTCTGGCAGCCCTCCACGCGGTTTTGTACCGCAGAAACCGGCGGTCCGTTGATGATCACCACGTTGCCTTTACCTTTCAGGCGGTCGGTAATGTACTTACAGGCCATTTCCCCCGCCTGAGTGTTATCGGAGGTGATGGTCGCATCGGCCCCTTCCGCCGCCACGTCCACCGCCACGACCACGATCCCCGCCTCTTTAGCGCGTTTTACCGCGGGGCCGATCCCTTTGGAATCCGCGGCATTGAGGATGATCATGTCTACTTTCGCCGCAATGAAGTTATCGATCTGCGACACCTGCTGGCCCAGATCGTACCCGCTGGAGACCAGCGTCACCTTGACGTTATCTCCCGCCAGCTTGCGCGCTTCCAGCTCGGCACCTTTGGTGATCTGCACGAAGAACGGGTTAGCCAGGTCACCCACCGTCACGCCGATGGATTTCAGATCTTTTGCCTGCGCAAACGGGGTTGCGGCCAGCAGCGCGCCAGCACAGAGCGCGGTCACTAAGGGCTTCAATCTCATGCTGTATTCCTCACGTAGGGTATTGTTGTTATGCACTTTGATGGTGTCGGGTACGGTATTTGTCGATCAGCACCGCTATGATGATCACCGCCCCTTTGATCACCAGCTGCCAGAAATAGGAGACGCCCATCAGCGTCATGCCGTTGTTGAGGGTGGCGATGATCAGCGCGCCCACCAGGGTGCCGGTGATCGTGCCGATCCCGCCGACGAAGCTGGTGCCGCCGAGGATCACCGCCGCAATCGCATCCAGCTCGTACCCCGTGCCGAGGTTGCCGTTGGCGCTGTAGAGACGTGAAGCGCTCATCACGCCGCCTAAGCCCGAGAGCAGGCCACTCATGCCGTAGACAAACAGCAGCACCAGCCAGACCTTAATGCCGGTTAAGCGTGCCGCCTGCATGTTGCCACCAACCGCATAGATGTGAACGCCGAGGGTGGTGCGGCGCAGGATGAACCAGCACACCACAATCACCGCCAGGGCGATCACCACCAGCCACGGAATCGGGCCGAGGTAGTTATTGCCGATCCACTCGAAGTTAATGTTGGAGTTAATAACCGTCGTGCCGTCCGCCAGCAGATAGGCCGCGCCGCGCAGCGCCGTATAGGTGCCGAGCGTAACGATAAACGGCGGAAGTCCGGCGAAGGCCACCAGCGCACCGTTGAACAGCCCCAGCACCATACCGAGCATCAGCGCCGCCGGAATGGAGAGCATCGCAAATTCAGGGATAAGCGAGACCACCATCGCCGCCACTGCCGTGGTGCCCAGAATCGAGCCCACGGAGAGGTCAATCCCGCCGGTCAGGATGATGAAGGTCATCCCGGCCGCCAGCACAATGTTGATCGACGCCTGCCGGGTAATGTTGAGCAGATTACTCTCGGTGAAAAAGTTCGGGGCGATAAAGCCAAATACCGCCACAATCAGGATTAAAATCGGCAAAATGCCGATCGTTTGCATCAGATCGCTCATCAGCATTTTTTTGGCGGAGGCGGATTTCGCCACCTGCTGCGGATGGGTTGGAGTTGTCATAATTACACCGCCTGATGATGTGTGTCGTTTACGCCGGTTGCCAGCGTCATGATGTTTTCCTGAGAGATGTCGCGCCCGTGCAGTTCACCCGCAATGCTGCCTTCCCGCATCACGTACACCCGGTCGCTCATCCCTACTACTTCCGGCAGCTCGCTGGAGATCATCAGTATCGCAACGCCTTTGCGCGCCATCTGGTTCATGATGCGGTAGATCTCGCTTTTTGCGCCGACGTCTACGCCGCGCGTGGGCTCGTCCAGAATCA
The DNA here is from genome assembly GCF_049238585.1 of Enterobacter cloacae complex sp. IR5428. Lineage (NCBI taxonomy): Bacteria > Pseudomonadati > Pseudomonadota > Gammaproteobacteria > Enterobacterales > Enterobacteriaceae > Enterobacter > Enterobacter cloacae complex sp. IR5428. The sequence continues at coordinate 31,549 of NZ_JBMKHV010000014.1, read as the reverse complement.
GAATGCGCGGGCCTATCGCCACCCAGCGGGAGATCAGCAGTTTTTGCTGGTTGCCGCCGGAGAGCCCGCCCGCGCGCACCTGTGAATGGGGCACGCGGATATTGAGCAGGGCGATGGCGTCGTCGGAAATAGACTGCGCTTTTTTGCGGTTCAGCCAGCCGAAGGTGGCGTCGCGCTCCAGCGTCGCCATGGTGATGTTCTCCTGCGCCGCCAGCTCCAGAAACAGACCTTGCTCCTTGCGGTTCTCGGTAAGAAAACCGATGCCGTTCTCAATGGCCGCGCGCGGGGAGTGGATCACCACCGGTTCGCCGTCCACCTCAATCATGCCGCCGGTGGCTTTGCGCACGCCGAAGATCAGCTGCGCCAGCTCGGAACGCCCGGCCCCGACCAGCCCCGCCAGCCCGACGATTTCACCGGAGCGCACCTGCAAACTGCACGGCTGTACTTTTTTGCCGTCGGTGAGGTGGTGGACGTTAAGACGCGGGCTGCCGAGGGGAATATCGCGCTCTTTGTTAAACAGATCGCTGAGCGGACGGCCCACCATCATGCGCACCAGCTCGGAGGCGTTGAGCTTGTCGCGCGTCAGGCTGCCGACGTATTGCCCGTCGCGTAGCACGCTGACGCGGTCAGAGAGTTCATACACTTCCGCCATCCGGTGGCTGATGTAAATAATCGCCATGCCTTCATCGCGCAGGCGCAAAATCAGTTCGAACAGACGGTGGGTTTCGCGTGAGGAGAGGGCGGCGGTAGGTTCGTCCATCACCAGAATGCGGCTGTTGCGGTGCAGGGCGCGGGCGATCTCCACCTGCTGCTGCTCGGCGATGGTCAGTTTCATGACCAGGTCGGTGGCGCTGAACTGCGCACCGAGGCGGTCAATGACCGCCTGCGCCTGGGCAGCCATCTCTTTGCGCTGGACCAGCCCGCCGCGCGACAGCTCGCTGCCGAGAAAAATGTTTTCCGCCACGGTCAGGTTAGGAGCAAGCTGCATCTCCTGATAAATCAGGGTAATGCCTGCGGCCAGCGCATCCTTCGGCCCTTTGATATGAAACGGCTTACCGTCGATGAGGATGTCGCCGCTGCTGGCGGTATAGGCACCTGCGAGGATCTTCATCAGCGTGCTTTTTCCGGCGCCGTTTTCCCCCATCAGCGCGTGGATCTCACCGGGGAAAACCGTCAAATCCACGCCCTTGAGCGCGTGGAAATTGCCAAAGGTTTTGGCAATGTGGCGCATCTCTAAAACCGGGGTTCTGCTCATGGCGGATCTCCTGTGAATGTCGATATCTGCACTTCATCACAGGCGCGTAAATGCAAAATGTCAGAAGCTGTTCATATTTGTCATAGTTATGAATAGCTAATCGCCATCACATTTTCCTTTTCCCTCTCCCTGTGGGAGAGGGCCAGGGTGAAGGCACCAATCCGCAGAGGAGCCCAAACCCATGTCTTCACGCCCCCCGTTCTTCACCAGCGCCCGCGGACGCCTGCTGATTTTTAATCTGCTGGTGGTCGCCGTCACGCTGATGGTCAGCGGTGTGGCGGTGCTCGGCTTTCGTCACGCCAGCCAGATCCAGGAGCAGGTCCAACAGCAAACGCTGGATGACATGACCGGCAGCATGAACCTCGCCCGTGATACCGCAAATGTGGCAACGGCGGCGGTGCGGCTGTCGCAGGTGGTCGGTGCGCTGGAGTACAAAGGCGAAGCCGAGCGGCTGAAACAGACGCAGATGGCGCTGCGCCACTCGCTGGATCAACTTGCCGATGCGCCGCTGGCGCAGCAGGAGCCGGCGCTGGTGGCGCGAATTATTCGCAGGAGTAATGAATTACAGCAGAGCGTGACGGGAATGCTGGAGCGCGGGCAAAAGCGGCATCTGGAGCGTAACGCGCTGCTCAGCTCGCTCTATCAAAGCCAAAGCTACCTGCGTCATTTGCAGGATATCAACCGCCGTTACGCGAGCAATGTGCCAGACGCCCGACAGCTTGCAGAGATGGACAGGCTGATCGTTGCCGCCATTGATACCCCTTCACCGCGCGCCACGGTGCAGCAGCTGGATGCAGTAACCGCGGGGTTATCCGCGAGCGCCCTGCAACCGGTGGCCAACCTGGTGCTCCCGGATTTTAATGATGAGCTGCGCAAGCTCGCACCACTGTCGACGCAGCTGGAGGAGAGCGATCTGTCCATCAGCTGGTACATGTTCCACATCAAGGCGCTGGTGGCGATATTAAACAGCGACATTAATCAGTACGTTGAACAGGTGGCGCAGGCTTCCCGGCTTCGCACGGCCCAGAGCCATCACGAGCTGCAATCCATCAGCGTGTTTATCAGCATCTTCGCGGTGCTGGCGCTGATCATCACCGGCTGTGCCTGCTGGTATATTTACCGCAATCTGGGCTCCAACCTGACGGCTATCTCAAGGGCGATGTCGCGTCTCGCTCACGGGGAGCAGGATGTGTCGGTGCCCGCGCTACAGCGGCGTGATGAGCTGGGGGAACTGGCGCGCGCGTTTAACGTTTTCGCCCGCAATACCGCTTCGCTGGAGCACACCACGCGGCTGCTGAAGGAGAAGACCTCACAGATGGAGGTTGACCGCATCGAACGTCAGGGGCTGGAGGAGGCGCTGCTGCACAGCCAGAAAATGAAGGCGGTCGGGCAACTGACGGGTGGCCTGGCGCATGATTTTAATAACCTGCTGGCGGTGATTATCGGCAGTCTGGAGCTGACCGATTCGGCATCACCGGACGCGCCGCGCATCACCCGTGCGCTTAAAGCCGCGGAACGCGGAGCCATGCTCACCCAGCGTCTGCTGGCCTTCTCGCGCAAGCAATCCCTGCAACCCCATGCGGTAGAGATGAAGCCGCTGCTGGAGAACCTGAGCGAGCTGATGCGGCACTCGCTTCCCGCCACGCTGACGCTGGATATTGAAGCGCAAACCCCGGCGTGGCCCGCATGGATTGACGTCAGCCAGCTGGAAAACGCCATTATCAACCTGGTAATGAACGCCCGTGACGCAATGGAGGGGCAATACGGTGTGATCAAAATCCGCACCTGGAACCAGCGTGTGACCCGCAGCGACGGGCGCAGGCAGGATATGGTCGCGCTGGAGGTGATTGACCACGGCTGCGGGATGTCGCAGGAGGTGAAATCGCAGGTCTTTGAACCGTTCTTCACCACCAAACAGACCGGCAGCGGCAGCGGGCTAGGGCTGTCGATGGTGTACGGCTTTGTGCGCCAGTCGGGTGGTCGCGTTGAGATCGAAAGCGCGCCGGGGCAGGGAACCACCGTGCGGCTCCAGCTGCCGCGCTCGACGCTGCCCGCGTTCTCCGATGATGTCGTGCTGGCGACCACGGCCCCGGCAGAAAGTGAGCTGCTTGTGCTGGTCCTGGAAGATGAGGCGGGCGTGCGTCAGACCCTGTGCGAGCAACTGCACCAGCTTGGCTACCTGACACTTGAAGCCGAAAACGGCGAGCAGGCGCTGAACATGCTGGACGCGTCGCCGGATATCGGTATGTTTATCAGCGACCTGATGTTGCCGGGCGGCCTGAGCGGTGCGGAGGTGATCGGCCATGTACGCAGCCACTATCCGCAGTTGCCGGTTCTGCTGATCAGCGGGCAGGATTTGCGCCCGGCGCATAACCCGCAGCTGCCGGACGTTCCGTTACTGCGAAAACCGTTCACCCGCGCACAGCTGGCGCAGGCGCTGCGCAAGGTGATGGTAATTTGAGATTGCCCATTCTTTTCAGAATTTAACACCTGTTTCAGCTATTTACAGTGCTGTTTCGCCATGTAACCATCCTCGCTTAACCTCATTTTAAACAAGGTCTTTGTTATGGATAACTGGCTGGCGCTCTTCGACGGACAGACCCGTTACACCCTGGACATTACGGACTCCCGCGTCACGCCCGACGTGCTGCGTTTTAAGGGCCGCGAGGCCCTCAGCGAGCCCTTCCGCTGGACCATCGACTTCACCACCCCGCAGAATAATCTCGCCCCCGAAGAGGTACTGATGAAGTACGCCACCCTGCGCATGCACAGCGGGAAGGCAGTGCACGGCATCATCACCCGTCTGGAGTGGCTTTCCACCACCGCCGACCAGTCGCATTACCGGGTGGAGCTGAGCTCCCGTCTGGCGCTGCTCAGCCGCACCCGCCAGTGCCGCATTTTCCAGAACCAGTCCCTGCCGGAGGTGGTGGAGCAGGTGCTGCGTCAGCACGGGCTGGAAGGGCCGGACTTTGAGTTTCGTCTGGAGCGCAGCTATCCGGCGCGGGAACTTATCACCCAGTGGCGGGAGACGGATTTACAGTTTATCCAGCGCATTCTGTCAGAGGTGGGGATTTACTGGCGTACGGAGATGGATGATGTGCGCGGTCTGGATACGTACATTTTTGCCGACAGCCAGCTTAACTACCGGTTTGACGTGCGCCTGCCGTACCGTGAGCCATCGGGTCTGTTTGACGGCGCGGCAGAATCGGTCTGGGATGTGCGGACCTGGCACAGAGTAGTCACCGGCACCGTCGCCACGCGGGATTACAACTACCGGACAGCCACCACGCCGATGGATGCGACGGTCAGTGTGCGTAACGATGCGGTCACCACCGGGGAAAATTACCGCTACGCAGCGCCTTACCGTGACACAGGTGACGACACCAGCCCTGAGCCGGAAACCGAATCCGGCGCTTTTTATGCCCGCATCTACCACGAGCGGGAGCTGAACAAATCAGCCCGCATCCACCTGTTCAGCAATGCTGCCCACCTCACGCCCGGGCAGGTGCTGGAGCCGCAGGGCGATGTCATTACGGCCCTGAAAGAGGGTGTTGTCCTCACGCTTGTGACCTTCCGGGGAGCGCGGGATTCCCGCCTGCACGTGTCGGTATGGGGCATGCCCTACACCGAGCATTACTGTTTCCGCCCGACGGAAGTTTCGCGCCCGGAAATTCACGGCACGCTTCCGGCGCGGATTGAGAGCCGGGAAAAGAACGATATCTACGCCCACCTGGACGACCAGGGCCGCTACCGCGTCAGGCTGGACTTTGACCGGGACGATGCTGAACAGGGATTCGCATACCTGTGGCTGCGGATGGCGAAACCGTATGCCGGCGAGACGTATGGCTGGCATACGCCACTGACCGACGGGACCGAAGTGGCGGTTGCGTACAGCAACGGTGATATTGACCTGCCGTACATCGCGTATGCGCTGCACGACTCGGAACATCCTGACACCGTGAACAGGGACAACCATACCCGCAACGTGCTGCGCACGCCCGCCAATAACAAGCTGCGGATGGAGGATAAGCGCGGGGAGGAGCATGTCAAGCTCGCCACGGAATACGGCAAAACGCAGCTGAACAGCGGGCATCTGGTGGACGCGCAGGAGCAGCCCCGGGGCAAAGGCTTTGAACTCCGGACCAATGAGCACGGCGTCATTCGCGTGGCAAAGGGACTGTTTGTCACTGCGGACGGGCAGCAGAAGGCCGCAGGCGGGGTGCTGGACATGAGCACGGCGCTGAGAGAAATCGATGTCTGCCTGAAACAGCTTCAGCAGCTGGAGGTGGCGGCAGAGCAGGCGCAGGCGCTGAAGGCGGATATCGACAGCCAGATACAGATGTTTGAGCAGCGCCTGAAGCCCCTTAACGAAACCCTGCTGTTCTCTGCCCCGGAAGGCGTTGCCGTGACCAGCGGGGAGCACATGCAGATGGCGGCCACAAAAAACGTCGCTGTTAACGCCGGAGGGGATATCAGTACCGGTGTCATGGGCAACATGACGGCGCTGGCTGGGGAAAAGCTGGGACTGTTTGCCAGAACGGGCCAGCTGAGCCTGAAAGCCAGTGAAGGCCCGGTGGAGATGCAGGCGCAGAACGGGAAAATGCAGCTGTTCGCGGAGAAAAAGCTCACCCTGTCGTCTGCGAGTGACATCACGTTTGCGGGCAAGAAGCGCATCACGCTCATCGGGGGCGGGAGCTACCTGCGGCTGGAGGCCGGGAAGGTGGAGTATGGCACGACGGCGATGTATATACGGAAGGTTAAACGGACAATGGCGGCAACCCCAGCCACAATGCCGCTATCCATACCGCTTCTCCCGGGTCAGTATCCACCACTTAATGGCAAGATATGTATTGAGTGTCTCCTCAATGCCATTAAAGCCAACGACACTATCGTGCAGGGAGCGTAGTCAATGGATGTCACAAAAATGATGCATATGCTACCTGAATCAACTCACACCCATCTCTTTCTGTTGCTGGAAGGCGGTGCGCAAACATCGGACGCTTTTCAGGCTTTTTATAACGAACATGCGTCCTCTCTGTATTCACTTTATCTCCATCCGCAACTTGCAGAATTCAGAAACTATGGCCCCTGGTTATTTGCTTTAGAAAATAAGGAGGCGCTACAGCGTTATATTTATTCTATGCCAGGTTTAGTGGCTGTTATCGCCTCTTCACGTTCAGGATGCGCTTTAGCCGTTCAGCTTTCCGCGGCATGCACAATTATTTCGCCTGATGGATCAGCGGCTTTAGTGCGTTTTTATACCCGTGATGCCATGAATCTGCTGACGAGCTGTAACGATCGGGAATGGCACAGTATGTTATTCAGAGGGGTTTCACATTGGTGGACATCTGGAGAAAATGGATTGCATCCAGTAGATATTCCCCCTTCACGGGTAATAAATGCGAGAGACAGCACCATACGACTGAATAAAGAAGAATGGCTATATATCGCGGATGAACCGGTTGTGACTAGTGTGTTAACCGCATGGCAAAAGTTGCCCTCCAGCAAGCATTTTTCTCCTTGCGCACAACGCGATATGGTCAAAAAAGCACTGAGCAAAGCCTGCGAAGCGAAAATGAAAGCGGGCACAGAACAAAAACTGTATGCCCTTTTTTATCTTACTGGTGGTAAAAAGCTCGTGGAGTCTGGAGTTATACAATCTGCATTAGAAGATGTGGCTCAGGGAAAAGTCTCGCTGGAGCAAGTCTTAAAAAATAACATTCAACATCAGGGATGAAAATAAACCATGGGATTTTTCAGTGCGTATAAAAGAATAGACGGTGCGGTTAACCGGGGTTATGCCCGCTGGGGAAAATGGATCTGGGGTGCACTGTTACTGCCGGTGATGATTTATCTTGGCTGGTCGGTGTGGGCTGCGGTCTGGGGACCACCATCGGGGCCGGTAACGCTGATTATTCACAGTGAACTCGACAGGCCTGTTTTAGGGTTTAGCGTGAATGGTATGGCGGGAGGGAATGCGTTCGCGCGTGATAAAACAAATCCTTACGGGACTGGTCCTGGCGCAGCCACCTGCTGCGGTAGTGTCAGCGGGGATAAGGCTGAAGTGATCTGGACGCTCAGTACCACAAGAGCGCAATACGATGCAGGGCTACGTAAAGAAACCCGTAAGTTAACAATTCCTTTGCCAAAACGTGAGTGGGGTGAAAATTATCTCCATACCTATTTCCTGCCTGATGACAAAGTCTATTTATGGTGGAGCACGGGTTTTAACAGCCCTTCAGCCGATGATATTGCCGCACAGGTCGCGAAAAAACAGCGCCAGAATATGCACTGATTTTAAAGGATTAAAATGGGATTTTTTAACGCGTTCGACAAAATAGACAGTGCAGTTACCCGGGGTTATGCCCGCTGGGGAAAATGGCTCTGGGGTGCACTGTTACTGCCGGTGGTGATATATCTTGGCTGGTCGGTGTGGGCTGCGGTCTGGCGACCACCATCGGGGCCGGTAACGCTGATTATTCACAGTGAAATAGACAGGCCTGTAAGAGGTTTTAGCGTAAATGGTATGGCGGGGGGGAACGCATTCGCGCGTGATAAAACAAACCCTTACGGGACTGGTCCTGGCGCAGCCACCTGCTGCGGAAGCATCCACGGGGATACAGCAGAAATTATCTGGACTGTCGATTACACACTTGCGCAATACAAAGCGGGGATGAGAACAGAAGTCCACAAAAAAATATTACCCATGCCGCAGCGCCAGTGGGGTGAGAATTATCTTCATACCTATTTCCTGCCTGATGACAAAGTCTATTTATGGTGGAGCACAGGTTTCAACAGCCCTTCAGCCGATGATATTGCCGCACAGGTGGCGAAAAAACAGCGCCAGAATATCCACTGATTTTAAGGGACTAAAATGGGATTTTTTAACGCGTTCGACAAAATAGACAGTGCAGTTACCCGGGGTTATGCCCGCTGGGGAAAATGGCTCTGGGGTGCACTGTTACTGCCGGTGGTGATATATCTTGGCTGGTCGGTGTGGGCGGCTGTCTGGGGACCTCCATCGGGGCCGGTTACGCTGATTATTCACAGTGAGCTCGACAGACCTGTTCTGGGGTTTAGCGTAAACGGGGTGGCAGGTTCGAATGCATTTGCTCATGGCGGGGGCGGTGCCACCTGCTGCGGCAGCATCAGCGGGGATAAGGCCGAGGTGATCTGGACACTAGATATAACTCACGAGCAATACCTTAAAGGTATGAGATTAGAAACACGCCGCACGGTAATGCCTATGCCTGGTCGCCAGTGGGGTGAAAACTATCTTCATGTCTATTTTCTGCCTGAAGATAATGTCCGGTTATGGTGGAGTACCGGATTTAATCATCCTGATTCTCACGATATCAAAGACCAAACCGCAGAATTAAAAAAAGGAAAATAAGATATGGATATTGAAAGCCTTATTGCGGCAGCAAACCGGGCTCAGCAGGCGGAAGATGCTGGTTTAGGGAACTGTTCACGGGTATGGCATGTGGGGTTCTTTTTTGATGGAATTCATCGAAATATCGAACAGGATGCGCCGGAGCATCGTCTCAGCAACATTGCTCGTTTGTTTCGAGCATTTCCAGATGATGCACAAAAATCAAATAAAGAGTACTACTCTAAATTCTACATTTCAGGACTGGGCACTCCTTTTAATGAAACTGTCGTTGAAAAGCTTCACACCATCATGGACAGTGGCCTGGGCAGCATAAAGGATGAGTTAAAAGGACAGCCCGGTGAAATGGCCAAAGACGCGGGCATGGATTCCATAAAGGGCAACAACTGGTACGAGGTTTTAAAAAACCAGGGAAAGAAACTTCTTAACCCTACGGAATGGAAAAAACTGGCCTCCGATACGGCAAAAAAGGCTGCCAAAAAAAGTGTCATCGAAGCAACTTCCTGGCTCCGTGATAACCCTGTGATAGCCGATATGCTGGTAACGGGTGCTGATACCCGTATTGCATCGACAAAAATATCGTTTGAAGAAGGATACAAAGAAGCCGTTAAAAAAAGCCCGGTTCCCATCAAGCTTATCTCTGTTTCACTGTTCGGCTTCGATCTCGGTGCTACCCTGGCACGTAAATTTCTCGACAGTCTGCTAAAAGACATCTGTAAGAAAGAGGGGGATAAATACATCTATCAGGGCATACCCGTTGATATCGTCTTCACAGGCCTGTTTGACTGCTCGCGACGCACATCGGCCAGCAACAACAACGGTGTGGATTACTTTATCTCTGCGTTTGGCGGGCCGATAAAAGGCATCAGCGTATTGCTGGGGGATAAGTCCATCGACCAGGACACCCCACTGTCTAAGGCGGTAAAGAAAAGCCTGCATCTCGTTGCCGCCCATGAAACCCGCGTCTGGCGCTGCCTGTACCGTACCGGCAATAACCCGGCGCACAAGGAAGAGCTCAGTCCCGGCTGCGCGGAGGATGTTGGCGGAGGTCTGAAACCGGACGAACAGAAACCCAGTGCGGAACTCTGCCGCGTGGCGCTGCACAGGATGTACCGCGAGGCGACCATGGCGGGTGTGCCTTTCCCTGATTTTCAAAGTTTGAAATCTTACTCCGAAACCGTAGCCAGCTATTTCATCGTCCAGGACAACGTTAAAAACCAGTCCGTCCTGCAATGGGCGAAGGCGTACCAGAGCGCGCTGCCCTTTACCTCATTAAATACCGCTTGCCAGAACCGGCATCTGGACAGCTATATCGACTGGCTGGGTCGTCAGTACTATCAGTACCGCACGGAATGCCTGAAATACGAAAAGCAGCGCGGTGATACGCTGGCCTCAGCTGGCGCATCGGCAGGGTTTGCAGGCATTACGCAGGAAGCGAAGGAGACCGCCGGGCAGTACGCGAATGAACTTGCTGTACTACAGCAAAACTGGGGATGGCTTGATTACGTAAAGAATGCGGCTATAAGAATGCGAAACAGTATGGAACAGAACCCTATGGACAGACGCCGGGATATCGTTCCGAACGTGTATGGACCCGCGCTGTGGCGTGCGAAGCGATTTCTGGACTATTTCCATGCGGCGAACCTCGGTAAACCCCAGCCGTTTCCCATAGATACGGCACCGTCAGAAATGTACGCATGGTTTGTACACGACCTGCAAACGGTAGACAAAGGCGCAGGTATTTCGCAGGACTTTTTTGTGATCCGCTCAATGGAGATGCCTGAGGCCTGATAAGTACTGTTAACAACAGAATTTGAGATTCCTCCGCTACACCGGCCAGTAGCCAGTCATTACCTTAAGGCCAGTTCACCTGCGAGTCTGGCCTTATGAAACGTTACTCTACCGTCCTGTTATTTGGTCTGCTGACTTTAACCAGCCAACTGGCGCATGCCGATGTGATTGATGATGCTATTGGCAATATTCAGCAGGCGATCAACGACGCCTATAACCCCGGCAGCAGCCGTAATGACGATGACGACGATCGTTACGATCGCAGCCGTCAAACCGACAGCCGCCAGTACGACGATCGTCGCCGGCAGTTAGAAGACCGACGCCAGCGCTTAGACGAGCGTCAGCGGCAGCTGGATGACGACCGGCGTCGGTTAGAGGAGGATGAGCGCCGGTTAGAGGATGATTACGATCGGTGGTAAACCCCGGTATCGCAACGCGTAGGCCGGGTAAGGCGCAGCCGCCACCCGGCAAAACCTAATCCAGCACCAGTACCATCCCGTCATACCCCGCTTCAATGCCGTCCGGCAGCGGGTTATCCATCATCCAGACGTCAAACTGATGACTGATATGCGTCAGGATCACCTGCGGACAGCCAATCACCTCGTTCAGCGCAATCACCGTATTCAAATCACAGTGGTTGCGCGGCGTCTCCTGGCGCGGTTCATGGCTACAGTCAATAATCATCGCCTGCGGCTGATTATTTAGCAGAAACGTCACCGTTTTATCCGGTAGCCCGGCGGTATCAGAAAGCCACGCCACGCGGCTGTGGGCGGACTCGAGCAGATAGCCAAATGTGAGTTTTGAATGGTTGAGCGGCAGCGGCGTGACCCGCAAGCCCTGAAGTTCAAACGTCACAAACGGCTCCACCGTGTGGCTGAAATCGAGAAGGCCCGGATGTTTGAACAGGTCGTCACAGCCTGCGTCGTCCGGCGGACCGTAAACCGGAATGGTCGCCCCCACGCCCCAGCGCAGAGGAAACAGCCCCTGAACGTGATCCATATGATAGTGGGTAAGCAAAAACTGCCTGAAACTCCCTGCGGGCCAGTCGTCCATCAGGTGTGGAATACCCGCGTCCAGCAAGGTGACCGCATCGTTGAATTTCACCGCCGCGCTACAGGGGCGACGGCGATGGTTTTCCTGCAAACGCGCCCGTCGGCACGCCGCGCAGTCGCAGCCAAACACCGGCACCAGCTGCGCCCCTCCGGTTCCTGTCAGCGTGATCGTCAGACTCATAACGCACCTCTACAGCGGTTTGGTGAAGCGGAAATGGCTTTGCGTATACCCTTCACGTACATAAAAACGGTGCGCATCCACGCGCTTCACGCTGGTGGAAAGCTCGGTCAGCTCGGCGCCTGCCTGGCGTGCGATCTCCTCTGCCCAGGCCAGCAGCTGGCTGCCCACTTTTAATCCGCGCGCCTGCGGCATCACCACCAGCTCCTGGATCTCGCCGATCCAGCGGGCGTGGTGCAGGTGAAACTGCATGTGCAGGCCGATCATCCCGATGATCTTCCCGTCCAGCTCGGCCAGCTGGTAGCGCATATTGTGATCCTGCAAGTTGGCCAGATACCCGGCGTGAAACGCCTGATGATCGAACTCGGCCTGCTTAAGTTCGCAGATCAGAGCGTAAACGATCGGCGCATCGTCGGCGGTGGCGGGGCGAAGCTGGCAGTCAGGCATGCTGTTTCTCCTTCTGGCGAATAAGCGATAGAAAGGTCTCGACTGACTGTAGCAAACTTCCGTCGTTATTGAGGAGATGGCAACCCGACGGGGTGTAGCGCGCCGCCCGTTCCAGCCGCTGGTCGATCTCGCGTGCGTTTTCGCGCCCCCGCTTTTGCAGCCGGCTACGCAGAACCTCCGGGGAAACCTGCAAACAGACCGGGAGCAGCGCCGCTTCGTACCGGGCGCGAGCCTGCGGGAGATGCGCCCGTGAGCCGTTAACCAGCACGTCGAACCCCGCGTGCAGCCAGAGGTCAATCTCAATGCCGACGCCATAGTAGTAACCGTTGGCATGCCAGCTTAGCGCCAGCAGGTTTTGTCCGGCGCGAGTAAAAAACTCCTGCTCACTCAGGGCGATATGGTTCTCGCTTCCGGCGTTGGCATCGCGCGTGATATAGCGGTGCGCCACCAACAGCTGTGAGTGTTCCCGCTGCCGTAACGCCGACAGCAGGCTGTCCTTCCCGGAGCCGGACGGGCCCATTAACCAGATGAGTCTTCCCATCAGAACACCCTTTTTCCCTGACGCCAGACGTGGTCGATATGAATGTGCTCGCCCTTACGGTGCGCCAGCACCAGATCGGCCCGTTTCCCCTCGGCAATTTCCCCGCGATCGTGAAGATTAAGCGCCGAGGCCGGGTTTTTCGTCACCAGACGAATCGCCTGCGGCAGCGTGAAGCTATTGCCTTCGTCGTCCGCGACGCGGAAGGCCGCGTCCAGCAGGCTGGCGGGGTAATAGTCAGATGAGAGGATATCCAGCAGGCCAAGGGAGGCGAGCTTGCTTGCCGCCACGTTGCCGGAGTGTGACCCGCCGCGCACGATGTTCGGCGCACCCATTAGCACGTTCATGCCATGCTTACGCGATGCCTCTGCCGCCTCGAACGTGGTGGGAAATTCGGCGATTACGCTCCCAAGCTGGTGGGATTCGCGAACATGGTCGTGCGTGGCATCATCATGGCTGGCCAGGGCAATATTACGGTCACGGCACATCGCGGCAATGGAGAGGCGATTCGGCTGCGACCACCGCGCTGCAAGCTGGAGCTGCTCTTCTTCATAGCGCGCCATCTCGGCATCATTGAGCGCGTATTTGCCCTGATAGTATTCGCGATACTTTTCAATGTTGGCGAACTGGCGCTGCCCCGGCGAGTGATCCATCAGGGAAACCAGCGAGACCGGCTCGCGGCCCACCAGCTTTTCAAACAGCGGCAGGGTGGTGTGGTGCGGCAGCTCGCAGCGCAGGTGCAGGCGGTGCTCGGCGCGGTTGAGGCCGCGCTTTTGCGTCTCCTCCACGGCGTTGATCATCTTCTCCAGGTTCTCCAGCCGATCGCCGCCGTCGCGCACGTCGCCGATCGCCACCGCGTCCAGCACCGTGGTGATGCCGCTGGCGACCATCAGCGCGTCGTGGCTGCTCATCGCTGAATGCGCGGGCCAGTCGACCTTCGGGCGGGGCGTGAAAAATTTATCAAGATTATCGGTATGCAGCTCAATCAGCCCCGGCAGCAGCCAACCGCCTTCGCCATCCATCGCGTCCGGTGAGCGGCTCTGGGTTTCAGCAAAGGCGCGGATGACACCGTCCCGGACCTCAACCGAGCCGTTCACGACTTCATTTTCCAGTACCAGCCTGACGTTATTGATAATCATACGTTTGTCCCCATCGGGTGCAGTCTGTCCGCCACGCGATGGCGTACGGCGTCGTCGTGGAAGATCCCGACGATCGCCGCGCCGCGCGCTTTGGCCTGTTCGATCAGTTCCATCACCGCTGCGCTGTTTTTACTGTCGAGCGAGGCGGTGGGTTCATCCAGAAGTAAAATCGGGTAATCGACGATAAAGCCGCGGGCGATGTTCACGCGCTGCTGTTCGCCGCCGGAAAAGGTCGACGGGGCGAGGTGCCACAGACGCTCCGGTACGTTGAGACGCGTCAGCAGGCTGGCGGCTTTAGCGGCGCAGGTTTCGCGCGGCACGCCGAGATCCAGCAGGGGCTGCATGACCACGTCCAGGGCAGAGATCCGCGGGATCACCCGCAGGAACTGGCTGACCCAGCCGATCGTCGAGCGGCGTACTTCCAGCACCTTGCGCGCGGGAGCCTGGACCAGATCGACCCATTCATTGTTATGGCGGATATGAATATGGCCTTCGTCCGGCAGGTAGTTGGCATACAGGGAGCGCAGCAGGGTGGATTTTCCGCTGCCGGAATGGCCATGCAGCACCACGCATTCGCTGTTGCTGACCTCTAATGAGGCATTTTGCAGTACCGGCAGGCGGACACCGTTT
>NZ_JBMKHV010000014.1:0-17119 GCF_049238585.1 Enterobacter cloacae complex sp. IR5428 | reverse complement strand
TCAACGTGGATCATTTTTGCCTCGCGATTCGTTTTGCCGGGTGGCGGCTTCGCCTTACCCGGCCTACGGGTGCGGTGTTCGTTTTGCCGGGTGGTGGCTTCGCCTTACCCGGCCTACGGGTGCGCTGTTCGTTTTGCCAGGTGGCGGCTTCGCCTTACCCGGCCTACGGGTGCGGTGTTCTTTTTGCCGGGTGGTGGCTTCGCCTTACCCGGCCTACGGGTGCGGTGTTCGTTTTGACGGGTGGTGGCTTCGCCTTACCCGGCCTACAGGTGCGCTGTTCGTAGGCCGGGTAAGCGCAGCGCCACCCGGCAACAGCGCCCTCAGTTCTGCAACACCGACGACACCAGCAGCTGGGTGTACGGATGATGGGGATCGTCGAGCACCCGGTCGGTTAACCCACTTTCCACCACCTGACCCTGCTTCATCACCAGAAGACGGTCCGCCAGCAGGCGCGCGACGCCTAAATCATGGGTGACAATCACCACCGCCAGGTTCAGCTCCACCACCAGGCCGCGCAGCAGGTCGAGCAGGCGAGCCTGCACGGATACGTCCAGCCCGCCGGTCGGTTCGTCCATAAACACCAGCTTCGGATGGGTGACGAGATTGCGGGCAATCTGTAAACGCTGCTGCATGCCGCCGGAGAAGGTGGTCGGCAGGTCGTCTATGCGCGAGGCGGGGATTTCAACTTCCTCCAGCCAGTGCTGCGCCGTGGCGCGGATATTGCCGTAGTGGCGTGCGCCGGTGGCCATCAGCCGTTCACCGATGTTGCCCCCCGCTGACACCTGACGGCGCAGGCCGTCCATCGGGTGCTGATGCACCACGCCCCACTCGGTGCGCAGCAGGCGGCGGCGCTCGGCTTCGCTCATGCCGTACAGCGATGCGCCCTCATACAAAATGTCGCCATTCTGCGGCGTCAGGCGCGCGGAGATGGACTTCAGCAGGGTGGTTTTACCGGAGCCGGACTCGCCGACAATGCCCAGCACTTCGCCCGGCCACAGCTCAAACGACACGTCGCTAAAGCCTTTGCCCGGCGCATAAAGGTGAGTCAGGTTGTTAACCGAAAGCAGCGGTTTCATTGGCTGTTCGCCTCGCTCTGTTGGCGGCAGTAATCGGTGTCGGAGCAGACAAACATCCGTTTGCCCGTGTCGTCCAGCACCACTTCATCCAGATAGCTGTGTTTGGATCCGCAGATGGCGCACGGCTCGTCCCACTCCTGCACCGTAAACGGGTGATCGTCGAAATCCAGGCTCTCTACGCGGGTAAACGGCGGTACGGCGTAGATGCGTTTTTCACGTCCGGCACCAAAAAGTTGCAGGGCGGGCATCATGTCCATCTTCGGGTTATCGAATTTCGGGATCGGCGACGGGTCCATCACGTAGCGGCCGTTCACCTTCACCGGGTAGGCGTAGGTGGTGGCGATATGGCCGAAGCGGGCGATGTCCTCATACAGTTTGACCTGCATGATCCCGTACTCTTCCAGGGCGTGCATGGTGCGGGTTTCGGTTTCCCGCGGCTCGATAAAGCGCAGCGGCTCCGGGATCGGCACCTGGAAAATCAAAATCTGATCTTCCGTCAGCGGGGTCTCCGGAATGCGGTGACGGGTCTGGATCAGCGTCGCGTCTTCGGTTTTTTCAGTGGTGTTGACGCCCGTTACGCGCTTAAAGAAGTTGCGGATCGACACGGCGTTGGTGGTGTCGTCTGCCCCCTGGTCGATGACCTTCAGCACGTCCGCTTCGCCAATCACGCTGGCGGTGATTTGAATACCGCCGGTGCCCCAGCCGTAGGGCATCGGCATTTCGCGGCCGCCGAACGGCACCTGGTAGCCGGGGATCGCCACAGCCTTAAGGATGGCGCGGCGGATCATGCGTTTAGTTTGCTCGTCCAGATAGGCAAAGTTGTAGCCGCTTAAGTTAGCCATTGGCGCGCTCCCGTTGCAGGCGTTTCAGCAGTTCCAGTTCGGCCTGGAAATCGACGTAGTGCGGCAGCTTGAGGTGCGAGACAAAGCCCGCGGCCTCAACGTTATCCGCGTGGGCCAGCACGAACTCTTCGTCCTGTGCCGGGCCTGCAATATGCTCGCCGTAGTCCGGCGCCTGGAGCGCACGGTCAACCAGCGCCATCGCCATCGCCTTGCGCTCGCTCAGGCCATACACCAGCCCGTAGCCGCGGGTAAAGTGTGGATCTTCATTTTCTGGCGCGACAAAACCGTTGACCATTTCGCACTCGGTCATCAGCAGTTCGCCGATGTTCACCGCAAACCCCAGCTCTTCTGGCACAATTTCGACATCGAGATAGCCGCTGCGGATCTCTGCCGCGAACGGGTGGTTGCGCCCGTAGCCGCGCTGCGTGGAGTAGGCCAGCGCCAGCAGATAGCCTTCGTCGCCGCGCATCAGCTGTTGCAGACGGGACGAGCGCGAACAGGGATAGACCGGCGGCGTGCGGGTGATGTCATCCGGTGTGCTGCCGGTGTCTTCTTCCGCCTTCGCCAGCCCCTGGTTTGCCAGCAGGCTAAAGACGTGCGGGGAGGCGTCTTGTTCAGCATCAGAGGCGCTGAGCTGCGGTGTTTCACCGTTTGCCAGCAGAGCGAAGTCCATCAGACGATGGGTGTAGTCGTAGGTGGGGCCAAGCAGCTGGCCGCCAGGAATATCTTTATACACCGCAGAAATACGGCGCTCTAAACGCATTTCCGCCGTATTTACCGGCTCGCTCACCGCCAGCTTCGCAAGCGTTGTGCGGTAAGCGCGCAGCAGGAAGATGGCTTCCACGTTATCGCCGCTGGCCTGTTTCAGCGCCAGCGCCGCCAGCTCACGGTCCGCGATGCCGCCTTCGGTCATCACGCGGTCGACGGCCAAATTTAACTGCTGTTCAATCTGGGCGACGCTCAGCTCGGGAAGAGCGTCATCCCCCCGGCGTCTGTGCGCCTGCAAGGCATGGGCGGCGGCGATCGCCTTCTCGCCCCCTTTGACGGCAACGTACATCAGCACACCTCCACGTGAGTGGTTCGCGGGATCGCCAGCAGGCGCTCGCCGCAGGTCAGGATCAGGTCGATACCGAGCGGGAACGGATGCGGGCGCTCGGTCAGCTCATGGATGATGCACTCCGGCAGCTGGGGGGCGACCATCCGCTCGTCGGCGATGCCTGCACCCGTCAGGCGAAGCATGCGACCACCGCTCAGGCTGGAGACCTGCAAAATCAGCGTGGCGCTGGTTTCCGGGGCGACGGCGCTGCCTTCGCTCAGGGCGTTAAGCTGCTCGTGGCTGATTTGCTCGTCTGCCACGGCGAAGACCGCCTGCTGGGGCTGCTCGACCAGCGGCGCGTTGGTATGAAAGCGCAGGTTCTGGTTGGCGATATCGTTCAGCAATGCCCCTGACAGCCATACCGGCGTGTCGTTGTCCGCCAGCGTCAGCAGCACGCTGGTAGAGGCGAGATTCAGCGGCAGCCAGCCCTGCGAAAGCTGGTGCAGCGAGACGATCACGCCGGGCTCGCTCATGGCTTTCAGCAGGCGACGGAAACTCTGTTGGGCATCCTGGACGGCCAGGGTAAAGGCAGGTTGAAGCGTCATGCGTTGTCTCCGCGAACGAGCGTAAAGAAGTCGACCCGGCTGGTATTCACTTCGGCCTGACGCGCGGCAAGGCGTGCGGCGCGGTCAGCTTCCAGCGGGGCAATAAGGGTTTCCATTAAGGTCTGAAAATGCGGCTGTTCCTGTAAAAGCGCGTCGATCACGGCGCAGCGCTCGGCGTGCGTTTTGTCGCGCCCAAGTACGTAGCCGTAGCCCAGCGTGCCGCTGCTCAGGCGGATCACCGCGCGGGTGAGGGTGGCATCGCCGGCGAAGAAGCGCTCGCCGGTGCCGCCCATGCGTGCCTGGATCTGCACCAGGCCGATCTCCGGCGCGCGGATCGTGTCGTAGTCCGGCGTCAGGCCAAGCGCGTTCATGCGGGCAGCCAGCGCAGCAGGCTGGCTGTGGGCCAGCACGCGCATCCAGCGCTGACGAGTGGAGGTGTCGAAGTGCATTCAGTGCTCCATGGTAAATTCAATCATGTCGGCGCGGGTCAGGCTGACGGAGTATTCCGTTGCGTTGACGTCGCCGTCACGGTGGTTGAGGGTGCGCACGCAGAGCAGCGGGGCCATGTTGGGGATCTCCAGTACCTTGCTCTCTTTAGCCTGCGCACGGCGGGCGCTGATGCGCGTCTGGGTGCGTTTGAGCGCGATACCCGTCGCCTCCTGAAGAAAATCATGCAGGGAACCGCTGGCGAAATGTTGCAGCACGGGCCAGAGGGAGAGGTCCGCGAAGTAGTGGTCGATCTGACAGACCGCCACGCCGTTCACCCGGCGCAACGTGCGCAGGTGAACGACGTTGTCGCCCTCCTGAATCCCCAGCGCGTCCGCTACGTGGCGGGAGGCCGGGCGCAGGACAGACAGCAGCTTTTCGCTGGTGGGGTGGCTGCCCTGATCGAGCAGGTTCTGGCTAAAACGCGCCTGAGCATTGAGCGGGTAGTCAAACGGGCGCATCAGCACCAGCACGCCGACGCCCTGACGACGCTGGACCCAGCCGCGTTCCACCAGCTGATCGATGGCGCGACGCAGGGTGTGGCGATTCACTTCGTAGCGGTCGGCAAGCTGCTGCTCGGCAGGCAGGTAGTCGCCGCACCGATAGTGCGTGCGCAGCTCCACTTCGAGCTTTGCCGCAATCTCTTGCCAGCGGGTAGGGTAACTGGTCGGATGTCTGGATAAGTGCATACCAATCAAAGCCTCGCTTCTCAGATGAAGTGCTTACGCAAGCGTTGAGAGAGGAAATCCAGCAGGCTGACGGTGACGATGATAAGCACCATCAATGCGCAGGTTTGCTGGAACTGGAAACCGCGAATCGCTTCCCACAGGGTGACGCCAATACCGCCTGCGCCCACCATGCCGACCACGGTGGCGGAGCGAACGTTGGACTCGAAGCGGTATAGCGAATAGGAGATGAGCAGCGGCATGACCTGCGGCAGGACGCCGTAGAGGATCTCTTCGATTTTGTTCGCGCCGGTTGCGCGGATGCCTTCCACCGGGCCGGGCTCGATGGCTTCAACCGCTTCGGAGAGCAGCTTGGAGAGTACGCCGGTGGTGTGGATGAACAGCGCCATCACGCCAGCGAACGGACCCAGGCCGACGGCGACCACGAACAGCATCGCAAAGACCATTTCGTTGATGGCGCGACAGGCGTCCATCAGGCGACGCATCGGCTGGTAGATCCACCAAGGCACGATGTTTTCGGCGCTCATCAGGCCAAACGGAATGGAGAGGATCACGGCGAGGGCGGTGCCCCAGACGGCGATTTGCAGGGTGGTGGCCATTTCACTGAGGTAGTCCTGCCACTGGCTGAAGTCAGGTGGGAAGAAGTCGGCGGCGAAGGTCGCCATGTTGCCCGAGTCCCTGAAGAGCAGCAGCGGATCCATCTCCGCGCCCTTCCAGGAGATAACGAGCACCGCCAGCAGAACGGCCCAGCTTATGAGCGAGAACCAGCTGCGCTTTGGCGGCGGGAGGGTGATGGTTTGCATGTTGGCTCCTTAATCTGTTCTCCCTCTCCCTGTGGGAGAGGGGACTTGAGTTACTGCACCGCTTTATTCACGCTGGTCATCGCCCCGAGCGCGGCGGTCAGGCGGTCGAGATCGTCCAGCTGCGCCTGAATTTCCGACACTTTGCTGGTCTTCTCTTCTTCCTTCAGACCTTTGTTGTCCTTCACGCCCTGCATCTGTTTAAACAGCGCCAGCTGGCGAATCGGCACCAGCTGCAAATCGCTGGACGCGCGGAACGGTGCCCAGCCCAGGTGCGCCAGCACCGCTTTCTCTTCCGGCGTTTTGCCGTAGTTCATAAAGAAGTCGTAGACCTTGTCCTTGGTGCTTTCGGAGAGGTTTTTACGCCACACAATCGGGTCGCCCGGGATCAATGGCGATTTCCAGATCACCTTCAGCGCTTTCAGCTTGTCCGGCGCGGAGGTCTTCAGCTTGTCGAGGTTTTCAGTGTTGTTGGTGGCAACGTCTACCTGCTTGTTCGCTACGGCCAGGGCGTTGGTTTCGTGGCTGGCGTTAACCGTGCGCTTGAAGTCGCTGGCGGAGATGTTGTTTTTCGCGAAGACGTAGTAACCCGGGACGAGGAAGCCGGACGTAGAATTCGGGTCGCCGTTACCAAAGGTCAGCTCTTTGCGTTTGGCGAGCATATCGTTGAGGTTGTTGATCGGGCTGTCTTTGTTAACGATCAGCACGCTCCAGTAGCCCGGGGAGCCGTCTGCTGCAACGGTCTGGGCAAAGACCTGGCCGTTGGCGCGATCTACCGCTTCCATGGCAGAGAGGTTGCCGTACCAGGCGATGTCGACTTTGTTGAAGCGCATTCCCTGGATAATGCCCGCGTAGTCCGGGGCGAAGAAGGCGTTCACTTTGATCCCCAGTTTGGTTTCCATATCTTTCAGGAACGGTTCCCACTGCGGCTTCAGGTTTTGCTGTGATTCCGTTGAAATGATGCCAAAGTTCAACGCTTTTTCCTGTTCCTCTGCCCAGGCCGGGCTTAACAGGGTGCTGATGCTGAACATGCTGGTGAAGGCCAGCGCGGCAACGGCTTTGTAGTTCATTTCCATTCCTCGTTATCGGGGCGTTAAGCAGCCTGCGCGCGTTCTTCGACGCGGTTTACGCTGCGGTAGAGATGATCAAAACG
Organism: Enterobacter cloacae complex sp. IR5428; assembly: GCF_049238585.1. Classification (NCBI taxonomy): domain Bacteria; kingdom Pseudomonadati; phylum Pseudomonadota; class Gammaproteobacteria; order Enterobacterales; family Enterobacteriaceae; genus Enterobacter; species Enterobacter cloacae complex sp. IR5428. The sequence goes on along the minus strand of NZ_JBMKHV010000014.1, from coordinate 10,435 downwards.
TTCGTTATCAAACTGATGGCTGGCGCCATCGAAGAACACGTGGCCCTGACGCAGGGCGACGATGCGCTCGCAGTAGCGCAGGGCGTAATCCACCTGATGCAGCGTCACCACCACGGTGATGCCGTCGTTCTGGTTGATGTCGCGCAGGGTTTCCATCACGATGCGGGCCGATTCCGGATCCAGCGAGGCGATAGGCTCATCGGCCAGAATGATTTTGGCTTTCTGCATCAGGGCGCGGGCGATGGCGACGCGCTGCTGCTGTCCGCCGGAGAGCGTTGAGACGCGCTGGTGGGCAAAATGCGCCATGCCGACGCGGGTCAGCGCCTGTAAGGCTTCTTGTTTCTGGGAAGGGGAGAACCAGCGCAGGCAGGTGCGCCAGAACGGGGTGCTGCCGAGCGCGCCAATCAGCACGTTCTCGAGCACCGTCAGGCGGTTCACAAGGTTGAACTGCTGAAAGATATAGCCCGTCTGCGCGCGGCTTTTGCGAATATCGCTCGCCAGACGCCCCGCATGTTGCACGGTGTTACCCAGCAGCTCGACGCGGCTTTCCGGCGTTTTGTCACAGGTAATGAGGCCGCTTAAGTGACGAAGAAGGGTGGATTTTCCTGAACCGGATGGCCCCAGCAGCGCCACCATTTCGCCCTGCTGGACGGTCAGATCAACGGCATGCAGCGCCTTGTTGTGATGGAAGGTTTTGCTCAGTTTCTCGACGCGAATGACAGTTTGCATGTGCTGGGCCTCACGATAAATGTGGCCTCATGCTGGCGTATCAATATGACATTCAGGTTAAGTGTTGGTTGCGGGAGTTTGAAGAGTTGAGGGGGATTTGATGACAATCACCGTAGGCCCGGCCAGCGCAGCGCCACCGGACGCTGTTGCCGGATGCGCTGCGCTTATCCAGCCTACGATTTAACGACGTTAATCATCCACGGCACGCCGTATTTGTCGGTCACAGTGCCGAATCCGTGCGCCCAGAAGGTCTCCTGCCAGGCCATTTCAATATTGCCGCCATCGGCGAGGTTGTCGAACCAGCGCTTGCCTTCCGACACATCCTGGGTGTCGAGCACCAGTGTGAAACCCGCGTATTGCGCGCTGCTGCCAGGCGGTATCCCGTCGCTCATCATAATGTCGCTGCCCGCGATGCGGACGTTAGAGTGGGCGATGGCGGTATCCGGGAAGTTCATGCCGGACGGACAGCCTTCTTCGCTGTTTTCGTCTTTAGGCATTTCGCCGAAGGTGATTTTGTAGAGGAGTTCTGCGCCAAGGGCCTGCTGATAGAAGGCGGTGGCCTCCGCACAGTTGCCGGCGAAAGAGATGTAGGGACTTAACGGCATAATCTTTACCTCACGTAAGAAAAGCCCGTTAAGTGTAGTTCCCGAACGCCCGGTAAGCGAAGCGTCACCGGGCGGGTCAATCAGTTCTTTTTCACGAACTCAGATTTCAGTTTCATCGGACCGAAGCCGTCAATTTTGCAATCGATATTATGATCGCCTTCAACAAGACGGATGTTTTTCACTTTGGTACCAATCTTCAGCATGGAAGAACTGCCTTTTACCTTCAGATCTTTCACAACGGTAACGCTGTCGCCGTCTGACAGCAGGTTGCCGTTCGCGTCTTTCACAATCAGCGTATCGCTGTCCTGCGCAGGCTCCGCATCGTTCCATTCATGGGCGCATTCCGGGCAAACGAACATGCCATTGTCTTCATAGGTGTATTCAGAATTGCATTTCGGGCAGTGTGGAAGTTGCATGTTGGTATCCTCAAAAGTGTTAACACGCTGGAAAACGCCAGCTAAATGACGGCAGTGTGCCGAAAAAGGCAGCGAGTATAACGCAAATCCCCACTTTTGTCGGTGATATTGTTTTAGAAAAATAGCGCAAAAATGCGTAAAAGATGACACGAACTGTCAGTGAATTAAGGGAAGCTTATGCCCTGCACGGCAGTGATCGTTATGATGATAAATATATCGAATATTTTATTACAGCAAATTGCTACGCTGTGCCATTTCGGATAAGGTGAAGGAACAAGCCGTTATTTATCTATCCTTTCTGATGCTATACATCTTTTGGTGTCAGGGAATACCTCTCTTTTTTGGTGGGTAAATAACGATGATATCTCCTGATGTTTCCTGAAAATGCGTTTTGTCTATTTACTTTTGGTCTTCTGACCAGAGGGATGTTTTACACGTATTAGAAGGGTGAGATTTAAATTCTCATTATCTTCAGTTACTTGTATTAAATGAACATGTTTTCCATACGTGATCATATAAGCCTGAACAGTATAATTAAAAAAACGTGGCTTAATAAAAGTAATAAATTTGCGTTAAGGGAAGGCTTTTATCATGCACACACAGACCATATTTGAATTAAGCCAGGAAGCCGAACGTTTGTTACAGCTGGCTCTGAACAATCTTGATTCATTAAAATCAATGCCGATTGCAAAGCTGGATAGCACAGCCGCTGCCATGAGCGGCGTTAATAACAACGTTTTGCCATTACATTTTAGCGCGCGGGGTGTCGACGCTCAGCAGGCGTTGCTGAATAACGAATTACGCAAAATAACCCGCCTCGAAATGGTGCTGGCGATTGTGGGTACCATGAAAGCGGGAAAATCGACCACCATTAATGCGATTGTGGGCACGGAAGTGCTGCCGAACCGCAATCGTCCGATGACGGCGCTGCCCACGCTGATCCGCCATACGCCGGGCCAGAAGGAGCCGGTGCTGCATTTTTTGCACGTTGCGCCCATTGATACCCTGATTTCCCAGTTGCAGACGAAATTGTGCGATAAAGATCGCGGCAAGCTGGCGCGGCGTCTGGAAATCGACAAGGACATGAATACGCTGCTGGAGCGCATCGAAAGAGGTGAGGCGTTCGGAAAACATCACCTGGGCGCGGAGCCCATCTTTCATTGTCTGAAAAGCCTGAACGATCTGGTGCGGCTTTCTCAGGCGCTGGGCGTGGAGTTTCCTTTTTCTGAGTACGCCGCGATTGAACATATTCCGGTGATTGAGGTGGAATTTGTGCACCTCGCCGGTCTGGATGCGCACCTGGGGCAACTGACGCTGCTTGACACGCCGGGGCCGAACGAGGCCGGTCAGCCGCACCTGCAAAAAATGCTCAGCGAGCAGCTGGCGCGCGCCTCTGCCGTGCTGGCGGTGATGGACTATACCCAGCTTAAATCCATTTCCGACGCCGAGGTTCGTCAGGCAATTTCGGCGGCGGGGAAATCCGTGCCGCTTTACGCCCTGGTCAACAAATTCGATCAGAAAGATCGTAACAGCGACGATGAAGAGCAGGTACGGGCGATGATTTCCGGCACGCTGATGAAAGGGAATATTTCTCCGGGACAAATTTATCCGGTCTCTTCCATGTGGGCCTACCTGGCAAACCGCGCCCGCTATGAGATGAACACCCATGGGCGGCTTCCCGATCATCAGGATCAGCGTTGGGTGCAGGATTTTGCCGAGGCCGCGCTGGGCCGCCGCTGGCGTACGGCCGATCTCGACGATAGTGACCATATTCGCCATGCGGCGGATCTGCTGTGGGAGGATTCGCTGTTCGAACAGCCCATCCGCAAGCTGATTTACGCGGCTTACGCCAACGCCTCGCTGTTCGCCCTGCGGTCGGCATCGCATAAGCTGCTGAACTATGCGCAAAATGCCAGAGAATACCTGGATTTTCGCCATCAGGGACTGACGGTCGCCTTTGATGAGCTGGAGCGGAATATTAAGCGCCTGGAAGAGGACATGGCGATGCTGCGTCAGCGGCAGAGCGTAGTGAGCGATGAGGTCCAGCATGAAGTTGAAGAGGCGCTCAACGCAGCGGATGCATTTCTGCTTAGTCAGAAAGGCGAACTTCACCAGGCGCTGGACGACATGTTTAGCCGCCCGTTAATTCTTGATTTAGCCGGGCGCGAGCCATCCAGCATGCGTACAGACGACACGGATGGGAACCAGCAACTGGTGCTTGACGATGAAGGGCAGGCACAGATTGTCCTGAGCAAGATCCGATCGTCATGCGAGCAGATTTTGCTGAATGCGCAGAGCAGAATTAGCCGGGAGCTGGCGTTACGCTTCGATCAGCTGGAGTCTACGCTCGCCCGATCGTTGAATGAGGCGATGCGCCCCATCGAGATGCAAATTAAGGAACAGCTCAGTCATGCCGGCTTTCGGGCGCGGATTAGCTTTCCGGCGTTTCAGGCAAACCAGCTTAACTTCAATACGCGCGGCTTATTTAATGATGCCATTGTGCAGGACACCCCTCCCGCCAGTCAGCCTGCAGGGGCGGGCAGCGTACGTAATACCGTCTCGCGCTGGCTCAATCATCCCGGCTGGGGCTGGGAAGCGTATGTGGAGACGCGCACCCGATATGTCATCGATATCGCTCAGCTTCATGGCAAATTTACGCAGCATACCGATCAGTTTTGCGATCAAATACGTAAAGCTTTGGCCGCGCAGGTCGATGTCTCTGTTACGGCAGGTATGGCAACGTTCTTTGCAGAGTTTTCGTTGTGCCTGACCGGGTTACAGGAAAGCTTGCGTGATAGCCTTGCCGTGCGGCAGCAGAATGAGCATTCAACCCGGGCGCTTAGCCAGTTGTTGAAGCAAAGTATGACCACAGCGGCGTGGATTCAGGAAGATACCCGACTGTTACGCGATGATATTCAAACCTTATTCGCGGCAGAGCAACCATGACAACACAGCTACTGGACGGTCCCGGGCGGACGCTGGAGTGTATTCATCCAAAATTTATGGTCGATTTGGTCCAGGGGGCGGATGCTGCTCGTCACACCCTCCTGGGGCCACAGCAACTGCAATTTCGTGAGCGTTTGACGCAGGAGATCGTTACGCAGACCCGGTTGCGGCCATGGGCAATGGCGGGAATGCTCAACGAAAATGCAGCACTGCGGCTGGGTCTGGCGGAGAAACTGGCCGGTATGCTCGACCCTGGACACCTGGCGCTGACCCGCATGTCCGACAAGCTGGTAGCCCTGCGCCAGCAGGTTAATCCACGCCTCCCTCAACCTTCCGGATTGTTGCAACAGTACGAGGCGCTCTCCGCACATTTCAACCAGCGTGCCGCCTATAAAGAGAAAGCGCTCGCGCAGCGCGGCCTTACGGTTCAGGCGGGTGAGCACAGCGAGCAAATTTTTACCCGCTGGCGAGCCGGGCAGTATGACGGCTGGTCGCTGGCTGGCCGCTGCTTTATCGTGCTGGAAGAGTTGCGCTGGGGCGCGTTTGGCGATGCCTGTCGTCTGGCGAATAGTGATGTGGCGGCCATGCTGAAAGATAACCTGCGCAGCATGGCCGCAAACTATCTGGCACAGGGGATTAATGCTTCTCCCACCACCCGGCATTTTTACCATCAGTGGCTGACGACGCCCGCTTCTCCTGGTCTGATGGATTATAAAGATATGCTTGGCTGGCTGGGGGACTGGTGTCAGGCGGATAAACATCCGGTGAGCTGGTCAGTGACGCAGAGCTGGCAAACGGTCGCGCTGGGTATGCCGAGACTCTGTTCGGCAAAACGGCTGGTGGATGGCATGGTGGAAGAGATATTTAGTGCGTGATTGCCCCCTCTTTTTAAGGAGGGGGCGAACGGCTTAGTGGTGCATTTCTACCGCTTTCGGCTCTGCCTGGGTCTCCGGAACCTGTCCAAAACGTCTGGCGTACAGCGCCGTGATGATCGGGACCAGAATCGCCGTCACAATCACGCTGGCGGCAACCAGGGCCGTGGCGGAAGCCGCCACTGGTTCAAAGGCCGGGTTAATCTGGGCGATAATCACCGGGTTAGCTACCGCAGCGCCTGCGGCCGACGAGGCGGCCACACCTGCGGTTCCGTTACCGCCCCCAATGACGCGGTCTGCAATAATTAGCGGAATACCCGTGATGACGATGACGGCAACACCCAGCACAATACCCAGCAGGCCGGTTTCCAGAATCACGTTCAGATTGATGGTATTGCCCAACGCGAAGCCGAAGAACGGGATCAGTACCGGGGTGGCTTTGCTGAAGAAATCGCGCAGATCGTGATCGAGGTTGCCTAGCGCAAAACCAATCAGGAACGGCAGGATCGCCCCGACAAAATGGTGGGGTTCAAAGGAGGCAAGGCCGGCAGAACCCAGAATCAGCATGGTCATCAGCGGACCCGACTCCAGGGACATCAGCACGAACGCGCCTGATTCTTCTTTGGTGCCATATTGATTCATCAGGCTGGCATAGAGACCGCCGTTGGTCATATCCATTGCTGAAACAATGGCCAGAACGGATAATCCGGCGAAGAATCCGGTCTGTATGCCATTCTCCGGAATGAACATCGCGCAGATCATGGCAACGACCCAGGCGACCGCAATTTTAGTAATGACCAGCGTCCCTGATTTACGTAATACCGTACCAGTTGCACGTAAATTAATAGATGCGCCGATGCAAAAGAACCAGACTGCCAGAATCGGTACCGTTCCGGTGATCATACCTTTTGTAAAACCGCCAAAATAAGCACCGGTATTCGGGGCCAGCGTATTTAATATCGCGCCAAGTACCAGCGGGACCAGCATCATCCCGCCCGGGATGCGTTCTATTGTTGCTTTAATCTTCATCATTAACCCTCACATCTCGCCCGCGTGGCTGGCGGAAATCTCAAAAAATAGATCAACAAATTCAAATGATTGCCTTTTTTGAAGACCAATCGATTCGTTACTTATGCTGTAAAGCGAAATTCAGGTGCTTAGCATTCCTTCATTTGAAAGCCGCTGGGATATTGTGTTCGGGTTTATCATGCGATCTTTGGAATTGCGATTCAATGAAAATAAAACACTGTTTTAGTTATCTGCGTCACATATTGAATGTAAACAGGAATGCCCGCTGTTAATAATTAAATTTTGTGTAAATTCGATGTGAAGAAATGTGATTGTTTTTTGTTTTAAGAGGAATAATAACGGGTGTTAAGATGTGCTTGATAAAGGGGGTGAGAATGACCTTATTTATCGTGAATTGACAAAACCTGAAGCCAACTTACGAACCGGAAAAATATATGTGAAGTTGATCACATATATAAACGCTGGTAGGGTAAAAAGGTCTTTAACTGCCCAGACAGGCGTCAACAGGTTCGGTTGTATTGAGGTAAAACGTCAATGTAAGTAAACCTGCTACGCTTGAATAAGGAGATTCGCATGGAGCGGATCTCTGGTTCACAGCTTGCAAATGCGCTGTGAAACGGACGGGGCTGAGTCTACGAGGAAAGCTATGCTTAGAAGGAAAAAAGTAAAACCCATCACGCTGCGCGATGTCACCATTATTGATGATGCGAAACTGCGCAAAGCGATTACGGCGGCCTCGCTCGGTAATGCGATGGAGTGGTTCGATTTTGGTGTCTACGGCTTTGTTGCCTATGCGCTTGGTAAAGTGTTCTTCCCCGGTGCCGATCCCAGCTTGCAGATGATTGCCGCGCTGGGTACGTTCTCTGTTCCCTTCCTTATTCGCCCTCTCGGTGGCCTGTTCTTCGGCATGCTGGGTGATAAATATGGTCGCCAGAAGATCTTGGCTATTACTATTGTCATCATGTCGATAAGTACATTCTGTATCGGCCTTATTCCGTCCTATGCGACCATTGGTATATGGGCACCGATCCTGCTGTTGATCTGTAAGATGGCGCAGGGCTTCTCCGTTGGCGGCGAATATACCGGTGCATCGATTTTTGTCGCTGAGTATTCTCCGGATCGAAAACGCGGCTTTATGGGCAGCTGGCTCGACTTTGGTTCGATTGCCGGGTTTGTCATGGGCGCGGGAGTTGTGGTTCTGATTTCAACCGTAGTGGGTGAAGAGAACTTCCTCGACTGGGGCTGGCGTATTCCGTTCTTCCTGGCGCTGCCGCTTGGCATCATCGGTCTTTACCTGCGTCACGCCCTGGAAGAGACGCCTGCGTTCCAGCAGCACGTTGAAAAGCTGGAGCAGGGCGACCGTGAAGGGTTGCAGGATGGCCCGAAAGTGTCGTTCAAGGAGATTGCGACCAAACACTGGCGCAGCCTGCTGACCTGTATCGGTCTGGTGATTTCCACCAACGTGACCTATTACATGCTGCTGACATACATGCCGAGCTATCTGTCGCATAACCTGCACTACTCGGAAGACCACGGTGTGCTGATTATTATCGCCATCATGGTAGGCATGCTGTTCGTGCAGCCGATTATGGGCCTGCTGAGCGATCGCTTTGGCCGTAAGCCATTCATTATTCTCGGTAGCGTCGCACTGTTCGCGCTGGCAATCCCGGCCTTTATTCTGATTAACAGCAATGTGCTGGGGCTGATTTTCGCCGGTCTGCTGATGCTGGCGGTGATCCTCAACTGCTTTATCGGGGTGATGGCTTCTACGCTACCGGCAATGTTCCCGACGCATATTCGCTACAGTGCGCTGGCGGCAGCCTTTAATATCTCCGTTCTGATTGCGGGCCTGACGCCGACGCTTGCTGCTTCACTGGTGGAGAGCACGCAGAACCTGATGATGCCTGCTTACTATCTGATGGTTATTGCGGTGATTGGCCTGATTACCGGTATTACTATGAAGGAGACGGCGAACCGTCCACTGAAAGGGGCAACGCCTGCGGCGTCCGATATTCAGGAAGCGAAGGAGATCCTGCGCGAGCACTACGATAACGTAGAGCAGAAGATTGAAGATATTGACGCAGAGATTGAAGAGCTTCAGAAAAAACGTTCTCGCCTGGTTGACCAGCATCCGCGAATTAACGAGTGATAAAAAACCCGCCGCTGGCGGGTTTTCTTTTATTAGCATCCTGCGGCGATATAGTCGCCGCTGACGCTGACGGGGATCACCGTCAGGAAGAGGATAGTTGCGAACAGTATCAGAACAACTCCTCCGGCTATTTTGACCATCGGCATTACCCAGTTCAGGGAAGTGCCGCCACTAAACCAGGCTACTGTGCGTTCACGCGCGTAACGTACTGCCAGCGACAGCCCCATAATCGACAGCGCCGTTCCCAGCGACATTGTCATCACAGCAGCAATCCCCCAGCTAATAATACCGAGCGCATTCGAGAACATCAGGATCATAATTGCCCCGCTGCACGGGCGTGCGCCAATGGCCAGCACCACGCCCAGACGGGTTTTCCAGTCGCTTTTAGCCAGATCCACCCCTACGCCGTGATGGCCGCAGCCACAGTGTTCATTATGCTGATGATGCGGCTTGATGGCGCTAATCGCCATTTTGCGCGGACGCAGGCTGCTGAGCGCCTGATAAATGATAAACGCACCGAAGGCGGCAATCAGTAAGGCGCTGATTTTCTCGACGTACCAACGGCTGGTGCTAATATCTCCTGACGCGAGGTTCAATCCAACCGCCAGGATAAACACAAAGAGGATCGCGCTGACGCCCTGCATCAGGCTACCGATAAACGGTACGACGCGCGCCGCGAGCTGGCTCTCTTTATTGGTGCTGAGATACGTGGCGACGATAAATTTGCCGTGTCCTGGTCCAACGGCATGGAGTACACCATAAAGAAACGCACCGGTTAACAACCACAGCCCACCGCTGTACTGATGATTATTAAGTTGCAGCAAATACATCACCAGATAACGGTGCAGGGTGATCTGAGCGGCGAGGCACCACTGAATAAATGCATTCCAGTGCGTATGCAGTGCGAAACCTGCCATAAGTAACACCAGCACGGCGAGCCCGGCGGTTGGGATACGCCAGTCACGTTGAAGTCGTTGTGTCGTCATCAGGTTGGTCTGCGAGAGGAATATTTGCCGCTAGTATAGTGTTCAATTAGCGGGATCGCACCGGGATCGTCAATGGATTGTGGATAACTCTGTGCGTAAAAGGGTATAAGGCGGGGTTTTGCTGGGGAATACAGCAGTCAGTCATTTTTTTGCAACTTTTCTGTTGCGGTCGCTCGGGAACTCCCTATAATGCGCCTCCATCGACACGGCGGATGTGAATCACTTCACAGACAACCCGGTCGGTTGAAGAGAAAAAATCCTGAAATAACGGGTTGACTCTGAAAGAGGAAAGCGTAATATACGCCACCTCGCGACAGAGCGCTGAAGCGCGTCGCAACTGCTCTTTAACAATTTATCAGACAATCTGTGTGGGCACTCAAAGTGACATGGATTCTTAATGTCCTCGGACACTAAATGAATACCAAGTCTCAACGAGTGAACACGTAATTCATTACGAAGTTTAATTCATTGAGCATCAAACTTAAATTGAAGAGTTTGATCATGGCTCAGATTGAACGCTGGCGGCAGGCCTAACACATGCAAGTCGAACGGTAACAGGAAGCAGCTTGCTGCTTTGCTGACGAGTGGCGGACGGGTGAGTAATGTCTGGGAAACTGCCTGATGGAGGGGGATAACTACTGGAAACGGTAGCTAATACCGCATAACGTCGCAAGACCAAAGAGGGGGACCTTCGGGCCTCTTG